>CAYNBI010000106.1:0-12508 GCA_964395315.1 uncultured Chromatiaceae bacterium | reverse complement strand
GGCGGAAGCACCGAGCAGAGCGGCGACGGCGGCAGCAGTAGCGAGCTTTTTCATTCAGATTCTCCTGTTTGAGTTTTCTGGGTTCAGCAAGTGATGGCGTCGTTCGTGCGCCATCTGGGTAGTTAGAATATAAGCAAATACTAACATACGCAAGCTTTTTTTCGGGACGGAAACAGGAGGCTGGGGTGGTGACCGTCTCGCATGCGGCGGCGGCCGTACGACGCGTACCCGAGCGCTGCTTCGCGATCTCCCGGAACCGAGGGCTTGCGCTGAGACCGAACGACCTTCTGCGTCCGGTGTCTAGATCAAGTGTATCGACGCAGCGCGGCGGCATGACCCATGGATACGAATGATGTCAAAGAAGCGTTTCGCTTCCTCGAAACCTGGGACGACCGTTATGAAGTGATCGCGGAACTGGGCAAGGCATTGCCGCCCCTGTTCGAGAAGGACAGGGTGGAGCAAAATCTGGTTCCCGGCTGCACCACCCGCACCTGGTTGGTGGGGCGGCTGGACCCTGGGTCCGGGGCCATACAGTTCCGCGCGGATGCCGAGGGACCTCTGGTCCGCGGCTTGGTGGCGCTGCTGCTCCTGCCGTTTCAGGACAAGACACCCGATCAGGTGCTGCGCTTCGATCATCAGGCGTACATCGAGGAACTCGGACTCGCAGGTGGGTTGAGCGCCAAGCGAATTGCTGGAGTGCAGGCGTTCTTCGCCAAGGTGAAGCGGATCGCGCTTGCCTGCGGGGGCCGACCCTGAGTGTGTCCGGTCTCGGGTCGTCGTGACGTCAAAGCGATTGCCGGAGGCGGGAATTGCGCGACGATTCCGTTGCCACGCGGAGACGGGGTTGGCTCGATTCCCTGTGGGGTGCGACCGTGCGTCGGTTCGGGACAGGCGGCCGCTTCGACGCTGGCTTTCCCTCCGTGCCGAAGGCGGCGAGTCGCCGCCCCCGTGGTGGCAGTCTGTTGAAGGCACGTCATGGACTCTCCGATTGGGCCTTGCTGCTCGCGCTGACCGTTCTTTGGGGGTCCGCGTTCCTGTTCACCAAGATCGCCGTCGGGACCATTCCGGCTGACCTGGTGGTTACCGCGCGCCTCGTGATCGCCGCCATGCTGCTGGTCCCGCTTGCGCTGACGGTTGTCGGGTGGACGCCCAGGGGCAGACGTCTGTGGCTGTTTCTGACGCTCATCGCCCTGTTCGGCAATGCGCTTCCTTTCTCGCTGATCACTTGGGGACAGAAGTTCGTCGACAGCGGACTTGCCGGTATCCTCATGGCCGTGATGCCTTTGGCCACACTGAGCTTGTCCCACTTCCTTGTGCCGGGGGAGCGCCTAACCACCTATCGCGTTTGGGGATTCGTCCTCGGTTTCGCCGGTGTGGTGGTGCTCGTGGGGCCGGCGGCGCTACTTGAGCTAGCGAGCGGGGAGGGACACCTGCTTCCCATGCTGGCGGTGCTCGGCGGAGCCCTGTGCTATGCAGTCTCGGCCATTCTCGCTAGGTTGCGCCCGCCGAGCGATGCATTGTCGAGTGCGGCCGTTACCACGCTATTGGCCGCGTTGATGACCGCCCCGCTCCTGCTCGGCGAGGGTTTTCGGGACATGGAAAGGGTCCCGTCCGCATCTTCCGTCGCCGCGGTCGTGATGCTGGGGGTGTTTTCCACGGCGTTGGCGGCGATCTTCTACTTTCGACTGATCAAGTCCGCGGGTCCTTCCTTCGTTTCCCAGCTCAACTACCTGATTCCCCTCTGGGCGGTGCTCATCGGCGTGCTGTTTCTCGACGAGCGCCCGGAGCTGAAGCATCTCGTCGCCCTAGCCTTGATCCTTGGTGGCATCCTGCTCGCCCGCTTGGAGCGCCGCGGTGCGCGGATCGCTCCGAACGCAGCAGATGCAAGCCGTATCACGGACGGGAGCTAGCGCCGCATCGCCGGTGCGGCGTTGCTGATGCTGGGGCCAGCCTTTGGCACTAGGCGTGATCGACTTGTGGGGGTTCGAGGCTCCTCCAGGGGACGGCTTCATTTCGGCATTTCAACGTGAAGTAGCGCCAGTCCTCGAGCCGGAACGCGGTGAATCGGCCGCCATTTGCGCAACCCGTATCCAGGGCGATCACGCCTGCCGTTCCCCGGGGCAGCGGCGGCACGTCGAGCTTGGCCCAGTGCCCGAACAGGATGCGCAGGGGCTGGCTTGCGCGCCCGGGCAGGTCGAACCAGGGCAGTGAGCGCTTCTTCGCAGCGGACGCCCCGCGTCGCTTGCCCAACAGGTCGATGCGGCCGGTAACATCGCACCAGCGCAGCTGAGTGAAGCAGTTGGTGATGAAATGCAGGCGTTTCCAGCCGTCGAGCTCTTCCCGCCACCGCGGCGGCCCGTCGCCCGAGAGGTGCTGGAACAGGTCCTCGTAATCGAAGTTCTGCAGTACGGTCTCAAGCTCGCGGGCGCACCGTCTGGCCTGGTCGAGGTCCCATTGGGGCGGCAGGCCCGCGTGGATCATGGTGAAGCCGAGGTTGTCGTCGTGGTGCAGCATCGGCTGATGGCGCAGCCAGAAGAGGAGCTCTTCGCAGTCGGGGGCGTCGAGGATTTCCGCGATGGTGTCCTTCTTGCGGACCTTGACGGCACCGGCGGCCGCGGCCAGAAGATGCAGGTCGTGGTTGCCAAGGACGCTGATCGCGGCGCTGCCCAAGCCACGCACGAACCGCAGCAGCTCAAGCGAGTTGGGGCCCCTGTTGACCAGGTCCCCGGTAAACCAGAGACGGTCGACGTCTGGATCGAAATCGAGTTTCTCGAGGAGCCGCAACAGATCGTCGAAGCAGCCTTGCACGTCTCCGATAGCGTAGGTCGAAGACGCTCCATCCCGAGTCCCGGCCGGATCTGGCAGATCAAGGTCCGTTACCGATCCGTTGGCGTTTTCCCGCAAGCGTGATTAACCCCCTCAAGAAACTCGGACAACTATAACCCCAAGTCGCCGCATCCTGCCAAGCCGTGCCTTGAGAATGGGCGGAGAAAAGCACTGGTTTCGCCGCCGCTCGCGCGCATTCGTCTACCGCGACTGCAGATACGCCAGAGAAAGCTCGGTAAACCGGGCGGGCGCGATACCGAGCACCCGGAACGCGCCGGGCTCGTCGCATACATTGCCCTCCAGGAGCATGGTGATCTGGTCACGGGTGATGGGGAACCACGGTTGACGGTCCAGCACGCTGGCCGCGGCCTTAACCGCCAGCGCGGGGGCCGGGAGCATCATCTTCGTCTTGCCCACTGCCGAGGCGATGGTCTTAAGGATCTGCTTCCAGGAGAGGTTATCTGGCCCGCAAAGCTGAAGGGTCTGTTCGACGGTTCCGGGGAGCTGCAGGGCGCGCGCGAAGGCCTCCGCGACGTCGTCTACGTGCACTGGTGCCAGCTCGAAGGCGCCCGCACCGGCGGGCAGTAGACCGTTGTAGAAGAGCGGGGCGGGGAGGGGGCTGTCGATGATGTCTCGTTTCAGTTGGGTGCAGAACTCCATGCGTCCGCGTGGATCCCCGAAGACGACCGATGGCCGAAAGATGGTCCAGTCGAGGTGCGAAGCCCTGAGGGTCTCTTCCGCCATGAACTTGCTGCGCTGATACGGCGTGCCGTCCGGCTTTACGCCGTTGGCGCTCATGAGCAGAAACCGTTTAATGCCCTTGTCCTTGGCCGCCTGCACCAGGCGTTCAACCGCCCGAAACTGCAAGCCGTCGAAGGTGATACCGCGGCTCGGAAACTCGCGCAGGATTCCGATCAGGTAGATCACCGCGTCCGCGCCTTCGAGACACTCGGCGACAGCCGCGGCGTCGTCGACATCGCCGGAGACGAGCTCGCACCGCTCACGCTGCTCGACCCGACTCTCGCTGCCCGGACGCACCAACAGTCGCGGGGTGTGGTCCGCCGCCAGGAGCTTGTCTACGATGTGGCTGCCGACAAAGCCCGTCCCTCCAATGATGCTTATCTTCATCACGCGGTCGCCTCCACGCCTGGTTTGTCTATCGGTGTTACCTGACTATCACTGTGGGCCGCGCCTTCCCCCCTTTCAAGTATGGCCTTGAGTCGGTTCGAGCGAACTCCAACCGTAGACGGCATTCCGTCTGCATCGAAGGCTAGGAAGACGGCAGCGGCGAAAATGAGTCGAGCGGATGTGATCTGGTCATTACCTGTGCAGCACAAGAATGACGGGAGTGATGGCCAGCCGAACGCGGGACCAGGCGCGTGAGCAAGGGGTATGTGGGCCTTGAGTCGACTGCAGCACTCGCTAGGGGCGTCCGTGGTGCTGTTCAGCAGCGTTGCCGCGGGTCCCGGGATACCGTATCACGCGCAGGTAGCGCGCCAAGGGCGCGGTGGAGGGACTGGTCCGTGCTCGGGCCGCCGAGCTGGCGCCGCGCGTCCGAGTCACCGCCGTCGCACCGTCCGTGACGGACACCCCCTTGGCTGAACAGGTCTTGAGCGGCGGGCGAAACCCAAAGCCGCCGCGGAGCGCCTCACCCGTTGACGGCGGTCTGTCCAATCTGCGGCTATTCTGCACAGCTCCCGGTCGGCCTCGTCCCGGCCCGTAGTTCGTCCCGATCCGCCGCATAAGCGCGACGATTCAGGAACGCGCGAGGGTCGGGCGTGAGGGTGCACACTGACCAGATGTTGAAGAACTTTCTTGCGGTGGAACTCTCTAAGGCGTTCGAGCTTCACCAAGAGGCTCTCTGACTCCTTGTCGTGTTCCCCGCCTCCGGCGGGGATTTTTTTGGGATCGGCATTGGAGCGAGATACGGCGGAAGCGCCATTACCGGTTCGGGCAGAGACCGCCCCTCCGGCGGGCGTGATGGTGGCCGAACGGAGTGCGGCGCGGAACTAAAAGCGGCCTGCGCCATCTCACTTTCGCGAGTGCAACGTCCTCCTCTCTCTAGTAGCCCCGATCGCCGGGGCTTTTTTTTGGTCCAGCGCCTGTGGGGTAGACTCTCTGTCGTTCAGGGTGCGCGCAGCGTTTGAGGATCATTCCATGCCGGAGGGTGACACTATCCGCAAGATCGCCGCCGTGCTGGCATCCCGGTTGCGCGGCCAGACGGTCGGTGCCGTGCGTCTGACGAAGGTCTCGAACCAGCCCGTGACGGGACGCCGCGTGCTGGACGTGTACAGCAAGGGCAAGCATCTGTTCATCGCCTTTGACAACGGCGTGATTCTTCGCAGCCATCTCGGCATGCACGGTTCCTGGCACCGATATGCCGTCGGCGAGCCCTGGCGTAAGCCCGCCAGGTTCGCCTCCATCGTGCTCGAGATCGGCGCGTGCGTGTACGTCTGCTTCAGCGCACGCGAGGTTGAGCTCATGGCGAGCAGCGGTTACCGTCTGGCCGACGCCCGCCACAGACTTGGACCCGATCTCGCCGGTGAGGTCGCCGACCCGATGCTTGCGGTTCGCCGTGCCGGGGAGCTCTTGCCGCCATGCACCCGCCTCGCGGACTTGTTGCTGGATCAGCGCGTCGCCTGCGGTATAGGCAACGTCTACAAGAGTGAGGTGCTGTTCCTCCAGCGTCTGCACCCCGGCAGGACGATGGGGGAAACTCCGTTGCAGAGCCTTGCCGCTCTATACCGGCTCGCCGGCGAACTGCTGCGGAAGAATCTTGGGGGCGGTCCGAGAACGACTCGCTTCGTGCGCGACGGGCGCGGTGTCCTCTGGGTCTACGGTCGTAGCGCCCAACCCTGCCTGCGGTGCGGGGCGGAGGTTCGACGCGAGTCGGTCGGCGTCAATCCGCGCTCGACCTACTGGTGCCCCGATTGCCAGCCGCCGCAGGGGGAGTGATTGGGCCGACTGCATCCGCAAGGCGGTGCGTCTCGCCGGGAATCAAGGCCCAGGGGTTAGGCGCATGTTCTCGAAGCCGAGCGTCAGTGCGCCGCCCCGCACCAAGCCGTCGCCGACCAGGCCGCCGTTGTGAAGCACGAACTGGTGCTCGAGGCGGAATTCTCCGATCAGCATACCCGGCAGGTCGCTCCGTCTCGCCCCCGCCGCTTCGACGGAGCAGCAAAGGGAAGGCCTGGACTGCATCTCGCTAGCGATGCGGAATCCCGCCCAGGCCGTGTCCCCGGCCACCTCGACCTCGGCAAAGCGCGCCAGGGCTGGATCGACCAGGGTTTCGCCCACTCCCGTGCCGAGCGGGAAGTGGCCTGTGGTTCCGTTCTCTCGCGCCTCCGCCAGCGGCAACGCGGATTGCGAAGGCCAATGAACCTGGATCTCAGCCCCCGCCGGGAGCAGGTACTGGCCCCCGTCCGCGAGCAGCGCGAGCTTGTTGGAGAGGCCGCCGCGGCGACGGCGGCACTCCGCCAGCAATGCGAGCAAGCGGGGGTTGCCTCCCTGGTCGACGACCGCCCTGTCGAGCAACGGGTCTGCCTCGGCGGGCCGGTTGCGCAACAACAGGATCTCATCGCGCACGGCATAGAGACCCGGGGTCCGGACCCCGGCGTCTCACGGCTCGCGGCAGACGGCCTCGCTGCGCTCGAAATCGCCGCTGGCGAAATAGGTGCCCGCGGTGTGGAGGCGGGGCTGCGAGCGGGTCAAAGGGTGGGTCTCTCGTCGGGCAGGAGATTGGAACGGGACGCGCCGCGCACGATGCCAGTCCCAGAATGGTGGCGGGGCGGGCAGGTGGACGAACTGGTGGTCCGGACCGGCCGGGGTGCCGCGGAGACGTAACGATTTGGCGCTGTGCCAGCCCCTCCGCTCGATAACGCGCACGCCGTCACAATCGAGTCCGGATCAGGGACATCGGGGCGGGTTCTCCCTCTACTGGCCTTCGGGCATAATGACTAACGGCCCGGGTACGAATATTGTTTCGACGCAGCGAGAACGTCGGGAGCCATGCCAAGCAGTGGGGGACCATGAGCGAAACCGCTTCAGAGAAGACGCTAGGTCAAAAGGGACAGGCTCAGGGGCAATCCGATGAAGATGCGCGCATGGAAAAGGTCCGTGCACTGCTTTTCGGCAGCCAGATGCGCGACTACGACCGCCGGTTCGGCGAGCTCGGCGACCGTCTCCGTGACGAAATAGACCGCCTGCGGCAGGAGCAGAACGCGCGGCTCGCCAAGCTCGAGGCCTTCGTGCGCGCCGAGCTCGATCGCATGAATTTCCAGCACCGGCAGGGACGCCAGGAGCGCATCAATGCGCAGGCGGAGCTGGCGGACCGTATCGAGGCGCTGGAGCGGGACCTTCGCGAGCGGCTCGAGGGGGACGGTGAGCGACTTTCGCGGGAGGCATTGGCCTTGCGGGCGGAAATGCGGGAGCAGGTCGGCGAGCAGCTCGAGGCCTTGCATCGTACTCGGGTGGAACTGTCTGAGGCGCTGGAGAAGGAGCATCTGCGGCTGCAGGAGGACAAGGCTGGCCGCGAGGAGTTGGCCCAGCTGTTCACCGAGCTGGCGTTGCGGCTCAATCGCGAGTTCGAGCTGCCGAAGGTGTGATGCGATGCGCCACCAGGCCACTGGGCATCCGACGTGAAGGAGCTTGAACAGCTCAGAGATCTGCTGTTAGGGCGTGATTTCCGCGACCTCGAGCAGCTTCAGTCACGCATCGGGGATAGGGCCCAGCTTGTGCGGGACGTCGCCGAGGTCCTTCCGGAGGCCATTGTTGCCGGGAACCAGGATGGAGGCCGTGTCGCCGATGCCCTGCTGGACTCCCTCGGCGACCCGATCCGACGCTCCATCGAGCGCGACCGGCGCGGCCTCGCCGAGGCCCTGGTCCCGGTCATGGGGCCCGCGGTCAGGGGAGCGGTGGGTGAGGCGCTCACGTCTCTTGTCCGCTCCATCAATCAAGCGGTCGCGCACACCCTTTCCCTGCGCGCGCTGAGGTGGCGGTGGGAGGCCATGCGCAGCGGCGTCCCCTTCGCCGCCGTGGTGCTGAAGCACACGCTCGTATATCGCGTCGACGCGGCCTACCTGATTCACAACGACTCGGGCCTGCTGGTCGCGCACGTGGTGGCTGCTACCCAAACCACGCTCAAGGATGAGGCGGCCGTCTCCGGCATGCTGACCGCCATCGAGCATTTCGTCGAGGAATCCTTCGCCGGCCTCGGTAGTGGGGGACTGAAGACCGTCGAGATCGGGGAGCGCACCCTGTGGCTGATCAAGGGACCCGAGGCTTCGCTGACCTGCGTGATCTCGGGGGTACCGCCGGCGGATCTGCGCCAGCGATTGGAGGCGCTGCTGACCGAGATCCATCGCGCATACGGCTCCGGTCTGGCGGCATTCAGGGGCAACAATCGGGTGGTTGCCGGCGTGGAGGATCTGCTCGAGCGGGCGCTCCTGCTGCAGTATCGAGAAGGAGAGAACGCGCCGGCGGTCAGACCCCGCCTCTGGCCCTGGGTTCTTGCGCTGGGCCTGACGGTTGGTTGGCTCGGCTGGAGCGGGTGGCAACAGCAGGCACAAGAGCGGCGTATGGAGCTCCTGCTGCAGCGCTTGGATTCCGAGCCGGGAATCGTCGTGCTCGACTGGCGCTCGCGGGAAAGGGGGTACGAGGTATCCTTGTTGCGTGATCCGCTCGCGGTAGACCCGGAGCAGCTGGTCGAGGCTGCGCGCCTGGGCATGGCCGTTCGGGTTTCCGCAACCCCGTTCCAATCCCTCGATCCTCCCCTCGTGCTCGAGCGCGCCCGACGACTGCTGCAGGTACCTGAGGGGGTAGCCTTACGGTTGGAAGGCGGGACCCTGTTTGCCCTTGGCAAGGCGCCGCTGGAGTGGCTTGCGCGGGCGCGGGGCTTGATGATCCTTCCGCCCGGGGTCGATGTGCTGGATTTGTCGGGGGTCGCTCCCACGCTGAGCGCCCTGCCCGGGGCCATCGAGGGTCTCCCGGTCCTGCGGGGTGTCGAGGCGGCCCTGGTGGCTATGAACCGCAACGGACCTCGCCTCGCCGCCGGTTCGCCGCCGACTCCGCTTATAGCGGACTGCGCCAGTTGCGCGTTTCAGTCTGCGCTCCCGCTCTGTGGCCGGTGAGCAAGACCATGGATACCCGCAAGATCTGTATCCTGGGGGACTTTGGCGTCGGCAAGACCAGCCTGGTGGGGCGCTTCGTTCGAAACGAGTTTTCCGACAAGTACCACACCTCTATCGGCGTCAAGGTCGACACCAAGGAAGTGGTTGCGCCCGATGGTCGTCCGCTTAAGCTCGCCATCTGGGATATCGCCGGCACGGATACCCCCACCGAGCTCTTCCTGCGCTATCTGCGCGGATCGGCGGGATGTCTTCTGGTCGCCGATGGCACCCGGCGTGAGACCCTGGAGCGGGCGCTACAGCTCCGCGATGCGGTCCGCTCCCAGCTTTCCGCCATGCCGTTCATCGGGCTGGTCAACAAGTCCGATCTCGCGAGTGAGCAGGAGATCCCGGACACCCGTCTTTCCGCGCTTCGCGCCGAGGGGGAGACCTGGCTGCGCTCGAGCGCCCGCAGCGGGGTAAATGTCGAGCAGGCCTTCGACCTGCTCATGCAGGCGGTCGAGGCGGGCGAATGAGCGGCTCACATGCCATCGCCCGTTTCGTGCGCAAGGTGCTGCTGGACCAGCTCAAGCCCTGCTTCCTGTTGCTCGATGGGGATTTTCGGCTGCTGCGCGTGGTCGGAAACGCCGAGCACTACGGTCTCGGTTCGCTCTGCCGGGGCGAGGATTGCCGCGGGACGATGCCTTTTCTCTATGGTCTCGAGCCTGCTGAGTCTATCCACCTGCCACTGGTCGAGACGGCCTCGGGGCGTGCGGCAGACGTTCTCTTGTCCCCGGTCATGGGGAGACCGGGGCTGCTGCTTACCGACGCCAGCCGTGAGCGGGCTTCGCGGCAGGTGGTGCAGCAGCAGGCCAACGAGATCCGGCTCCTGCACAAGCAGCAGCAGAAGCTGCTGGCGGAGCTCACAGCGGCCAACGACGCGCTGCAGCGCGAGCATCAGCAGACCTCGGAGATCAGCCACAGAAAGAGTGGTTTCATTGCGCGGCTGTCCCATGAGCTCCGAACCCCTTTGACGGGCATTCTTGGACATGCGGGACTGCTGCATGACGCGAAGCGCGACACCACCTCGATCGACGAGAACGTGCGCCTGATCGAGGCCAACGCGACCCATCTGGTATCGCTGGTCGACAACGTACTCGATCAGGCAAGCCTGGAGGCGGGACAGCTTGCCCTTCACCCGGTGCCGACCCGCCTCGGCGGCCTGTGCCGGGACATGGAGGCCACCTTCACATCGCTGGCGAAGACGAAGGGCATCGAGTTCCGTCTCCATCGCCGGGGAAGTCTGCCGGAGTGGGTCGAGGTGGATGGCACCCGGTTGCGGCAGATCGTGATCAATCTGGTCGCCAACGGCATCAAATACACGGATCGCGGATTCGTGGCCTTGATTACCGCCTGGGCCGACGGCCGTTTGCAAGTCAGCGTCAGCGACACCGGCCCGGGCATCGACAGGCAGGCAAGGGAGCGCATCTTTCTACCCTTCCACCGGGAGGGCGGCGCGAGCGAGAAGCGCGGCGCGGGGCTCGGGCTGGCCATCAGCGCGCAGTTGGTCGAGCTCATGGGAGGCAGCCTGCGGGTGGACGACCGGCCCGGAGGCGGCTCCGTCTTCGGATTTACGGTGCCGGCGCCCGCTTGCGAGGTCACGGTCGGGGGCAGCGGCGGCGAGGGTGGTGGCGGGAAGCGGATCCTGATGGTGGACGACAGCACCGATATCCTGATCCTCTATTCCCGTCTGCTCGCGAAGTCCGGCTTCGTGGTGGACACCGCCGCAGACGAGCCGGAGGCCTGGCAGAAGTTCGAGCAGCAGCGGCCGGTGGCGGTGCTCGTGGACCTGTATCTCAAGGAGTGGGAGGGGACCGGCCTCATGCAACGGCTGCGTGCGCGAGGATTCTCCGGAGGCATCGTTGCCTGGTCGGCCTCGTCCCTGCGCGAAGACAAACAGCGGGCGCTGAGCGCGGGCGCTGACATGTACCTCGTCAAGCCTGTGGAGCCCGCCGTCCTGTGCGCGAGCCTGAACGAGATCATCCTGCGCCGGACGCCACAAGTGGTAGCCGGGTCGGAGTGATCTGACCCGGAGAATCGGCAGCCGTATTTCCGGCCCGTCAGTCGAAGAGATTGCGCAACGCCCGCGAGAACTGCGTGTAGGCGTCCCATCCATCCTTGTCCATCACCTGGTCGATGACCCAGCGGTTCTCCTGCCGCGCTCCCATGACCTGCTGGATCTCGAAGCCCAAATGACGCAGGAAGGCATAGCTCGGACCGTCTTCGGTGAGCTGAAACTCGGCGTATTCATCGGACCGCTGGTTTAGCAGCTGGATGAAGGGGCTACCGTAGTCGCCGGCGCCGAGAAGGTCCTGGCTGTTGTCCTGAAGGTGCTCGATCACCTTCTTCGCAAAGCCCGTGACGAGGGTGCGCCGCGCCTCGTCGTCCATGAACTCGTGGGTGAGACGGTCGGCGATTTGGATCAGGAAGGCCAGGTACTCGCGGATCACGGCGAGGCGCTGCTCGTCGCTCTCGTAGACGAAGCGCTCGCAGTGCAGATTCACCGCCTTCTCCACGGACACGCGCCAGGCGATGAACGCCAGTGCGCTCGCGATCTCGGGCAGGGAGCGTTCCTGTTCATCGTTCCACCAATGACTCTTGATTCTCAGCGCCACGCCATACACCTCTTAATCAATTCGCCCTTGAGCTAGCTCTTGCGCGCCGCCCGCCGGGCAGCCGGAGGCGAGTATCGCAGCTGCCCCCAGACTGTCCGAATGGACACCGGCTTGCGCCTTGGCAGAGTTAAGCCAAGCTGATAAGTTAATAACTTATAATTTTACTCAGAAAATGCGGTCGAAAGGAATTCCGTCACCTTGCGTTTGGTAAGGCCATGAACCAACAAGCAATTCACGATCTGGTCACGACGGTGCAGCATAACTGCCACATCTCCGATGCCCGCCATGGTGCAGATTACTCCCTGTGCGTGTATCTGATGAAGATGAGGGAGTACTACCGTTGGGAGAAGCATCTGCCCTACGGCGTCGCCCTTACCAAGGAGCAGGTCGGCGATTGGCTTCAGGCCCGCGAGCAGCTCTGGGAAGAGCTCGAGCAGGCGGAGCTGGCACCGATCGAGGTCGAGGGGGAAGAGTTCGACCCCTTCGACGCACAAGGTATCAATGCCCGCCTCGAGCCGCATGGATTCGTCTACAGCGGTGGCCTGGGAAACCAGGCCAAGCCTCATTTCGTGCTGGGTGATCTGGAGCAACATCGGCGTCAAGGCGAATACTCGGTATTCGTCGTCGCCGGCGAGTATGCGCGCGACCTGGCCGCTCCACCCGCGATGACCCTGGGGCACAACATCTTCCTGCGCCGCGAGTCCCTGCGCCGCATGTTGTGGGAGAAGCTGGAGAGCTGGCGCTGGAACCGACCGGACAACGCCCTGGGACGCGCCTTCGCCTGTTACGACTTCGAGCGCGACGTCGAGGCCTCGCTGGGCGCCATGACCGACCGCGAGATCGACACCCTGCTGCTGCACGAGCAGGGTGAGTATGAGGTGGGCGAGCGGTTCGGTGAGAGCTGGA
>CAYNBI010000105.1:0-12537 GCA_964395315.1 uncultured Chromatiaceae bacterium | reverse complement strand
ACGTGGTCATGCTCGCCGACTCCACCAGCCGCTGGGCCGAGGCCCTGCGCGAGGTCTCCGGCCGCCTCGGCCAGATGCCGGTCGAAGAAGGCTATCCCGCCTATCTCGCCTCGCGCCTGGCAGCCGTTTACGAGCGCGCGGGCCGCGTCGAGACCTTCGGCGCCAGCTCCGGCTCGGTGACCCTGATCGGGGCGGTCTCACCACCCGGCGGTGACTTCTCCGAACCCGTGACCAGCCACACCAAGGACATCATCGAGACCTTCTGGGCACTGTCGAAAGAGCTCGCGGACGCCCGCCACTACCCTTCCATCGACTGGGTGACCAGCTTCTCCGGCCATGTGCACACCGCCGCCGAGTGGTGGCATCAAGAGATCGACCGCGATTGGGAGAAGCGCCGCACGCAGGCCCTGGCGCTGCTGGCACGGGACGCCGAGCTCTCGCGCATCGTCAACCTGGTGGGCCCGGAGGCCCTTTCCGACGCCCAGCGCTGGGAGCTGGAAGGCGCCGCCCTGATCAAGGAAGCGGTGCTGCAGCAGAGCGCCCTGGACCAGGTGGACACCTTCTGCTCACCCCAGAAGCAGTTCGCGCTGCTCGACCTCGCGCTGCGCATCTACAAAAAGGGCGCGAAACTGGTGGACATGGGCGTGCCGGTCCAGGAGCTGCAGAACCTCCCGCTGCTGGCCAAGGCGCGTCGCTGTAAGTCCATGTACAGCAGCGATCAGGTGGAGAAGATTGCCGAGTTCCGCGAAGACGTTGAGCAGGAGCTCGAGAACATCCGCCTCGAATACGCGAAACAAGGGGAGCACCCGTGAGCATAAAAGAATACCGTACTGCATCCGAGGCCCGTGGTGGCCTGCTGGTCATGCGGAACACCCCCGGCGTGGCCTTCGGCGACCGGGTGCAGATCCAGGACTACCATGGCGCGAAGCGTAACGGCCAGGTCATCCGCGCGGCGGACGATGAGGTGCTGATCCTGGTGTTCGAAGGCACGGAGGATCTCGACCTGGAGTCCACCTGGGTGCGCTTCCTCGACGAGCCGGTAGAGATCGCCCTCTCTCCCGAGATCCTCGGCCGCGTCTTCAACGGCCTGGGCGAGCCCCGTGACGACCGCCCTCCCATCCTGTCCAACATTCGCCGGCCTGTCGGAGGCTCCGCCATCAACCCGGCGGCACGCAACTACCCGCGGGAGTTCATCCAAACCGGGGTGTCCACCATCGACGGTCTCAATTCCCTAGTGCGCGGCCAGAAGCTGCCGATCTTCTCCGGCTCCGGCCTGCCCCACAACCGCCTCGCCGCCCAGATCGTACGTCAGGCAAGGCTGGTGGACGAGGAGTCCAGCTTTTCGATCGTGTTTGCGGCCATGGGCGTATCCTACGCGGACGCCAAGTTCTTCCAGGACGAGTTCGCGAGCTCCGGCGTTCTGCGCAACGTGGTGATGTTCATCAACCTGGCCGACGACCCGCCGGTGGAGCGCCTCACCCTCCCGCGCACCGCGCTCACCGCCGCCGAGTACCTGGCCTACGACCTCGACCGCCACGTGCTGGTGGTCATGACGGACATGACCTACTACGCCGAGGCCCTGCGGGAGGTGGCCACCGCCAAGGGCGACGTGCCCGCGCGCAAGGGCTATCCGGGCTACCTCTACTCGGACCTGGCCGAGATCTACGAGCGCTGCGGGCGCATTCACGAGCGCCATGGCTCCATCACCATGATGCCCGTGGTCTCCATGCCCTCGGACGACATCACCCACCCGATCCCGGATCTCACCGGCTACATTACGGAAGGCCAGATCGTGCTCTCGCGTGAGCTCCACAACCAGGGCATCTATCCGCCGGTGCACATCTCCCCGAGCCTCTCGCGCCTGATGAAGGATGGGATCGGCAAGGACGACACGCGGGAAGACCACCCCCGTGTCGCGGCCCAGCTCTACGCCCTCTACGCACGCGCTCTGGAGACCCGCAACCTCGCATCCATCATCGGTGCCGACGAGCTATCCGAGCGCGACCGCCGCTACCTCAAGTTCGCGGACGCGTTCGACGAGCGCTTCGTCGGCCAGGGGGAGGCGGAGGACAGATCCATCGAGGCCACGCTCAACCTCGCCTGGGAGCTGATGTCCAGCTTCCCGCGGGACATGCTGACGCGCGTAAGCGAGACGGATTTGGCGAAATATCACCAAGGGTCTGAATGAGAATGACTTTTTGATTCAACGAGCCACCGATCCGAACAGACCCGACCATGGCCCAACAACTCATCAAAGCCCCGCCAACCAAAAACACCCTCCTGCGTCTGAAGAAGCAGGTCAAGTTCCTGGAGGAGGGCCACGACCTCCTGGAGCGCAAGCGCGAGCTGCTTACCCGCCTGGTCTACGAACGCATCGGCGAGTACCGCCGGCTGCGCTCTGAGGCGGAAAAAGGTCTTTGGGAGGCATACCGGTGTCTGTCGATCACCCAGCTGCGCATGGGCAGCCGCGGCATCCACCAGGCCGCCCTGGGCGCGGAGCCGGCGCTCAAGGTCGATATCCTGCCCCGGCGCAGCCTGGGGGTGGAGTATCCCGCGGTCACCGCAGAACGTGTTCCGCTCAAGCCCGTCGGGCTGCTCGGCACGGACGCCAGCTTCGACAACTCACGCGAGCACCTGGCAGACCTCGCGGTGGTCCTGGCCCGCCTCGGCGAGGTGGAGATCGCCCTGCACCGCCTCATGGAAGAGCAGCGCAAGGCGCAGAAGCGCGTCAACGCGCTGAAGTACAACATCATCCCCCTGTATCAGAGAACCATTCACTTCATACAGTCGGCCCTGGAAGAGGAAGAGAGGAATACCCTGTTTCAGGTCAAGCTGCTGCGGGAAAGGGCGAACGGCTAGTCAACGCCCGGCGGGTTGTCAATACGCCGCCGCCCCGCTTCCGTACAAATACCGAGCCCCCTCCGCGGCATTACGGAGGCACCGTACTCCCGACTCGGCGCGTGTCTATACTCTGTCCGCAGGGGCTAGTCGCTGAATCGGCCGACGAACCGAGGCTGATCCCGTTCTCTTGTGGAGGGCTACTGATGGAGCTCGTTCTGACCGCCATTCTGGGTGCGCTGACGAAACTCAGCGATACCGCCGTGCGCGATGCCTACGAGGGTCTGAAGGGCATGATCCGACGCAAGTTCGGGGGCGACAGCGCCCTCGCGGACGCGGTCGACGGGGTCGAGAAGAAGCCGGACTCGGAGGCACGCAAGGGCGTGCTCAAGGAAGAGCTCGCCGATGGCGAGGTGGACGGGGACCCGGAACTGCTCGCCGCGGCCAAGGCGCTGATCGACGCCGTCCAGGCCCTGCCGGACGGTAAGGCAACGATCCAGAACGTCCGCGTCAGTCAGCACATACAGGGCGATCGCAACGTGGTCAGCGCGACCGGCAACATCCATATCAAGACCGGCCCGGGGCCGGACTGACGCGCGGGTCTCGATCGGACGACCGGGGTGGCCGACTATCAGATCAACCAGAACGTCACCGGAGCGGGCAATTTCGTCGTCGGCGTCGGCGACATTCATATCGGCTACCGCCTCGACGCCGAGGCTGCGCGCAACCGCCAGATCCTCGACGACCTGCTGGACAAGGTCGAACGGTTCTGGATCCGTTCGATCCTCGATCCGCTAACCGCCAGCCGGTCCTGGCTCGAGCTGAGCGAGGAATCCCAGAACGGCCTGATCGGCAACCCCCTGGCCCAGACCCTGGACATGGAGCAGGCGGCCGGCCGCGGCTACCAGCCCTCGGACCCCAACGCCGACATCAGCGACATCTACCTCGGCGTCGGACGCACGCTCCTCATCCTCGGTGAGCCCGGCGCGGGCAAGACCATCGCCCTGCTCAAGCTCGCTAAGACACTGATCGCCCGCGCCCGCGGCGACCCGCGGCAGCTCGAGCCGATCCCCGTGGTCCTGCCCCTGGGCGGCTGGAACGCCCGCAGCCAAACCCTGCTCGACTGGGCGGCCGGGCAGCTTGCCGAGCTCTACTTCGTCAGCGATGGGGCGCGCTTGATCCGGGAGAGGAGGCTGGCCCTCCTGTTGGATGGACTGGACGAGGTCGCCGACGATCAGCAAGGGCGTTGCGCCCGGGCGATCAACCAGTTCAACCGCACCGTCGGCTCTCCGGGCATGGCGGTCTGCAGCCGACTGCAGGACTACCGCAATCTCATCGCCGCCGATCCCGAGAGCAGGTTGCGACTGTATGGCGCCGTGAGCATTCAGGCGCTCGCCGACGCGCAGATCGACGGCTACCTGGAGGGCCTCGGCGCGGGGCTGGCTCCGCTGCGGCAGGCGCTGGCCAAGAGCCCCGACCTGCGCGCGATCGCCCGCACGCCCCTGATGCTCAATGTCATGGCCGTCGCCTTCGAGGCGCGCGACGACGGCCCACGCTCGGATGCCGACGCGATCGAGGAGCCGACCCTCGCATGGCTGTTCGACGCCTACATCGAACGCATGCTCGGTCGGGCACGGAATCGCAACGGGCTCCCGAATCGGGAGCGGATGTTCGCCTGGCTCGGATGGCTGGCACGTCGAATGCGGGCTCAGCACCAACCCCTGCTCCTGCTGGAACGGCTGCAGCCGAGCTGGCTGAAACGCGGGGGCGACCGCTGGCTCTACTTCGAGCTCAGCCGGATGCTCGCCGGAGCGGCCTTCGGCCTGATCATCGCGCTGACCGAGTGGCTCGGCACGCCGGTCCAGGCGGCGGGCATCGAGGTCCAACCCGGCGAGCTGGCCCTCGGCGCCCTGCTGGGGGCCGGGGCCGGATTCGTCATGGGGCTGATCGACGCGCTAGTCATACGCGACCGCGGCGGGAATCCCCGGCTCGGTTGGGTGCGCCTGATTCAGGTGCTGGCCCTGGGTGCACTGTACGCGCCCCTGTGGGGCGCGGCAGCCTGGCTCTTGACCGCCGACGCGGGCGCGAAGACCGCCTGGGGGGAGGCGATCAGCTGGGGACTTCTCGGGGGTGCGTTCTTCGCCACACGAAACGGCCTTTGCCTGGGCATGGACATACGCCTGCCCGAGCTGCTGCGCTGGTCCTGGACCGGCCTGGGGCGCGGACTCCTGAAGGGAGCGGCCATCGGTGCGGTGCTGGCCGCCGCGACCGCCCTGCTATCCCACCCGACCGACCTGCTCGACAGCGGGCCATTCGCGACGGCGATGCTCGCTACCGGCGCCCTGATCGGCTGTACGGCCGGCGCCCTGTTCGGCGCTTTCCGGGGCGAGACCCTGCCGCAGCAGGTGGCCCCGAACCAGGGCGTCCACGAGACTCTCAAGGGCAGTCTTCTGGTCTTCGCGCTCACGGCGGCGGCCCTGGGCCTGGTCACCGGTGGCGCGACCGCCGCCCTGTACCACGGCCTCTACGGGCTGTGGCTCGGGCTCCTGGTCGGTGTCGCCATCGGACTGGCCGCCGCACTCTGGTACGGCGGTCTCGCCCTGATCCGGCACTTCACGCTGCGGGGGCTGCTGGCGCTGCGCGGCCACACGCCGCTGCGCTATGTATCCTTTCTAAACCATGCCTGCGACCTGATCTTCCTGCGCCGGGTCGGCGGCGGCTACCAGTTCGCGCACGACCTGCTGCGCCAGCATCTAGCCAACCGAGGATAGAGGGTGCCAAGACACCCCAGCAAACGGAGGACACACGGTGGAAGTGAGCAGACTTTCGAGTAGCGGCGGGCTCGCGCTGTTAGTCGGCGCGTGCATCCTGACCCAGGGTTGCGGAACCACTCCGCAGGGGGGTTACGGCACCGCGCCACCGAGCGCGGCATGCGAGCGCATCGCCACCCTGCGACTGGCCGGTGCGCGGCGGGTATTCCTCAACGGCAAGCAGGCCGAAGACGGGGCCGCGGTGTGCAACGGCGACCGGGTCTCCACCGGCGCGGACAGCAGCGCATTCGTACAGCTCCCGCGCGGGGGCCTGGTCCAGTTCGACCAGAACACCGACCCGATATTCCGGGTGCTGCAGGAGCTTGTCATCGAGGTCTTCGGTTTGAACCAAGGACAGATCTTCGCCCAGTCGCCGGCGGGCGGGCGAATCATCGTGCGCAACCCGGACGGCGACCTGGAAACCCAGGGAACCCAGATCAATCTGCGCACCGCGCCCGAGATGTCCATCCTGACCGTGATCGAGGGACGGGTGAACCTGACTCGCCCCGAGGTCGTCGCCGTTACCAGCGGCGAGCAGGTGGGCTTCACCCGCGGGACCCTAGAATACCGGCGCGCCCTGTCGCCGGCCGATGTGGCGGGCGTCGTGCGCTGGCGCTCGCGCTACCCGGTTCCGGATGGCAGACAGCCGCCGCCGGAGGACTCCGCCAAGACCTCGTCAGTCCTGCCGGGCATCCTCGGCGTGATCGCGGCGGGCATCATTGCCCACGAGATCTACTCGGATCGGGACTCGGATAAATCCCCGCCGCGGACCGATCAGCCTTCCGACTATCCCCAGCACGACGTCGGCGTCCGCACGCTGAGATAGGCCGAGACGGCGCGACTCCGGACTCCGACTGGCCAGAATCGAGGGGATCGCAACCCAAGACGCTGATTATTGGCCATCCTGACCAAAATCATCATGCCGCCCAAGAAACCTGTGGTTCTTGGGTGGCCGCATATTCAAAGGCTAACACGCTCGAAAACGGCTTTACATCCGTGTGCCGCGGCAAGCGCTGAATCGGTCAGCGCTTTCCCAAGCGTCCCGGACCGACCGGTTCAATACTTCACGGAGCAACCGTAGGGTGGCGTGACGGCCGCCGCGACGCTCCGACCCGCCGCAATATCGGCCATCGCCGAACGCACGTAGTTCTTGGCCTTGGGCACATCGGCCGGATCGGTGCTGCGGATGTCGTCGATGCCACCCATGTAGCGCAGGATCCCGTCCTGGTCGATGAGGTACATGTGCGGAGTGGTGCGGGCGCCATAGGCGCGGCCGATGTCCCCTTGCTCGTCGAGCAGCACCGCCGCCGGCGCGGCGCCGCGGCTGCGAGTCAGCTCGTCGGCCTCGCTTGCTGACACGTGGCCCTGCTTGCCGGGGGCGGAGGAGATGACCGAGAGCCAGACATAGCCGGCATCTGCGGCCTCCTTCTGCAGCGCCTGCATGTTGCCCGATTCGTAATGCTTGCGCACGTACGGGCAGTCGTGATTAGTCCATTCCAGGATCACGAGCTGGCCCTTCAGCTCGCCCAGGCTCCAAGACTTGCCGCTCGTGTCCACGCTGCTGAAGTCGGGTGCCGGCTTCCCCACCTCGGGCGACGCAGCGAGGCCTCCGGCGAACAGCGCCAGGGCGAGCACCAAACTGATGCGTAGGCAGTCGATACGGGCTGATGTCTTCATGTCGTTTCTCCTGTAGCTCAAAGTGAAGCCTGTCCCAGAGTTTCCGTCCGTTCGGACGTTGCCGCGGCCAGTGCCTCGAGGACGATGGACTGGGTCAGAATCTGCGGCAGCACTCGGGGCTCGCCGGCTGCGGGGTAGAAGACGTAGAGCGGGACGCCGCTGCGTCCGAAACCGCGCAGGTACTCGGTGATCTCGGGATCGCGGTTGGTCCAGTCACCCTTCAGGTAGAGGACGTCGCCGGACGCGAAAGCCGCCGCCACCGCCGCCGAGCTAAGGGCAACCCGCTCATTGACCAGGCAGGTGATGCACCAGGCAGCGGTCATGTTGACGAAAGCCGGCTGCCCCTGTGCCCGGGCGGACGCCAACCGCTCGGGCGAGAAGTCGTCGGCCGTCAACGCCGGCCGCCCGTCATCGCGCACCGGCGAAACGACACCTGGTGCCTGCATTCCGGGCGTGATGCGGAGGCCGAGCAGCAAACTGGCCGCGACGATCACTGCCGCGATCGACCCGACGAACAAGCGGACCCGCCCCGTGGCCTGCCGACCGCGCTCCCAGGACCAGAGTGCCACTGCGAGCAGCACCATGCCCGAGAGGACCGCCGCAACGCCGGGCGGGCCGGCCTGCACGCTCAGCACCCACACCAGCCAGGCTGCGGTTGCGTACATCGGGAAGGCGAGGAATTGCTTTAAGTGCTCCATCCATAAATTTGACTTAGGGAGTTTTTTTCCGAATTCCGGAATCAGGGAGAGGAGCAAATACGGCAGGGCCAAACCAAGCCCTAGGGCCAGCATGACGGCAAGTGCCAGATGCCAGGAGAGGGTCATGGCGTAGCCGAGGGCCGCGCCCATGAAGGGGGCGGTACAGGGCGCTGCGACCAGGGCCGCGAGGGCGCCGGTAGTGAAGGCCCCTCCTGTCCCAGAGCCGCCCGCGGCCCCTCCGATGCCCATCAGGCGGGACCCGAGGGTGACCGCGCCGGAGAGGCTCATGCCGAGGACCAGGAAAAGGTAGGCCATAAGCGCGACGAACGGGGGATACTGGAGCTGATAGCCCCACCCGACGGCGGCACCCGCGGCGCGAAGCGCCAGCAGCAGAGCCGCCACCAGGGCGAAGAAAACGAGGACCCCTGCCGCATAGGCCAGTCCCTGGAGCACCCGTCCGGCAGCGGTCACCCCCGTCTGGCGGGTCAGGCCCACCGCCTTCATCGCCAGCACCGGGAACACGCAGGGCATGAGGTTCAGGATCAGTCCGCCCAGCAGGGCGAAGCCGAGCGCCAGCGGAAGCCCGAGGTCTGGTGCGGTCGGGGGCGCGGCAGCCGAATCCTGCGCGGAAACGCGCTGGGGCGCCAGGAAGAAGGATTGGGAGCGCCCCTCCCCCTGCACGACCAGGACACCGGCCGTCGGCGTCTGATCGGCGGCGGCCCCGGGGACCAGATCCACCCGCAGGTGTCCCCCCTCCAGGTTCCAGGGCTGCTCCGCCGCGTGCTCGATGAGTCCCCAGGCACCGGCGAAGAACCGGACGGTCTCGGCGGACTCGGGTATCGCCGGTGCCTCGACCGAGAGCCGAAGCCGCATGTCGCCCGTGCGGCGCAGCTCTGACTCGCCCGAAAGCGGCCGCGGCAGGCGTTCCCTGGCACCGGCGAAGACCTCGCGCGCGCCCGGGTTCTCCACGGCTGGTCCCACGGTGCTCGGCAGGGAGAGACGAAGCTCCGCGCTCTCCGGAATACAGTGCTCCTCGCACACTAGCCAGCTCGCTGAGACCGCAATCTCCGCCGGCTTTCCCTGGGGCCAGTCGGCGGGTGTGGCCACGGAGGTCAGGTGGACCGCCTGATCCGAATAGCCGTAGTTCGCGAGCGGACCGACCCGGATCAGCTGCGGGTACGGCCAGCGGATCGCGCCCGCCTCGAAGCCAGCCGGCAAACGCCAGTCCAGGCGCGTAGGCTCGCCCGAATCGCCGGGGTTCGCCCAATAGGTGTGCCAGCCTGGGCGAATGTCGAGCACGAGTGCGAGCTCGATCTCCTGCCCGGGAACAAACGCGGTCTGCTCGGCCAATAGCCGCGCCGTGACGTGCTCGGTGGACACGGGATTGGCCGTGGCGGCCTGCATCAGGACTACCGACAGCCACGCGAGCGGCCAGCGCGCCGTCCTCGCAGTCGGAACGCGGTCGTCGGGCACCGGCTCAGCCGCGGCGCGCTCGTCGTTCAAGCTTGAAGTTGAGCATGTCGGGCTCCGTTTCCTCGTAGGGGATGGCCTGCGGGGAACCGTACTGCCCGATGGCACGATCGATGAGCCCGGCGGCATCCTCGATACGCTCGCTTCGGGCGTTTCCTTCCAATAGGCGTTGCAGCCCCAGCAGGCCGCCGGACTGTATCTTCACCAGCACGCTGTGCGGCATGGCCGCCGGGTCGTCCTCGACGCCGAATGCCGGCAGCGCTTGGACCTTGAGGCCGTCGAACACCCGGCTGCAGAGCGGGTGGTGGGCGGCGGAGCGGCAGTCATACTCCGAGCCGCCGCGGCGCACCACTTCCTGCGCGTTCCGGCAGGCTGCCCGCCCCTTGGTGAGCGGGGCAGCGAAGGGGCACTTGCGCTGGGTCATCGTTCTTTGCGGATCGATTTTTTGAATATAAAGAATCCTAGTAAAAATATTTTTTCAGTATCTTACATATCTATCTTAAATCTGATTATCGCTTACTGTGAGCTTCTGCGGACGGTCGGCATGCTGACCCGTCCGAACCCGGCGGCTCAGCGGGACACCGCCGCGGGCCAAAGCTTGATGAACGGCGTGGGTTTCAGCCTGGCATGGAAGGCGTCGCCCGATCTAGGGAAGCCGCTCGTGATGTCGAGCTTCTCGAGATTGCTCATGGGGCCTGTATGGGGTCCGTGCGGGTGCCTTCAACCTCAGTATTCGCCGACGTCGATCGGCGCCTCTTCCTCGATGGCACGCAGCCGCGACCCGTAGCCGGCGATCGCCTGTTTGAGCTCGTCATTGCTTAGATGCGCCAGGCCGAAGACGAGATGCGGCGCCAGTACGTCGAAACCGACGAACCGCAGCATCCCGCGCTGGATCGGGCGCAGGATCGCCTCGATGTCCCCGTTGAAACCACCTGCAACATAGGCCGAGTGGGGGCCGCCCGTGGTCACGCAGAGCAGCGCCTTCTTGCCGCGGAAGACGCCGGCATCATAGAACCGGCCGCCGCCATAGGTGCGGCCCATGGCGAACACCCGGTCTACCCAGCCCTTCAGGATGGCCGGCAGTCCGAACCACCAGAGCGGGAACTGCCAGATCATCAGGTCGCAACCCTCCAGCTTCTGCAGCTCTGATTCGACCACGGGCGCGAAGCCGTCCGTCTCGGTCGCGTGCAGTTCCTCGAGCTGCTGCTTGAAGTATTCCGGGTCGCGCACGCTCGTGAAGTTCCTGCGCCCCGAGACCGGATTGAAATCCATCGCGTACAGATCGGATACCGTCACCTCGTGCCCGGCGGCGCTCAAGGTGTCCAACGCGGTGCGCAAGAGTGCCCCATTGAAGCTCTTCGGCTCCGGGTGGGCGAAGACGATGAAGATACGCATGGCAGCTTCCTATGATCCCCGGTCGAGCCCGGATCGGCGAATTCTCAGTCAGCCAGGCCGCGACCACAAGTCTCGCCGCGACGCTAACGATCTGCGTCCGGTCCATCCTCGCTCGGCCCGAGCGCCCGGACCGGATCGCCGACGCGCATGACTCCGCCCTCAAGGACACGGGCATTGAGCCCGCCGTGACCCCGCATCGCGTTGTAACCGCCCGGTCCTAGCGCCTCCTCCATACGCGAGCAAGGATGGCAGAGTCCGGCTCCCTCGAGCAGCACCGACCCGATCCGGAAACGCTTCCCCTGGAGCGCGATGAGATTGATTCCAGAGACCAGGAGATTCCGGCGCAGCCGTTCCGGAGTCGGCGGGTACATGCCGAGCAGGGCTCCAATTACTGGCAGGTGCTCCGATTGAATCAGCGTGACCTGACGCCGCCCCGTCTTGCCCGGGCGGTAGTGATCGCCCTCAAGCCCCTTGCCGGCGACCGCCCTGACCTCATCCAACGGCGTCAACGACGCCCTGCGCCCGGGTCTCACGCCGATCCACTCCAGGCGTCCCTCCCGCGGAAATCGGGCCATCAGCTCGCCGAGGGGCGCCGCCGCGTGGCCCGCGGGCTCGGTGTAGATTCGATCGGTCAACTGGCATCTCCGCCGGCAGTCATGCGCCTGAACAGCGAAACCTCGGCGTTTCCGGCGTGTTTTTCAACTCCGCCCCCACATTGCCAAGAGAACGGGCTGTGACACGCTCGCTCGCAAGAGCTCGGACGATTACAAGACATGCGACTCATCCACGCCCTGTTGGCGCTTCTCGCGTTGCTCGCCGCTGGCGGCTGCAGCCGCGTCTCCCTCGTCTACAACACGGCCGACTATTTCATCGAGGGGTACGCCGAAGACTACCTCGAAACGAACAACGCGCAGATGTCCGCCTGGCGGCCGACGCTCGCGACCGCCCTGTCTCGCCACCGCCGCGAGGAGCTGCCTTACCTGGCCGCATTCTTCGACGGTTTCCACCAGGCGGTGCGCGTCGGACTCGAGCCTCCTGCCGTCGAATGTCTGGTGGATGACTTCCAGGAGATCTATCGTCGCCATTTCCGCTTGGGCTCCGACCTGGCGGCGCCCCTGCTCGCCGACCTGACGCCTGCTCAGGTGGACGCGCTCGAACGCCGTTTCGCCGAGGACGCTGCGGAAGACGCGGCCAAGAGCGGGAAACGGGTTGAGCGCCGCAAGCGCAAGCGCGCCGAGCGCTGGGCGGAGTCGGCGGAATGGTGGATAGGTCCCCCGAGCCAGGAGCAGCTCGCCATCATCCGCGAGCAGACCGCGGCCATGCCCGATACCGCAGAGGCTTGGGTCGCCTACCGAAGCGCCAAGCAGGCGGGCCTCGTGCGCCTCCTGCGGTCGGGAGCCGAGGAGCAGGCAATCCGCCGCTACCTCGGCGACTGGCTGGCGGACTTCAGCGATCTTCCCCCGCCGCTGCGGGATGCCGGACGAGAGATGCGCGAGCGGGTCGCAGAGCTTCTGGTGCGTCTCGACCGCACCCTAAGCAAGTCGCAGCGCGAGCGCTTCGCGCACCGGTTGGCGGAACTGGCGGACGAGCGGGGTGTGCTGGAGAGCCTCGCCCTATTTGCCGAATTGCTCGACTTTCATGCCGCCGTG
>CAYNBI010000104.1:0-12710 GCA_964395315.1 uncultured Chromatiaceae bacterium | reverse complement strand
TGTCGCTCGCCTGCTGCTGCGTCTGGTCCGAGACCGCGAGAGCAGCGAATGCGAGTTGTTCAGCCGCGAGGACATGGGAGCGATGCTCGGCATCACGACCGAAACCACCAGCCGGACGATCGCCGAGTTCAAGCGCCAGAGTCTCCTGGTAGAGGCGAGCGCAAGCCGCTTCCTGCTTGACATTCCCAACCTGCACCGCATCGCCGACGAGTAGCCCGATCGGAGACGCACGGCGTCGGATTGACCTTTTTCAATGCGGCTTGTCGGCCGTGCGCCTAGGCTGGGCGCTGTGCTCGGGTGTAATCGTAGCTATGTGCACCGCCGACAGCCCGGGCATCGCAGGGACTCGACGTCTTCTCCTCGTGGTCGCGCACGGTCGCTTTCGCCGGCGGCTCAACGTGTGTGGATGAGATCTCGGGCCCGGTCCCAAGGCACGGCCCGAGCTAAGAGCGCACCCGATGAGCGACCAGACGACCAAAGAAGCCAGACTCAGGTTCTTCCCAATCTCCTTTTTTGCCATGGTGATGGGGCTGACCGGCCTGTCCATCGCCTGGCAGAAGGCCGAGATCACCTATGGCTTGCAGCTGAAGATGTCCGGGGCCTTGCTCGCGTTGGCCGCGATCAGCTTCCTGCTGCTACTGGTGCTCTATCTGAACAAGCTGTTCAGGCACCTCGATGCGGTGCGCAAGGAGCTTGCCCACCCGGTGCAGCTGAATTTCTTCCCGACCTTGTCGATCAGCCTGATCCTGCTGGGCACGGCAGCCCTCCACCAGTGGCCGGGTATCGCGGGCATCCTGTGGGTGGTCGGGACCGTGCTGCACCTGTTGTTCACGCTCTACGTGATGAGCGTCTGGATCCATCACGAGCACTTCGAGATCCATCACTTCAATCCGGCCTGGTTCATCCCCGTCGTCGGCAACGCACTGGTGCCCATCGCCGGCGTTCCGCTGGGATTCGTGGAGGTATCCTGGTTCTTCTTCAGCATCGGCATGCTGTTCTGGCTCGTTCTCCTCGCGATCATCATGTACCGCGTGCTGTTTCACCAGCCGCTCGACTCGCGGTTGATGCCTACCTTTTTCATCCTGATCGCGCCCCCGGCAATCGGGTTTCTCGCCTATGTACAGTTGACGGGCTCGATCGACGCCTTCGCCCGATTCCTTTACTACAGCGGCCTCTTTTTGACGCTGCTGCTGGTGACTCAGGTGGCGCGGTTCGTGCGGATCGAGTTTTACCTCTCGTGGTGGGCGTACTCCTTTCCCCTCGCGGCCATCACCATCGCCAGCCTGGTCATGTACGAGCGCACCGGGCTCGTAGCTTTCGCCGCCACCGGCTGGGCCCTGCTCAGCTTCGTCACCCTGGTCGTCGTCTACCTGCTCTACCGCACCGCGCTCGCCGTGGGCGGTCGCAAGATCTGCGTTCCCAGCGTCTGACGGAGCAACGGCGTGAGACAGCGGCTACTGCAGGAGAACTATCCCGTTTTCAGCCTGGAGCTGACCAGGAGCGAAACGAGTTGCGGATCGGTCGACGACATCATTGCCTACCTCACCGCACGCATCGAGCAGCACCGATGCGCACGCTTCGTCGCGGTCTTCGACCACTACGCCCACACCGCCTCATTGCCGGAGGGACAGATCGCCGCGGACATCCTAGCGGCCAAGAACATCGTGTTCTGCTTCGGCATCACGCTGCCCGATCCCCAGGCACTGGCGCTGCGCCCGCGCTCCATCGGCGTGGCGGAGACCACCAAGGGTTTTGTGGTCACCTTCATGGAGGCCCCGATGCCGGTGGCGAACGCGGCCATGGAGGACTGGGCGTATGGACTGCGCGACCGGCAGGGTCAGGCGGCCTGACGCGGCAGTCCGGCCAACTGGGGTTCCCAAGATGCGCGTCGCCATTACCAGTCAGAACTTCCGGACCATCACCGGACACGCGGGCAAGACCCGCCGCTTCCTGGTCTTCGAGGCGGGTGAGGACATCGAGCCAGGCGAGCCGGAGCGGCTCGAGCTGCCACCGGACATGTCGCTGCACCAGTATCACGGCGACGACCATCCGATCTTCTCGGTCGACGTGGTCATCACCGCGGGCTGCGGGCAAGGCTTCGTCCAGCGCCTCGCGCGCCACGGCGTCCGGGTGGTCGCCACCTCGGAGAGCGACCCCTTGGCCGCTGTGTCTGCCCTGGTCGCGGGAGAATCGCTGCCTCCCGCCCTTGCCCAAGCGCACTGAAACCAGCGGCCGCCCCGCCGAAAAAGGGGCTGGGGCGTCACCCCTGCGGCGGCGGGACGGTTTGTCGCGACCGTTAGGTCTGATCCACCACCGGTATGATGGTGATATCGACGCGGCGGTTCAGCCGACGGCCGGCTTCCGTGTCGTTACTCGCGATCGGCCGGCTCTTGCCATAACCGGCCGCGCTGAGGCGTGCCGGGTAGACGTTGTCGCTCAGCAGGTAGTTCTGCACCGCGTCGGCTCGGCGCTCCGAGAGCTGTTGGTTGTACTGCGCCGAGCCGGTGCTGTCGGTGTGCCCCGCGATGGCGAGCTGGGTCTTGCCGTACTTGTTCACCACGCCCGAGATCTTGTCCATGGTGCTGTAGAAGCCGGGCTTGATCTGGTCCGAGTCCACCTCGAAGGCGGTCTCACCCGTCATGCCGACCAGGAGTTGATCGTTCGGCAGCTTCTCGACCCGGATGACGCCGGCCGCGATCTCCGGGGCCAGGACCTTTTCGAAATCACGCCGCTGCTGCTCCATGTAGTTGCCGACCAGACCGCCGACCAGCGCCCCGCCCACCGCGCCGATCGCGGCGCCCTTGCCCGACTTGTCCGCGATCAGGGCGCCCAGGGCCGCACCGGTGACGGCGCCGATGCCGACCCCCTTCTCGGTTTCGGTCGCGGCCCGAGGATTGCCGTACTCGTCCGTGGCGCACCCGGCTACCACTAGGACGCCCGCGGTCAGAGCCGCGCCGAGCCTCATCCAATACCTGTTCATCGCTGCTCCCGGATCAATCAATGTGTTTCGGATGACCGCGCGAGACGCCTCGCGCAATCCGCGAGTGATAGTAGCAGAACCGGCGCGGGGCGTAATTTCGGCAGGCGACGCCGGCTGCTCACCTGGCGCGGGCTTGTTCTTGCCGCGGCAGGCAGCATTTTCCGTCACATGCGCCAATCGCCGTCAACGGAAACAAGGCTGCGTCGGCATTCAGATCCGCGACGACGAACGTCTTTCGGCCCGCGAAACTGCCACCTGAAGCGGCAACTGGAAAAAATCCCGCCCCCGTCTTAGTCCGCTGGCCGCTCGGGCATGGAGGTTTAGTTTGTTCGACCTGAACACGTACGCGACCGGCCTCGCCGCCGCCCTGGGAATGGCCATGGGCGCCTGGCTGGTCAGCATCGCCAAGCGCGATGTGAGCATCGCCGATTCCCTGTGGTCGCTCTTTTTCCTGCTGATGGCGACCCTGTACGTTCTGAACGCGCCGGCCGTGAGCGATCGCTCCTACCTGGTGTTCTTTCTCACCGGCGTATGGGCGGTGCGTCTCTCTGTGCACATCACCCGCCGCAGCCGCGGCGAGCCCGAGGATCGTCGTTACCAGGAGATGCGCCGCAACAACGAGCCAGGCTTCTGGCTAAAGAGTCTCTACATGGTGTTCGGGCTGCAGGCAACGCTGGCCTGGATCATCTCCCTGCCCCTGCTGATGGCGATCTCGTCGACCGTGCCCCTGGGTTGGCTGGACTATGCGGCCGTCTCCTTATGGCTGGTCGGCCTGTTCTTCGAGGCCATCGGCGACCAGCAACTGGCCGGCTTCAGAGAGAACCCGCGCAACCGGGGCAAGGTCATGGATCGGGGGCTGTGGCGCTACACCCGCCATCCCAACTACTTCGGCGAGGCCTGTATCTGGTGGGCTTTCTGGCTGTTCGCGCTATCCGCCGGAGCCTGGTGGACGGTGCTGTCCCCTGTCCTGATGACCGCTCTGCTCCTGCGGGTATCGGGGGTCACACTGCTCGAAAAAGACATCGCCGAACGGCGGCCGGCTTATGTCGACTACGCCGCCCGCACCAATGCCTTCATTCCTGGTCCTCGGCGCAGCTTACCCGCGACGCCCCCTGGAAATGGTCACCAAGTTCCTTAAAAAAACGCTGATCGTTGACCATCCTGGTCCTAACGAAGTTTGTTCTGGAATGGTCGGATCACTGCATTGGACAGCGTTCTGCGCGATACGAAGGCGCCGATACCGAAAGACAATTCACACCCCTTCCGCGCCCTATATCAGTAACCGAAGGGACCGACGCGCGGCTGTGGTGCGGACCGAGTCGTAGGTTCCGGGCTCCGCGGCGCGACCGCCTGGCTTCTCGGTCTGAAGGCCGGAACGCCCGCCCGGGGCGGATAGGGTGCCGGATCGACCCGCTGCCATTCGGGCTCGGGCTCGGGCTCGACCTCGGACTCCACCTCGGGCTCAGGCTCCGGTTCTGGCTCAGGGTCTTGATTTGGAATCGGCTCCGGTGCTGCCCGCACCGCGACTCGCGGCTGCACAGGGTCCTCCTCTACGGCCGCGGCCTTGTCCTGGTTCCAAAGGTCATAGACCGTCCCCCAACCGTTGGCGGTGTGGATCTCGGCCGTCTCGTCCGGCGTCAAGCCAATGGACTCAAGCCAAACCCGGATCAACCCCTGCTCCCGCTCGGCCAATTGACCGTCCCGCCAACTGGGGATCCGGATCGCGAGCAGGTCGAAGGATACCTGATCGAGCCCTCGCAGCCGGGAGGAAGACGCAGCGAGAGATGCGTAGGTACGCTCCCTGTCGACGACCGACCTCGCGGTCTCGGCCGCGGCGGTGCGGCGAAGCTTCGCCGCTTCGGCCTTCCGCTGGGCCTCCGCCTGCCGTTGCCGCTCCTCTTCGATCCGCTGCCGCTCGGCCTCTTGGGCCGCGGCGAGCGCCTTGTCATCCCGTTCCCGCTCGCCCCGCGCGGCTCCCTCTCCTTCGGCGTGCTGCGGCGAAACCGCAACGGTGGGCAGCGCCGAGACCAACCAGGGTTTGGCCTCGTACAGCGCCCAGACGGGCAAGCCGATGCCGGCTACCGCGACCGCCGCGACGGCGAGGAGCCCGATCAGCGACAGCACGGCCTGCCGTACCGGGGGAACAGCCAGGAGCGCAAGGGCAACGACGAGGCCGACGATGTAGATGGACATGCCGCGGGCCAACTCTCGGGGACAGGGAGGATGTCTGGCGTCGAAAATATCGTAATCAAGTATGGACGAGTTCGCGTGTGGCTGAAACCTAACGACGGGTCTCGCTTACGACCGAGAGACATCAAGATCCGGCGCCGGGGCCGCGCTCTGGGTCCGGCCACCCAGATCGACCGTCGACACCGCCCGAGAGCGGCAACGGACCTGCGACCCGCGCATGGGGTCTCCGATCGGCACGTGCACGCGGTAAGCGATGAATTCGGCCAGGTTGGTCAATAAACAACGCCTCATCCTTAGACGGGGCTGATCGAAGAGGGCTATGATCAACGGCTATGAACCTGCGGGACATCAAGTACATCCTGACCGTGGCCGATACCCGCCATTTCGGACGGGCGGCAGAACGCTGCTTCGTTAGCCAGCCAACCCTGAGCGGCCAGATCAAGAAGCTGGAGGAAGAGCTCGGCGTGACCCTTTTTGAGCGCACCAATCGCTCGGTCGAGATCACGCCCATCGGTGAGGCGGTGCTGGAACATGCCCGGCTCCTCTTGGAGCAGGCGGACGCCATCGAGCAGGTCGCTCGCGCCCAGCGGGACCCGTTGGCCGGCCCCCTGCGCATCGGCGCCATCCCCACGCTCAGCCCGTATCTCATGCCGCTGATCCTGGTGCCGCTGAAACAGCGCTACCCACAGCTGCGGTTGGTGCTTTCGGAGGAGATAACGGATGCGCTCATGCGCAGGCTTCACCACCACGAGCTCGATGCCGTCCTGGTCGCAACCCCCGAAGAGGGACCGGACCTGGAGCGGATACCGCTCTTCGACGAGCCCTTCTGGCTCGCCCACCCGCGCGAGCACCCACTCTACGCCAAGGACGAGATCACGGCGCGTGACCTCGAGGAGATCGACCTGCTCTTACTCTCGGAGGGTCATTGCCTGACCCATCAGGTGATGGAGGTATGCCACCTCGCCGACCGGCCCCAGCAAGGCGAGATGGCGGACCTGCGCGCCGCGAGCCTCGAGACCTTGCTGCAACTCGTGAGCGCGGGCTTCGGATGCACCCTGGTACCCGCGCTGGCAATCCGCGGCGGCTGGATGACCGACAGCGGCATCATCGCCCGTCGCCTGGAGTTGCCCGAGGCATACCGTCGCGTAACCCTCGTCTATCGCCGCAGCTTTCCGCGCCCGGCCGCCCTACAGGCACTCGCGGGCGTGATCCTAGATCAGCTCCCCAATACGGTTAAGCCCGTCTCCAGCTGACCCACAGCGACACGATAGGTCGTCGACCCGCGCGAGTAGCTTCAAACTGCACCACCAGACCGCAAATGTCTCTGCTGTACTTCAAGGTCTGACTGTATCTCTTTTGCTACAAAAAGCGCCAGGCTTGTCAGAAAGAGAAATTAAGCTATTTTTTTAACTGAGATTTTCGAGATTCGGGCAGATCATATACGTCTCGTATTAGATACAAACTCACCCGAATCCTTGCGCGCCGCTCTCGGGATGCCGGGCATGTCTTCCGCAAGGCCATCGGCGCAACGGGTTTCGAACGTTTCAAGGGGGTGACAACCATGACGAGCAGCCAAGAGCAGGCCGTTTGGGAATTGTGCCGACAGGGCTTCCCGCTCACGGCCGAGGAGGCCGCGGAGCACTGGGAAAGAGGAGAGCCCTACGAACCGAATCTGCAGGCTAGGGTCTCGCGGGAGGTCAAACGCCTCGTCGACCGCTCCAACTGGGAAATGGCATGGAGCGAGGGGCCGGCTTGAGCAACCGCTCCCGCGCTGCTCACTTCCAACCCCGGGACATCCTGGGCTGTGGCGAGTGCTTTCCGCTCGGATCGGATAAGCTTCGCGCATGTATGGTGGCTATCTTCTGATCGAGACCGACAAACGCCAGCCGGGCATGGTGCGCATCAGGGAAACCTCGGCCCCACCCGCGTTCTCGACCGGGGACCGCACCAGGACCCTGGTACGGTATGCAGCACGCTTCGAAGATGTGAGCGCCGCCCGCATGCACGCCCATACGGCCCTGCGTCACCGCTTGGTGGATATCGACGCCGGCCTCTACCGCAGCGATCCGATCGCGGCAGTTGCGGCGGTGGACGCGATCGACCTGACTCATCGCCGCTTCTACCTCGACCCTCTGCTCGCGAGTGATCCCGCCCTCGACGTGGCCATCGCGCACAGGCGGCAACGACTTCGGACCCTAGATCGAATCTGGCACATCGTCGGCGGCCTGGCCATCCTGCTGCTCCTGGTCAAGCTCGCGCTGGGATTCTGATCCGCACGCCCCGTCTACTCGCATCCTGGACGGCCGCGCCCTCTTTGCCGCGAGGGGCGGCACTTGTTCGATTTTCGCGCCTCCGGTTATACTCCCGCGCCTTGTCAAAGTGCCAGGAGGCGGTTTCCGTCCACGCGAAACCGCCTTTTTGTTTTTCTGGGAGCCGGTTCAGCACATGAGCGAACCCCTGATGGCCACCTACAAACGGTTGCCCGTGACCTTCGTCCGCGGCGAAGGCGTCTGGCTATGGGATTCCAACGGCAAACGTTATCTCGATGCCCTGTCGGGGATCGCGGTCTGCGGCCTTGGTCACGCCCACCCGGGTCTGCGCGATGCCCTATGCGACCAGGCCGGGACCCTGCTCCATACCTCCAACCTCTATCGTATCGATGCGCAGGAGTCGCTGGGCGCGGCCCTGACCAGCCTCGCCGGCATGGACCGCGTATTCTTCGCCAACTCTGGCGCGGAGGCGAACGAGGCCGCAATCAAGCTCGCTCGGCTGCACGCCCACCGCCGCGGCATCGAGCAGCCCGCTGTCCTGGTCATGGAGGCGAGCTTCCACGGGCGTACGCTCGCCACCCTCAGCGCCACCGGCAACCGCAAGGTGCAAGCCGGGTTCGAGCCCCTCGTGCAAGGCTTCGTGCGGGTGCCCTACGACGACGTCGGCGCGCTGGAGACCGCGGCGGCAAACCGCCACAACCTGGCCGCCGTGCTGGTGGAACCGATCCAGGGCGAGGGCGGGATCAATGTCCCGCGGGACGACTACCTACGGCGCCTGCGCGAGATGTGCGACCGGCACGGCTGGCTGCTGATGCTCGACGAGATCCAGACCGGCATGGGCCGCACCGGCCGGATGTTCGCCCATCAGCACGCGGGGATCCTGCCAGACGTGATGACGCTGGCGAAGGGGCTGGGCAATGGCGTTCCCATCGGCGCCTGCCTGGCGCGAGGAGAAGCGGCCGAAGTCCTGGGACCTGGAACGCATGGTTCGACCTTTGGTGGCAACCCGCTGGCGTGCCGAGCGGCCGCCGCGGTGCTGGAGGCGATCGAGCGCCAGGGTCTAGTCGACCAGGCCGGCCGCATGGGCGAGTACTTGTCGTCGGGGTTCCGAACCAGGCTGGCCGAGGTCAAAGGGATCCGCGACGTCCGGGGGCGAGGGCTGATGCTCGGTATCGAGCTCGACCGCCCTTGCGGGGTGCTGGTGGAACGAGCCCTCGAGGCCGGTCTGCTGATCAATGTGACCGCCGACCAGGTCATCCGATTGCTGCCACCCTTAATCATCGAGCAGGCGGAAGCGGATCTGCTGCTGGAGACGCTGTCTCAGCTGATACAGGGCTTTCTGGACAAGGCGCCCGACTGAAAGAGCTACACGAACATGGGCAAAGAACATCCAGCACCGAGACACTTTCTCACCCTGCTAGACCTGGCCGGCGGGGAGGCCCGAGGGCTCTTGGCGCGCGCCAGCGAGCTCAAGCGCATGGTCCGGGACGGCACGGTCTACCAGCCCCTGAAGAACCGGACCCTGGCGATGATTTTCGAGAAATCGTCGACGCGTACCCGGGTCTCGTTCGAGGTCGCCATGGCCCACTTCGGGGGCCACGCCATTTTTCTATCCCCGCGCGATACGCAGCTCGGCCGGGGCGAGCCCATCGAGGACAGCGCCCGGGTGCTGTCGCGCATGGCCGACGCGGTCATGATCCGCACCTTCGAGCAGGAAAAGCTCGAGCTGTTCGCCAAGCACTCCCGAGTCCCCGTCATCAACGGGCTCACGGACCGCTTTCATCCCTGCCAGCTGCTCGCGGACATGCAGACCTTTTTCGAGCATCGCGGAGACATCCGCGGCCGGACCGTCGCCTGGATCGGCGACGGCAACAACATGTGCCACTCCTACATCAACGCGGCGAAGCTGTTTGATTTCGAGCTGCGCATCGCCTGTCCGGAGGGATTCGATCCACACGCCGACGTGCTCGCCGCCGCCACGGACCGCTGCGCCGTGCTGCGCGATCCGGCGCTCGCCGCACGCGGTGCGGACCTGGTGGTGACCGACGTCTGGGCCAGCATGGGCCAGGAACAGGAACAGAAGCTGCGCGAAGGCGCCTTTGCCGCCTATCAGGTCAACGATGCGCTGATGGCGCTGGCAGCGCCGACCGCGCTCTTCATGCACTGCCTACCCGCCCATCGCGGCGAGGAGGTCACGGCGTCGGTCATCGACGGCCCTCACTCGGTGGTCTGGGACGAAGCGGAGAACCGGCTGCATGCGCAGAAGGCGCTGCTCGAGCTGTTGCTCGTCGGCACCCATTGAGACACGGCCATTGCTTCGCGCATCGCATCGCTGCGCCACGGATTCCGCGCCGGTCCCGGCAGCGCATACTGACCCCGCGCTTGAGCGTCTGCGCACGGGTCTGAAATACTAGGGAGGTCGATCTCCCACCACCATGAGGGGTTTTGCGTGATACGCGTGCTATTGCTGCTGCTGAGTCTCTGCACCGTCGGCCACGCCGTGGCCGAGACCCGCTACATCACGGATCAGACCGAGATCACGCTCCGCAGGGGCGAGACCACGCGTCACAAGATCATACGCATGCTGCCGAGCGGCACGCCGGTGGAGGTCCTGAGCGTCAATGCCGGTACCGGTTACGCCCGCGTGCGCACCGAGGATGGGACCGAGGGGTTCGTGCTGGAACGCCAACTGCTGGCGGAGCCCGCCGCTCGCGACCGACTCGCGGCGATGGAGGCCAAGCTGGCGGAGCTGCAGCAGGCACCAGATCAGCTCGCATCCCAACTCGCAGAGCTGCAATCCGCGCACGAGCAGCTGCGAATCGACCACGAGGACCTGCAGCGGCATAGGGAGCAGCTCGAGCAGGAGCTAGCGACCCTGCGTCACGCCTCCGCCAACGTGATGCAGATCACCGAGGAAAGGGCGGAGCTGCGTAAGAACGTGGCCGACCTGGCGCGGCAAACGGCCGATCTCCAGCAAGAGAACGGCGAGCTCAGAAACCAGACGACGCAGCGCTGGTTCCTGATCGGCGCCGGGGTGCTGGTGGGAGGGGTGCTCATCGGCCTCATCCTGCCGCACCTGCGTTTCCGGCGGCGCAAGAGCTCCTGGGGATCGCTCTGATCGGACAATCACCGGCAGCGGCGCGGCGCAGGGCACGCCACTCAGCGCAGCTGAGATAGATCTCTGACCGCACCCCGGGCCGCGCTGGTGGTAAGTGCCGCATAGGCCTGCAAGGCCGCGGAGACCCGCCGTTCGCGTTCCGCCGGCTTCCAGGCAGCCGGTCCCTTCGCATCCATCGCGGCGCGGCGGGCGGAAAGCTCTCCCTCGGACACCAGCAGGTTGATTCTGCGGTGCGGGATGTCGATCTCGATCCGGTCTCCTTCTTCAACCAGGCCGATGACCCCGCCCTCGCCCGCTTCCGGTGATACGTGTCCGATCGAGAGGCCGGAGGTGCCGCCGGAGAAGCGGCCGTCCGTAACCAGCGCACATGCCTTGCCGAGCCCCTTGGACTTGAGATAGCTGGTGGGATAGAGCATCTCCTGCATGCCTGGTCCGCCCTTCGGTCCCTCGTATCGGATCACCACCACGTCCCCCTGCTTGACCCGATCGCCGAGGATCGCCTTCACCGCCTCTTCCTGGCTCTCAAAGACACGGGCCGGGCCGGTGAAGGTCAGAATCGACTCGTCCACGCCCGCCGTCTTGACGATGCAGCCGTGCTCGGCAAGGTTGCCGGAGAGCACGGCGAGACCGCCGTCGCGGCTGTAGGCATGGGCAAGGTCCCGGATACAACCCGCAGAGCGGTCGAGGTCGAGCTCCGGCCAGCGGTTGTCCTGGCTGAAGGCAACCTGGGTGGGAACACCGCCGGGCGCGGCAAGATAACGGACACGGGCCTGCTCCGCGGCGTCGCCCACCACGTCCCAGCGCGCCAACGCGTCGGCCAGCGTCGGGCTGTGGACGGTCGCGACATCGCGATGTATCAAACCAGCGCGGTCGAGCTCCCCCAGGATCCCGAAGACGCCGCCGGCACGGTGCACGTCCTCCATATGGTACTTCTGCGTCGCGGGGGCGACCTTGCACAGGTTCGGCACCTTGCGGCTCAAGCGGTCGATGTCGGTCATGGTGAAATCGACACCCGCCTCATGGGCAGCGGCGAGCAGGTGCAGGACGGTGTTGGTCGACCCGCCCATGGCGATGTCGAGGCTCATCGCATTCTCGAACGCCTCGAAGCAGGCTACCGCGCGCGGCAGAACGAGCTGGTCGTCCTGATCGTAGTAGCGCTTGGCGAGCTCCACGACCAACCGTCCCGCCTCGAGGAAAAGGTCCCGCCGGTCGGCGTGGGTTGCCAGCAGCGAACCGTTGCCGGGCAGACTGAGGCCGAGGGCCTCGGTGAGGCAGTTCATCGAGTTCGCGGTGAACATCCCCGAGCAAGAGCCGCAGGTCGGGCAGGCGGACCGCTCGTACTCCGCGACGTCCGCGTCGCTTTCCTCGGCGCTCGCGGCGGCGACCATGGCATCCACCAGATCCAGGTGCAGCTCACGGCCTCCGCGGAGCACCTTCCCCGCTTCCATTGGACCGCCGGAGACGAACACCGTGGGAATGTTGAGCCGCAGCGCCGCCATCAGCATGCCCGGCGTGATCTTGTCGCAGTTCGAGATGCACACCAGTGCGTCGGCGCAGTGCGCGTTGACCATGTACTCGACCGAGTCGGCGATGATCTCCCGCGACGGCAGGGAATAGAGCATGCCGTCGTGCCCCATGGCGATGCCGTCGTCGACGGCGATGGTGTTGAACTCCTTGGCGACGCCACCTGCCTTCTCGATCTCACGCGCCACCAGTTGCCCCAGGTCCTTGAGATGAACATGCCCGGGAACGAACTGGGTGAAGGAGTTGGCCACCGCCACGATCGGCTTCACGAAATCCTCGTCCTTCATGCCGGTGGCCCGCCAAAGGGCCCGTGCGCCCGCCATGTTGCGGCCTTCGGTAGTAGTGCGAGAGCGGTAACGGGGCATGGATACCTCCACTGTGGAAACAGGTAACGACGCGTAGCATCGACCAAAACGATTCGGGCTGGCGCTATTGTACAAGATGGACTCGCCGCGTCCGCCTCGTTGGGCATCCCAAGCATCCGAGGCGCCCGAGCGGGTCAAGCATGGCTCGCGGCTCGAAAGATTCCTCCAGCGGCCTTTTCTCAAGGTCCCGATTAAGACCCCGCGCGGTTTAGGAGACGCCGATGAATTCGGCTGTTCCTGCGGCACACAGGTGTGACGCCATT
>CAYNBI010000103.1:0-12811 GCA_964395315.1 uncultured Chromatiaceae bacterium | reverse complement strand
GGCGCAGGCGATGCAGGGGTCGAAGGAGTGGATGGTGCGCAGGATCTCCACCGGCGCCTTGACGTCCGCCAGTTGGTGGTTGTCTTGAAGGGCCGCCTCATATGCGCCCGGTTGACCCTTGGGATCGCGGGGACCGGCATTCCAGGTCGACGGCACCACGGCCTGGTAGTTGGCGATCCTGCCGTCCTCGATCACGATCCAGTGGCCGAGCGCCCCACGGGGGGCCTCCATGTAGCCGGCGCCCTGGCACTTCTTCGGCCAGGATGAAGGATCCCATTGGGCCTCGTTGAAGGTCTTGATGTCGCCGGCCTTGATGTTGGCGATCAGGTTGTCGTACCAGACCTGCATGGCGTCGACCATCACCTTGGTCTCCAGGGTGCGAGCGGCGGTGCGCCCGAGCGTCGAGAACAAGGCCTCCACGGGCACGTCGAGCTTGCTGAGCGTCATGTCGACCAACTCTTTGGTCTGCGCGTGGCCTGTGGCGTAGAGCATGAGCACCCTGGCCAGGGGGCCGACCTCGACCGAGTGGCCCTTCCAGCGCGGAGACTTGAGCCAGGAGTACCCGTCTTCGACGTTAAGCTGCTTGTAGGGTGGCTGAACGCCGCCGCGGCCGTCATAGTCCAGTTGGGTCTCCCCTTCGAAGGGGTGCAGACCCTTCTCCCGGCCTTCCTGGTACTGGTACCAGGAGTGCGAGACGTACTCCTCGATCTGGTCGGGAGCGTTCAGGTCGACTTCGTGCACCGTGCTGATGTCCCGGTTCAGGATGACCCCGGGCGGAATGAGGAAGGTCGAGGGATCGTTCATGCCCTTTTCGGGCAAATCCCCGTAGCACAGGAAGTTTCCGAGTCCCTCCCCGCGACTGGCCCAATCCTTGTAGAAGCTGGCGATGGCCAGGGTGTCGGGCACGTAGACCTGGTCAACGAATTCGCGCATCTGCTGGATGACGGTTTGGACCTGGGACAGGCGCTTGGCATTGACGGCCGAGTCGGAGTTGAGGTCGATGGGCGAGGGGACGCCGCCGACGACGAAGTTGGGGTGCGGGTTGCGCCCGCCGAAGATGGCGTGCAGCTTGACCACCTCACGCTGCCAGGCGAGCGCGTCGAGGTAATGGGCGACGGCCATCAGGTTGGCCTCCGGCGGCAGCTTGTAGGCCGGGTGCCCCCAGTAGCCGTTGGCGAAGATGCCGAGCTGGCCAGATTCGACGAAGCCCTTCAGCCGTTTCTGCACGTCGGAGAAGTAGCCGGGTGAGGACTTGGGCCAGTTGCCGAGGCTTTGCGCGAGCTCCGCCGTCGCCTTTGGGTCGGCGCTGAGTGCGCTGACCACATCCACCCAGTCCAGCGCATGCAGGTGGTAGAAGTGCATGACGTGGTCATGCACGTACTGTGCGCCGATCATCAGGTTGCGAATGAGCTGGGCGTTCGGGGGGATCTCGTAGCTCAGGGCGGCCTCGACGGCGCGTACCGAAGCGATGCCGTGGACCAGGGTGCACACGCCGCAGATACGCTGGGCGAAGGCCCACGCGTCGCGCGGGTCCCGCCCCCGCAGAATGATCTCGAGCCCGCGCACCATGGTGCCTGAGGAGTAGGCCTCGGCGATGTTTTCGCCGTCCATCGCGGCCTCGATGCGCAGATGGCCCTCGATGCGGGTGATGGGGTCGACGACTACGCGTTCACTCATTGTCTGTTCTCTCCGTCAGGGGACCCTTTGGGGCCCCGGCGTCTGGGTGGGCGGACTCTCACCGATCGAACCGGGCGTCAGGCCGGCTTGTCTTTCTCGACCAGGTGCTCGGCGATCATCTCGGTGAGGCCCACCACGGGGATGTCCATGTTGAACTCTTCCAGACCCTCTTCGAGCTGGGTCCGGCAGGTGGCGCACATGGTCACCATGCGCTCGGGCTCCACCTCCTCGATCTGGGCCTTCTTGCGCTTAAAGGCAGCCATCTTGAGCTCCTCTGCGCGCTCGTTGCTGCTCACGCCGCCACCGGCGCCGCAGCACCACTGGTACTTTCCGTGCTCTTTGAGCTCCACGAAGTTGCCGGCGACCAGATCCATGAGGTTGCGCTGCTCCTGCACGACGCCGCTCTTACGCGCCAGGTTACAGGGGTCGTGCATGCTCAGCCGGTCCATCTCCTTGCCTTCGGTTCTGAGCTTGCCCTTGGCGCGCAGGTCTTCGAGCACCTCGATGATGTGGAACACGCGGAAGGGGTAGGATTTGCCGATCAGGTTCGGCCCTTCCCAGCGGATCGCGGTATAGGCGTGGCCGCACTCCGGGCTGATCACGTTCTTTACCCGCAGCTTCACCGCCGCGTCCACCACCCGCTGTACCAGCTCGGCGGCGATGTCCTTGTTGCCGATCTGGATGCCGGCGTTGGTTGCCTCGAAGCATTCCGTGGACAGGGTCCAGGTCACGCCCGCGTGGTCGAAGATCTTGGTGATGGCCTCGAGATACTCGGGGAAGTTGATGATCTCCATCGAGGACAGCAGCACCATGTAGTCCGCCCCCTCCTTGTCGATCGGCACCTCCAGTCCGGAGCTCGACTCGACGTGCTTGATCTGCACATCGAGGGTCTTCCACTTGAGACCCATCGGGCTGCCGGTTCGCACGGCGCGTGAGGCGGCGTTGATCAGGCCTTCCGGGGCGTGGCCGGACGCCACCATGCCCTCGCGGGTCTTGCGGATCATGTACTGGAGGTCGTTGCCAACGGGGCACACCATGGAGCAGCGTGCGCACATGCTGCAGGAGTCGTAGAGCAGGGGCTCCCACTCTTCCAGCATGTCGTCGGTGACCTTCTTGAGCAGGCCGAGCTTGCTCTTGACGCGCCCCCACAGGGTGTATTCGGCCTCCCACAGCAGGCGCAGGGGCTCCAGCTTCATGATGGGCGTGTACTTTGGGTCGCCGGTCTCCAGGTAGAAGGGGCAGGCCTGGGCACAGAGTCCACAGTGGACACAGCTCGAGAAGAAGGCGGCGACGGGGGCGTCGATCTCCGCGCGCAGCGCGTCGAGCCCGCGTTCAAGTGTCAGCTCGGTCATGATGCGATCCCCTTGCGGCCGAAGATGGCGCCGTTGTACCAGCGGGCGATGAAGGCCGTGAACATATGGGTCAGCTTGGTGAAGGGCAGCACGATCAGGAAGATTTCCACCGTGAGAATGTGGAGACCCAGGGCCAACGGGTAGGGGTTGATCAGGCGATGGTAAGCCAGGTACCCGGTGAGCAGGGGCAGGAAGGTCACCGCCCAGATCATGTAGTCCTCGAAGGTGCTGATGTGCTTTTTCACCGGATGGGTAACGCGGTGCACGAGGGTCGCCACCAGGGCGAAGATGGTCACGGCCGAGACGGCATCCACCACCGGATTCGGCAGTCCGGGCCAGGAAACGCCCAACACGCTCTTGATCAGCTCGATATGGGGTATGAAGAGCAGCAGCGCGATCAGAAAGCCGAGGTGCCAGATCCAGCCGACGATCACGTTGAAGGGAGCGCGCTGGAAGGTGCCGGGATCGGCGACGCTACGGGTGAGCATGGTTCGGAAGCCGGGTCCCCATTCCGTGCCGCGGGCTTCGGCGTAGTTGACCTTGCGTCCGAGCAGGAAGATCTCGACGATCCGCACCAGTATTCCGAGGGCGAAGATGGCGATTGCCCAGTCGAACATGGGACCCTTTGTCCAAAGCAGAAATTCCATCGGATCGCTCATAGCTTCTGCTCCAGTTCATCGATGGTGACAGGTTTGCGCCCAGCCACGACCGCCTTTTGCCGTTTCTTCGCCAATGCCGCCGCGGCGCCGCCGACGATGGCTCCGGTCACGCCTGCGGCCAGCAGGGTGCCGCCCGCGTTTATCGTGGGCACCGACAACGGCTTGTAGAAGCCGCCGGCATCCCAGAAATTGGGCTCCGAGCAGCCGAGGCACGGGTGGCCGGACTCGATCGGCCAGCTCGTGCCGTTGTTCCAGCGCATGGTGGCGCAGGCATTGTAGGCGCTGGGGCCCTTGCACCCGAGCCGATACAGACACCAGCCCTTGCGCGCCCCCTCGTCGTCGAAGGTCTCGGCGAACAGACCCTTGTCGTAGAAGGGACGGCGATAGCAACGGTCGTGGATGGACTGGCCGAAGAAGGCCAGCGGTCGGTTGTACTGGTCGAGCTCGGGCAATTGCCCGAAGGTGAGGTACTGCGCCAGGACACCCGTAATGACCATGGGAACCGGGGGGCAGCCGGAGACGTTGATCACCGGTTTGTCATGGACCAGATCCTGCACCGCGACGGCTCCGGTCGGGTTCGGCCGGGCGCGGGGCAGGCCACCGAATGCGGCACAGGTGCCGACGGCGACCACGGCGGCGGCGCCCTCCACGGTCTCCATGAGGATGTCGTAGTTGCTGTGGCCGGCGATCGTGGAGTATCCCAGGTTCGAGTCAGGCGCCGGCAGCGAGCCGTCCACGACGACCAGGTAGGAGCCGTGGTTCTCTTCCATGGCCTGCATGCGGGCGGCCTCGGCAGCGTCGCCGGAGGCGGCCTGGAGTGTGTGGTGGTAGTCGAGCGAGATGACCCCGAGGATCAACTCCTCCAGTGTCGGCGAGAAGCTGCGGGTGAGTGATTCGGTGCAGCCAGTGCACTCCTGGAAGGACAGCCAGATGACCGAGGGTCTCCTTGCCGCCGCCAAGGCCTCGGCGATGGCTGCGGTCATGGTCGGCGGCAGGGCCATCATGGAGGCGGTTGCGGCGCAGAACTTGAGGAAGCCCCGTCGCGACACCCCATGCTCGGTCAGGATTTCGCCCAGGGTTTTTTGGTTGGCCATTGTCCCTCCTTCAGTTGTCAGGACTGTGCTTGGTTACGACTTTGGTGCCCGCTGCGATGCGGGCCTCGAGCTTGGGGAGCGCGTCTTGCAGGTCCTGCGGTTGGGTGTGCAGGATTTCCGGAATGGGAGCGATCTCGACGTGAAGGGCGATTCGCTCGTCGTTCGCATTGCGGTGATCGACCAGCCAGACGCCCGAAATGGCGGTCTCCCAGATGCGCGTGGGACCGAAGGCGTCGAGGCGGGCCTCTACCTCGCCGCGGCCGAGCAGGGCGAGCAGCCGATCCTCGTCGCCTGGACCGAACGGGATCGCGCGCAGGTCGATGACGGTACGCTCGCCATCTTGGGCCAGCCGTTGCAGGGCGTGGCGGATCTCGTGTAGCACCGGCAGGGCGTTGCCCCAGTCTTGCGCCTCGTCTGGCGCTTCGACGCTGATCGGAATCGAGTCAAGCCCGGACATCGGGAAATGCTCTAGTGCGCCTATTAGCTTTTGAGAATTTTACCGCCTTCTACTGCACTAAAATTTGACGCAGCGCACTAAAACGGGTGTTTAAGCACAGTAGATCAGGGCTGGCCCCGTGCCACGGCATCCCAGCGCGCGATCAGGCCGCGAACGGCGTCCATCGCAAGAGGAACAGCGGCCTCGACCGCTGGCGTGAGTTGCTCGCCCCAGTCGACCTCGGCCGGCTCGATGCCCACCAGGGCGCGGAAAGACGGGAGGGTATTCGTGAGCCGCGCCATATCCATCAGGTCCTGGAGGCTTACCTCGTGGACGCTCTTTCCCTTGCCGCTGAGCTGGCGGTCCATTGCCTCGCCCTCGAAGACCCGGACGGTACCAGCCGCCGCGCCCATGACGGCGGCGTCGACGACGATCAGTCGCGGAGAGTCAGCGATGGGACCCGCGAGGGTGAAGCTGAGGGTGCCTCCGTCGACGAAGAGCGCATCCGGCAGCTCTCCGGCGGCCTCGAGGCGGCGAATAACCTCGCTGCCCACCGCCTCGTCGCGCAACAGCGTGTTGCCGAGGCCCAGGATCAGGGTGGATCTAGTCATGGCTTGTCTGGTCTGCGTGTGTTGGGAGGAAATCACGCGGGAGGCGCCGCGCACATCTTGTCTAGTGTACGGGGTTCGCCGCGGCTTCGCCCTCGTGTACGCGGATCTCTTGCAGCATCCCGATGATCGGACGGGGCTTGCGGGCGCACCATGTCCGCCCTAGTCTGTTACCGAACGCAACTTGCGGAGTTTTCACGCCATGTGTCTCGGAATACCGATGCAGATTCGTTCGATCGACGGACTACTGGCCCGATGCGAGGCCAAGGGCGTGGAGCGGGAGGCCAACCTGCTGATGCTGGAGCACGAGTCGCTGGGGGTGGGCGACTACGTCGTCGTGCACCTTGGCTACGCGGTGGACCGCGTAAGCGCCGAAGACGCAGCCGCCGCCTGGGAGATTTATGACCAGATGTTGGCCGCGGAGGACGCCCATGGGGCGGAGCCCGGCCGCTGATAGACGTGTTTCAGCTCTCTTCACGGCCCGGCGGTTGCGGCGCGCCGGGCGCCACCTGCACGATTACACAGCCTCGCCGGCGATGCGGTATTGGCGCTCCGATTCGCTTTCCATTTCGCCCTCGTCCTCTTCCATCATCTCGCAGTTCTTTGCCATGCGCGCTTGAACTGCTGCTTTCCATGCGGGATTGACCTTATCCGACAGCTGGGACGACGGGGTCAGAGCAGCGGCCGCGGATGCGGCGACGAAGTGATCCGCCTGGGCGAGCCAGTCTGTGTCTTTCCCGCAGTCCGTGTAGGTCTTGGTCGCGTAGGCCTTCGCGGACCTGAAGGCATCCTCCAACTCGACCTCGCTGGCATTCGGGTTCAGCGCTGTTTCCACGGCGCGCGCCACGCGCTCGTCCTTGCACAGGTGCATGACGCTCTTCGTGAAGCTGGCGCCGACAACGCGCCGCTGTAGCGGCGAGAGACCGTTGAGCACGTCGCGAAGGTCGTGATCGTTGGAGATGTTTGCCATGATTGCGTTCCTGTGGCTTGTTGATTGGGTCGTCTCAGCCGCCCGACAGCGGCAAAGTTTGCCAAGAAAGGTTTGGCTTCCGCATTGACATGCGTCATGGGGCCCGTCGCATAGAGTCGGGTCGTCTCCTCAACCCGGTAACGCTGCATGAAACGAACCGTTTTCTTTGTCTCGGAAAGCACCGGCATCACCGCCGAGACCCTCGGTCATAGCTTGATTTCGCAGTTCGACGGTGTGGACTTCGAACAGGTCTATATGCCCTACATCAACACCGAGCTCAGGGCGAAGGCGCTCAATGAGCGAATGCAGGAGGCGGCCGATCGCGACGGCGCGCGGCCCCTGGTGTTCAGCACCATGCTGGACGACAAGATCAGGGCGATTCTCAAGAGCGGAAACTGCTATTTTCTGGAGCTGTTCGAGATCTTCGTCGATCCGCTCAGCCAGGAACTCGGGGTTTCTCCCAGCCGCAAGTCGGGTCGCAGTCACGCGATCACCAAGCAGAGCTCCTATACCAAGCGCATCGAGGCGATCAACTTTGCAATGGCCAACGACGACGGTGTGAGGCCGGATAACTTCGGGCGCGCGGATGTGGTGCTGACGGGCGTCTCCCGCTCCGGAAAAACGCCGACCTGTCTCTATCTCGCCATCCATTACGGGCTGCGTACCGCGAACTATCCGATCACCGAGGAGGATTTCGAGCGCGGGGACGTCCCCAAGGCCTTGTGGGACTGTCGGGACAAGTTGTTCGCGCTGACCATCGACCCCGAGCGACTTCAGCGCATCCGCGAGGAGCGGCGTCCAGGTAGCGCCTATGCCTCGCTGGAGCAATGCAAGGCGGACACTCGCCAAGCCCTGGGGATGTTTAAGCGCATGCGGCTGCCGGTGCTCAATACCACGAGTCAATCGATCGAGGAGATATCCACGCACATCCTCAAGGCGGTCAAGAGCAAGCTGGACTAGGCTACGGCCTCAACCACGCCGACTGTGGGAGAGTCCATCGCGCGGCGTCTGCTATTCTGCTCGAGGATAGGGATAGCCTTGACGCTCGGCGGGGAGGCCCGGTCGGCGCGCGATCGCGGGGTGCGGGATGGCTCGGGCGCGTCCAAGAGAAAAACGCGACGGCGCGGGAGCGGTCCGCCACCTTGAGCTGACCGGTGCGACCACCCATAATGCGGCGATTTACGAGCTACCGGCGGTACCATCGAGGAGGGGGATAAAGACATGCAGATCGGCGTTCCGAAGGAGACCGCCGCTGGCGAGGCGCGGGTGGCTTCCACCCCGGAGGTGGCCAAGAAGCTCGCCGGCAAGGGTTTCGATGTGGTTGTGGAGCGGGGCGCGGGCGTCGCCGCCCATTACCCGGACGACGACTATGCCGCGGCGGGTGCGAGGATCTCGGACCGCACGGCGGTGCTCCAGGCCGACATCCTGCTCAAGGTGCGGCGGCCGGACGCGCAAGACGCGGCGGCCATGAAGCCAGGGGCGATCTACATCGGCTTCGTGGAGACCTGCGGCGAGGACGAGACCGTCGGTGCCATGGTCGCCCGGGACGTGCGCGTTTTGTCGGTGGAGCGTATCCCGCGCATCTCCCGTGCCCAGTCCATGGATGTCCTTTCTTCTCAGAGCAACATCGCCGGCTACCGGGCGGTCATCGAGGCCGCCGCCCAATACGGTCGCTTCCTGCCCATGATGATGACCTCCGCCGGTTCCGCCAAGCCCGCTCGTCTCGTGGTGCTGGGGGCGGGGGTCGCCGGGCTGCAGGCCATCGCGACCGCGCGAAGGCTCGGCGCCGACGTACACGCCTACGACGTGCGCCCCGAAACCAAGGAGCAGATTCTGTCGCTGGGGGCGAAGGCCATCGAGCTTGACATCGGTGAGAGCGGATCGGGCGAAGGCGGCTACGCCAAGGAACTCTCCGACGAGGCCAAGGCCAGGCAGCAGGCGGCACTGGCGGACGAACTGGCCAAGGCGCACGTCATCATCTCGACGGCCTTGATCCCGTGCCGGCCAGCGCCGGTGCTGATCACCGAAGAGGTGGTCGGGCGCATGCGCGCGGGCTCGGTGATCATCGACCTGGCGGCGGCGAACGGCGGCAACTGTCCCCTGACCGAGCCTGACAAGGTCGTCACCAAGCAGGGGGTCGTCCTCGTCGGCTACACCAATTACCCCTCCATGGTCGCGGCGGACGCGAGTGCTTTCTACGCGCGCAACCTGGCGAATCTGCTCGACATCATGGTGGAGAAGGGCGAGCAGGGTCCGGTTCTGAAGGACCTGGACGAGGACGAGATCACCAAAGCCATGCGGGTCGGCGTTTAGGACGTCATCGGTCCAAGGCCAGAACCCCGAGCCAGCTGAACCATAGATCGGTGGGCGCCGCCCATCCTGAGGATGCGAAGCCATGTCTGAAACACTCATCGCGCTGTACGTCTTCGTCCTGGCCTGCTTCATTGGCTATTACGTGATCTGGGGGGTAACCCCTTCGCTGCACACGCCCCTGGTCGCCCTCACCAACGCCATCTCGGGCATCGTGGTCGTCGGCGCTCTGCTGGTGACCGGTCTCGACAGCGCCGGCACTGCCGCCGAGCTCATCGGCTTCTTCGCCGTGCTCCTGGCTTCCATCAACGTCTTCGGCGGCTTCCTGGTGACTCACCGTATGCTGTCCATGTTCAAGAAAAAGAAGTAATGGCATCTTCCTGACGCGGTTTCTTTCCCTCTGGCGCGAAAGAGCGATCCGAACAAGAGAATAAGCATGGAAATATCGGCAAACACCCAGGCGTTGGCATATCTCGTCTCGGCTATCCTTTTCATTTTTGCGCTCAAGGGATTGACGCATCCGGCGACCGCTCGCCGCGGCAACTTCTACGGCATGCTCGGCATGGTGATCGCCATCGCCGCCACGCTGATGGGCACGGAGGTCCAGTCCTACGGCTTCATCATCGCCGGCGTGGCGGCGGGCGCGGTGATCGGCATCATCGTCGCGATGCGCATTCAGATGACCGCAATGCCCCAGCTGGTGGCGGCCCTGCACAGCTTTGTGGGTATGGCCGCGGTGCTCGTGGCCATCGGCACCTTCCTTAACAAGCGCGATGCGGGCACCCTTAATGGCGTGCTCATGGGCGAGCTCTCCGCCGGCATCATCATCGGCGCCATCACATTCACGGGCTCCGTCGTCGCGTTCGGCAAGCTGCAGGGGCTGATCAGCGGCAAGCCGGTGAAGTTCGGTGGACAGCACGCGCTGAATGCCGCGATCGCCGTGGCCACCGTCGCCCTCGGAGTCCATTTCGCGCTGACCGGGAGCGTGGGCTCGCTGGCCCTGATGACCCTGCTTGCCTTCGTGCTCGGCGTGACCCTGATCATTCCGATCGGCGGAGCCGACATGCCGGTCATTATTTCCATGCTCAACAGCTACTCAGGATGGGCGGCAGCGGCGACGGGCTTCACCCTCGGCAACAAGTTGTTGATCATCGTCGGCGCGCTGGTGGGCTTCTCCGGCGCCATCCTCTCCTACATCATGTGCCGGGCCATGAACCGTTCCATCATCAACGTCGTCTTCGGCGGCTTCGGCAGCGGCGACGAGGGCGGTGCCAGCAGTGCTGGCGCGCAGGCGGCGGAGAAGGGTGTCAAGTCGGCCTCCGTGGAGGATGCGGTCTACTGGATGGAGGACGCGGGCAAGGTCATCATCGTACCCGGTTACGGCATGGCCGTGGCGCAGGCCCAGCACGCGCTCAAAGAGATGATGGAGCTTCTGGAGGCGCGTGGGGTCGAGGTCAAGTTCGCCATCCACCCGGTGGCGGGCCGCATGCCGGGGCACATGAACGTGCTCCTGGCCGAGGCCGACATCCCCTACGAGCAAGTGCTCGAGATGGACGAGATCAACCCGGAGTTCCCCACCGCCGACGTGGTCCTGATCGTGGGTGCGAACGACGTGGTCAACCCGGCTGCGAAGCAGGACAAATCGAGCCCCATCTACGGCATGCCCATTCTGGATGCGGGCAAGGCGCGCCAGGTCTATTTCCTCAAGCGCTCCATGCGGCCCGGTTACTCGGGTGTCGACAATCTGCTCTTCTACCAGGACAACACCTCGCTCGTCTTCGGCGACGCCAAGGACACCATCGAGGGCATGGTCTCGGCCCTGAAGGGCGGCGGCCACTGATTCCGCCACGGCCGGCGCGGTTAGCCGGCTCGCATGCTGCTCACCGGTTCCGCCCATCGGCGGCAGCGGTTGCATCTTTCCGCCGCGGCGCACTTCGCGCCATGTCATCAGGTGAGGAGCGCCCAAATGACCGACAATCCCGACCGCCCGCGTCCCTTTCACCTGCTGCTGATCAAGCCGTCGCACTACGACGATGACGGCTACGTGATCCAGTGGTGGCGTTCCTCCCTGCCGTCGAACAGCCTGGCGGCCGTCTACGGCATCGCCCAGGACTGCGCGCAGCGCCGCGTCCTGGGCGAGGACGTCCAGATCCGGATCCGGGCGCTGGACGAGACCAACACGCGGATCGACCCGAGGCGCCTGATCCGGGAGATGCGCGCCGACGGGGGGCAGGCGCTGGTGGGCCTGGTCGGCGTGCAGTCCAACCAGTATCCGCGAGCGCTAGACATCGCCAGGCGCTTCCGCGAGGCGGGGCTGCCGGTGGTGATCGGCGGATTCCACGTCAGTGGTTGCCTGGCCATGCTCAAGCAACTGCCGCGCGAGCTCCAGGAAGCCCTCGATCTCGGCATCAGCCTGTTCGCCGGAGAGCTCGAGGGGCGCCTCGATGGCCTGCTCGCGGACGCGGCGGGGGGCAGGCTGAAGCCGGTCTACGATTATTTGAACGACCTGCCGGACATGACGGGCAAGCCCACGCCCTATCTCCCTCCTGATCGTGTGCGACTGACCATGGGAAAACGCGCGAGCTTCGACGCGGGCCGCGGCTGTCCCTATCTCTGCAGCTTCTGCACCATCATCAACGTCCAGGGCCGCAAGTCCCGCCACCGCGATGCCGACGACGTGGAGCGGCTGATCCGTGCGAATGCTGCGGACGGGATCGGCAACTTCTTCATCACCGACGATAATTTCGCGCGCAACCGGAACTGGGAACCGATCTTCGACCGCGTGATTGAGCTTCGCGAGTCAGGGATGGACATCCGACTGGTGATCCAAGTGGATACCCAGTCCCACCGCATCCCACGCTTCATCGAGAAGGCGGGCCAGGCGGGGGTGACTCGGGCCTTCATCGGCATGGAGAACATCAACCCCGATTCCCTGAAGGCGGCCCAAAAGGGTCAGAACAAAATCACCGACTACCGCGCCATGCTGCAAGCCTGGCATGGCGCCGGGGTGCTGACTTATGCGGGCTACATCATCGGTTTTCCGACCGACACACCCGAGAGCATCCGCCGCGATATCGAGATCATCAAACGCGAGCTCCCGATCGATATCATGGAATTCTTCATCCTGACACCGCTACCCGGATCCAAGGATCACCAGCGGCTGGTCGAGGAGGGCGTGCCGCTCGATCCAGACATGAATAACTACGACACCCAGCACGTAACCGTGGACCATCCCAGAATGACCAAGGCTGAATGGGAGGCCATTTACCGCGAGGTCTGGGACCTCTATTACACCGACGAGCACGTCGCTACGATTCTGCGTCGCGCCCGCGCCTGGGGCTACGATCCCAAACAGATGCTCGCCAAGCTGTTCGCCTTCCACGCGCCCGTCGTATACGAGGGGATGCACCCCCTCGAGGGGGGCTTGATCAGACGCAAAGTGCGGCGGGACCGTCGTCCTGGATTACGGATCGAGAATCCACTCATTTTCTACCCGCGGTTCGCTTGGGAGTCGGTCGTCAAGTACGCGGGTGCCTATGGCATGCATCGGCGCTACCGGCGCATCCTGAAGGCCGTCATGGCGGACACCAGGCCCGAGTTCTACACCGACACCGCCATGCAGCCTGTCGAGCAGGGGGAGGAGGAGACGCTCGAGCTGTTCACCGCCACCGTCTCCGCCCAGGCGTTCGTCGAGAAACGGCGGAC
>CAYNBI010000102.1:0-12823 GCA_964395315.1 uncultured Chromatiaceae bacterium | reverse complement strand
AGACCCTGGTCACCAACGCGGGCTCCAACGGCAAGTTCCTCGGCGTCATGGACCTGGACGTGAAGGACGGCAAGGTGAGCGACTTCCGCTACCGCCTGCTGCCGGTGTTCTCGAACCTGCTCGAACCCAACGCCGAGATGGTCAAGTACATCGAGGAGGTTCGCGCCCCCCACAAAGACAAGCTCGAGGAGAAACTGGCCACCGCGGAAGAGGCTCTCTTTCGGCGCGGTAACTTCAACGGCACCTTCGATCAGGTCATCTGCGACGCCCTGCGCAAGGTCAACGACGCCCAGGTCAGCCTCTCGCCCGGCTTCCGCTGGGGAACCTCGGTGCTCCCGGGCCAGGCCATCACCATGGACAATGTGATGGATCAGACCTGCATTACCTATCCCGAGACCTACCGCCGCGAGATGACGGGAGCCGAGATCAAGGCGATCCTGGAGGACGTCTGCGACAACCTGTTCAACCCCGATCCCTACGTACAGCAGGGCGGCGACATGGTGCGCGTGGGCGGGCTCGACTACGTGTGCGATCCCACGGAGACCATCGGCAAGCGCATCACGGACATGGCCCTGGACGACGGCACCAAGATCGAGGCGGACAAAAGCTATGTGGTCGCCGGCTGGGCGACGGTCGGCTCCCAGTCTCCGGGGGAGCCCATCTGGGAGACCGTCGCCAAGTACCTGCGCGACGTCAAGACGGTCAAGATCGAGAAGCTCAACACCCCGGTCCTGAAGAACGTGGCGGGCAATCCCGGCATCGCCGACTATCCGCGGATGGGTTGAGTTCGCGCGGCTATCAGGAAGGCGCCGATGATTGGCCATCCCGGCCAAAATCAGCGCGACATCCGTGTGCCGCGGGAGGCGCTGGATTGATCGGCGTTTCCCCGTGCAGAAGGGGTTCGGGCGTGGCTGAAGGCTTCGCCCGATCCCCTGTTTCCCTTGCCGGGCGGAGGGGTGCGCACAGCGCAGCCGCGATGGCCGCCCGATTCTCACCGGGACGCGCCCAGCACCCTCGTCCCCGACCGACCGCATCCGCTGGGTCTTGCCCATGACGCCCCCCGATCACCTAACGCCCGTCGCCGGCATCCATAGCGTGCGCGCCGCGCTCAAGCACGGTGGGGGAGTGAGTGAGGTCTGGCTGCAGCGCCACCGTCGGGACAGGCGCCTGGGGGAAATCGCTCTTCTCGCGCGAGAGGCGGACGTTCCGGTCCGGCAGGTGGACCGCGACGAGCTGGAGCGCGAGGCCCATGGCTTGAATCATCAGGGCGCCCTGGCCTGGGTACGCACCCCAGCCAGCTGCTCGGAGCAGGATCTGCCGGAGATCATCGCGCGAGCCAGCGGCGCGCCTTTCCTGCTGCTCCTGGACGGAGTGCAGGACCCGCACAATCTCGGGGCCTGTCTGCGCACCGCGGATGCGGCAGGGGTGCACGCGGTCATCGCGCCGAAGGACAACGCGGTCGGCCTCACCCCGACTGTCCGCAAGGTGGCCAGCGGTGCCGCCGAGGCCGTGCCCTACGTTCAGGTGACCAACCTCGCCCGGGTTATGGACGGGCTGAAGCAGCAAGGCGTCTGGATGATCGGAACCGCCGGGGAGGCCGAGTCCGACCTGTTTCAAACCGACCTCGCAGGGCCCTTGGGGCTGGTCATGGGCGGCGAAGGGAAGGGCCTGCGGCGGCTGACCCGTGAGCGCTGCGATCTTCTGGTGCGCCTGCCGATGTTCGGGACCGTGGAGAGCCTGAACGTCTCGGTCGCGACCGGCATTTGTCTCTACGAGGCGGTGCGGCAGCGCCTCCCGACCGAACGATCGCGACCGGGGGGATGAGCCGCCGCGCTCGCTCAACCATGGCCGATCAATTCGTCGATATGGGTGCTCACGCAGCGACCCAGGGCATTGAGGTCGTAGCCGCCTTCGAGGCAGGAGACCACCCGCTCGTGGGAGTGCTTCACCGCCAGGTCGTGGAGCTCGCGTGTAATCCAGGCGTAATCCGCTTCCCGTAGATTGAAGTGGGCCATGTCGTCCTCGGCGTGGCCGTCGAACCCGGCGGAGATCATGATGAGCTGCGGCGCGAAGGCGTCGATGCGCGGCAGCCATCCCTGCTCCACGGCCGCCTTGAACTCGGGGCCGCCCGTGAGCTTGGGGAGCGGGATGTTGACGATGTTGTGAGCGTCCGTGTGGGCGCCGGTGCCCGGATAGAAGGGATGTTGGAAGCTCGAGCAGAAGAGCACCCGCCCGTCGCCCTTGAAGATGTCCTCAGTGCCGTTGCCGTGATGGACGTCGAAGTCCACGATGGCGACGCGCTCGAGCCCGTATTCGGCCATGGCGTGTGCGGCGCCCACCGCCACGTTGTTGAAGAAACAGAAACCCATCGCCCGGCTGCGCTCGGCATGGTGACCGGGCGGGCGCACGCAGCAGAACGCGGCGTGATGCTTGTCGCTCATCACCAGGTCGACGCCGAGTATCGCGGCCCCCGCCGAGCGCAGCGCCGCGGGCAGGGTGCCCTTGTTCATCGCCGTGTCCCCATCCAGCCAAGTGAGGACATCTGCCGCCCTGGGCGCATTGTCGAACACCATGCGCACGTACTCTGGCGTATGCACCCGCGTCAATTGTTCGACGGTGGCCTCGGGGGCGTCATAATGGGTGACCAGCATCTCCATGCCAGAGGCGATCATGCGGTCCTGAATCGCGTGCAGGCGTTCGGGCTGCTCCGGATGATGGGCGCCCATGCGGTGGTCGTGACACAGGTGATGGCTGATAAAGGCGAGGTTCATGCTCTGCTCTCGACTGTGGTCCTGAAAACACAAGGCGGGCACGCCGCGCGCGCATGCGCTACCGGCCTGTACATGCTCGAGTCCCGCCCGCCTTTGCGAAGACCAAACAATCGCTAGACAATTCCCTTGGTCGCGACGAGCGAGACTCGGGAAACGGGATCGCGCCGGACCGGACTCGTCAACCGCTGCAGCGCGCCGCCGCGCCGGGTGCGGGCCCCCGCCAGGGGTGCGGCTGGGTCGTATCCGGTGGCAAGCTTAATACCTTTTGCGCCCTTGGGGGGCGACTAGTCATGCGACTGTCCGACATCGACCAGCTCTTCACCCCCGGTTCCATCGCGGTGTTCGGCGCCTGCGATCGGGATGGGTCGATGGGCGGGATGATCTACCGCAACCTCATTGCCGCCGGTTTCAAGGGCCCCTGCTACGCGATCAATCCGAAGTACGAGAAGGTGGGCGGCAAGTCCTGCTACAAGAGCCTGCGCGAGGTGGGCAAGCAGGTAGACCTGGCGCTGATTGCCACCCCGGCGGAGAAGGCGCCGGAGATCCTCGACCAGTGCGGGGAATTCGGGGTCAAGGCTGCAGTGGTCTACTCCGGCGGTTTCGCCGAGCGGGGAGACGGGGGCGCGGCGCTGCAGGATCGGCTGGTGGAGGCGGCGCGGCGCAACCGTATCCGGGTGCTGGGACCCAACACGCTGGGCGTTATCCGGCCGCAGAACGGGCTCGATGCGACCCTGGGCGGTGAGCCGCCGCTGCGGGGCAACGTCGCGCTGGTCTCCCAGTCCGGGGCCGTGTGCCGCGCCATTCTGGACTGGTCTGGGCCGCGCCAGCTGGGATTCTCCGCCGTGGTGTCCATGGGCGCGGCGGCGGACGTGGACTTCGGGGACGTTCTCGATTACCTGGCCCTCGACATCCACACCCAGAGCATCCTGCTGTATGTCGAGGGCATTCGCGACGCGCGCCGGTTCGTGAGCGGTCTGCGGGCGGCGGCGCGCCTGAAGCCGGTGATCGTCATCAAGTCCGGGCGGTATCCCGCGGGCTCCCGCGCCGCGAAATCCCACACCGGGGCCTGGGTGGGATCCACCGAGGTCTTCCGCGCCGTGATGGAGCGCGCCGGCGTGGTCCAGGTGGAGGCACTCGACCAGTTGTTCGCCGCGGCCCAGGTGTTCGGGATCGGCAAGCGCCTGGCCGGAGACAAGGTGGCCATCGTCACCAACGGGGGTGGCCCCGGGGTGCTGGCCGCGGACCGGGCGGTCGAGCTGGGTCTGACCCTGGCCCAGCTCACCGAGGAGACCCAGGCCAAGCTGGAGGAAGCCCTGCCCGACCAGTGGTCCCACGGCAATCCTGTGGACGTGATCGGCGACACCACCCCGGAGCGCTACGCTGCTGCGGTCCGCGCCTGTCTCGAGGATCCGGAGGTCAACGGTGTCCTCGCGATCCTCGCGCCGCTCACGTTGAGCGATCCGACTAGCACCGCCGAGGCGGTGATCGCGGTCGCCGCGAAAAGCCGTAAACCGGTGCTCGCCTGCTGGATGGGGGCCTCGCGCGTGGCCGAGGCGCAGAGGCTCTTCGCCGAGAACCGGGTGCCCCATTTCGACTCCCCGGAGGTGCTGGTGGAGGCCATGTCCTTCCTCGCCACCCATCATCGCAACCAGAAGCTGCTGATGCAGTCACCCGGGCCGCTCTCGGAGCGCAAGAACCCCGACGTGGAGGGCGCCCGCCTCATCATCGAGGGGGTGATGGCGGAAGGGCGCAAGACCCTTGGCACCATCGAGGCCAAGGCCATCCTCTCCGCCTTCCGCATCCCCACGATGCAGGCCGTGCTGGCGCGCTCCCCGAACGAGGCCCTGATGGCGGCCCAGGCCCTGGGGTTCCCGGTGGTGATGAAGGTGAACTCGCCGGACATCGGACACAAGTCGGACGTGGACGGCGTGCGCCTCAACATCACCGACGCCCAATCCGTGCGCCGTACCTTCACCGAGATCGTCGAGCGGGCCAGGAAGCTGCGGCCCGAGGCCGAGATCACCGGCGTTAGCGTCGAGCACATGGTCTCCACCCGCGCCGCCCGCGAGCTGATGATCGGCGTGGTGCGGGACGCCGTGTTCGGCCCGGTGATCAGCTTCGGTGCCGGTGGCACCGAACTGGAGGTGCTGGAGGACCGGGCGTTGGGGTTGCCTCCACTCAACGATTTCATCATCGAGACCATGATCGACCACACCCGGGTGGCCCGCATTCTGGGGGCGTTTCGGCACATGCCGCCGATGAACAGGCGGGCGTTGGCCAAAATTCTGCAACGGGTCTCGGAGATGGTGTGCGAGCTGCCGGAGATCGTGGAGATGGACATCAATCCCCTGATCGGCAACGACAAGGACGTGATCGCCGTCGACGCGCGCATCCGGGTCCGCTACCGCCCGCCGCAGATGCCGACCTATGGCCACATGGCCATCCATCCTTACCCGGCCCAGCTTACCGAGCGTGTGCAGCTTCCCGATGGGACCGATCTGGTTATCCGTCCCATCCGGCCCGAGGACGCCGAGATGGAGCAGCATTTCGTGCGCGGGCTCTCGGAGCAGACCAAGTACTTCCGTTTCATGCAGGCGATCAAGGAGCTCACGCCGGAGATGCTGGTGCGCTTCACCCAAATCGACTACGACCGGGAGATGGCCTTGATCGGCGTGGTGGAGCAGGAGGAGGGCGAGGTGGAAGTGGGTGTGGCCCGCTACATGGCGCGCCCGGGGGGCGAGGCGTGCGAGTTCGCCATTGTCGTCTCCGACCAGTGGCGGGATCGGGGCATCGGGGCGCGGCTCATGCGTTCCCTGATGCAGAACGCCCGCAGCCGCGGCTTCCGGATCATGGAGGGCGAGGTGCTGACCGCCAACACCCGCATGCTGGCGCTGGTCCAGTCCCTCGGCTTTCGCGTGGAGCGCGACCAGCTCGACCCCGGCGTCAAGCTGGTGCACAAGGTGCTGTGAATGCTTGGGGTTGGCCGCTATTGGCGCGCTATTCGATCCGCACCTCATGGATCGTGGCGCGGCGGACGGGGTACAAAGCGATGATGCCTATTCGTCTCTCGTGTCTGGCGCTCGTCTTGCTCGCCGCACCAATTACCGGAGCCTTTGCCGCGCCTTTGTCCGGAGAGGCCGTGGTGGACGCGCACCTACACTACAAGTGGAACCAGGCGGAGGTGACGTCGCCCGAGGAGGCCGTCGCCGCCCTGCGCGAGAATGCGGTGGAGCTGGCCGTGGTCACCGGCACCCCGCCGGAGCTGGCGCTGGAGCTTCACGCCCTGGCGCCCGACCTGATCGTGCCCATCTTCGGTCCCTATCGGACCAGCGGGGAATGGTACCGCTGGCAGGCGCGCACCGAGCTGGTGGACGAGGCGCGGGAGGCGCTCGACGGGGGCGTGTACCGGGGCATCGGCGAGCTGCACCTGATCGGCGGCTTCGCCATGCGCTGGCAGACCAGCGAGGTGCTCAAGGGGCTCTTGGCCCTGGGGGCCGCCTACCAGGTGCCGGTGCTGGTGCACATGGAATTCTCGCGCGCGGACCCGACCCTGTCGCTGTGCCGCGGCAACCCGGGCAACCGCCTGATCCTGGCCCATGCGGGCGGCGTGCTGCCGCCGGAAGAGGTGGCACGCATCCTCTCGGAGTGCCCGAATGTGTGGATGGACCTTGCCGCCCGCGACCCGTGGCGCTATGTGCGCAACCCCATCACGGACGGGGAAGGGCGCCTGCTTCCGGAGTGGGAGGCCCTGGTGCTCGGCTACCCTGACCGCTTCCTGATCGGTTCAGACGCGGTATGGCCGGTAGATCAGCTCGATTCCTGGGATCAGGCGGACACCGGGTGGGAGCGAATCGGCGAGTTCCTCGACTTCCATCGCCGCTGGGCCTCCTTCCTGCCGCCGGGGGTTGCCGCGAAGGTTCTGCGCGAAAATGCCCGCGACCTGTTCCGGCAACAGTAGTCGGCGCTTCGCCGCCGGGGATGGGTGGATGGCCCGCCGTGTCGTTTTACCGTTTATTGGCCGAGCCAGCGCTGCAGGCGCTCCGCCTCGACCTCCACCATCCCCACCCCGGATAGGATGCGCGGGGTATCCCCGGCCTTGACGGCCCGCTCCAGGTCCTGCAATGCGGTATCCAGGGCGGGTACCGCGCAGTAGCTGGTGCCGCCCCGCATGCGGTGGGCGATCTCCTTCAGCGTGCCCCAGTCTTCCGCCTTCGCGGAGGCGGCTAGGCGCTCCAGGTCGGCGGGCAAACCCCGCAGCAACGCGGCAAGCAGCTCCTGGGCGAGCTCCGCGTCGCCCCCCGTGGCCGCCAGCGCGGCCGCCTCGTCCCGGGGGGGCGGGAGTCCGCCGTCGGCTGGAAATGGGTTTTCCCTTTCGTCTTGCATCTCGTCGTCTCGACTGCGAGTTGTTTTTTTCCTGAAACCTACGGCACCTGTGCTGGCACGTCCAGGGTTGGAGGACGAAAATTCAACGTTTGCGCGAATTTCGGCCGATGCGGTCGGATGCCGCCCGGGTATTCGCCTCGCCAGACGTGACCGCTGTGACGATCGCGGTCTCCGCGCGTATGATTGGCGTCCCGTTAGAATCGATTATCCTCGTTTCCGGCCCGCGCCAACGCGCTGCGCGTCGCCGGCGGGCGAACAGGCCGAACCACATGGCTTACCCCACGATTGAAGACTTTGTCGGCAACACGCCACTGGTGCGGCTGCAGCGGCTGCCGGGGGATACCGACAACCGGGTCCTGGTCAAGCTGGAGGGGAGCAATCCCGCGGGATCGGTCAAGGACCGTCCGGCACTCAGCATGATCCGGCGCGCCGAGGAGCGCGGGGAAATCAAGCCGGGCGATACTCTGATCGAGGCCACCAGCGGCAACACGGGCATCGCGCTCGCCATGGCGGCTGCCATCAAGGGTTACCGCATGATCCTGATCATGCCCGAGAACATGAGCGTCGAGCGGCGGGCGGTGATGAAGACTTACGGCGCCGAGATCCTGCTCACCTCAAAGGAGGGCAGCATGGAGGCGGCAATCGACCTTGCCCGGGAGATGGAGGCGCGAGGGCAGGGCAGGATACTGGATCAGTTCTCCAACCCGGATAACCCGCGCGCCCACTACGAGGGCACGGGCCCGGAGATCTGGCGGGACACGCAAGGGGGGGTTACCCACTTCGTGAGCTCCATGGGCACGACCGGCACCATCATGGGTACCGGGCGGTTCCTCAAAGAGCGCAACCCCGCAGTACAGATCGTCGGAGTGCAGCCGACGGAGGGCTCAAGCATCCCGGGCATTCGCCGCTGGCCGGAGGCCTATTTGCCGAAGATCTACGACCCTGCCGGTGTGGACCGCATCATCGACGTAACCCAGGAGCAGGCGGAACGCACCGCCCGAGACCTGGCCGCGAGGGAGGGGATCTTCGGCGGCATCTCCTCCGGCGGCGCCGTGGCGGCCGCGCTCGATCTTTCCCGAGAGCTCTCGGGGGCGGTGATCGTGGCCATCGTCTGCGACCGGGGTGACCGCTATCTCTCCACCGGCGTCTTTCCCGCCTGAGCCGAGACGACTTGTCCAAGCGCAAACGCAAGCCGCTGCCGCCCGATCCCGTCGAGTCGCAGATCGAGTCCATGACCCACGATGGCCGCGGGCTGACCCATGTGGGCGGCAAGACGGTGTTCGTCCACGGCGCGCTGCCGGGCGAGCGGGTTCTGTTCCGCTACACGCGCCTCCAGCGGCGCTACGACGAGGGTGCGGTGACGGAGGTCCTCTCGCCGTCGAGACGGCGGGTTGCGGCGCGCTGTCCACATTTCGGCGTGTGCGGCGGCTGCAGCCTGCAGCACATGGATCCCGTCGCTCAGATCGAGGGGAAGCAGGAGATCCTCGCGGAGGTGCTCCTGCGCATCGGCAAGGTCCAGCCAGCCGAGTGGTTGCCGCCCCTGTCGGCGGGGCACTGGGGATATCGTCGCAAGGCCCGGCTCGGGGTGCGCTATGTGCCGAAGAAGGGACGGGCGCTGGTGGGCTTCCGCGAGCGCGGCAGCTCCTTCGTGACCGATCTCACCCGCTGCGAAGTCCTCCATCCCCAGGTGGGAGAAAAGATCACGGCCATCGCCGATCTGGTCAACGCGCTGTCGATCCGCGAGCGACTGCCGCAGATCGAGGTAGCCATGGGGGACGGCCCCTGCGCGCTGGTCTTCCGGGTCCTGGATCCACCGAGCGATCCTGATCTGGAGCGGCTGCGCGCATTCGGCGAGGCGGAGGGCTTCCGCATCTACCTCCAGGCGGGCGGGGTGGAGACCGTCCGGTCCCTGCCGGGTCATGAGATCGATCTCCACTACTCCCTTCCCGGCCACGGGGTGCGGATCCATTTCGAGCCCTCGGACTTCACCCAGGTGAACTTGGACCTGAACCGGTCCATGGTCGACCGCGCTTTGGCGCTCCTCGATCCGCAACCGGACGAGCGGGTGCTGGACCTCTTCTGCGGGCTCGGGAATTTCACGCTCCCCCTGGCGCGGAGGGCGGCGGAGGTGGTGGGTGTCGAGGGCGACGAGGGACTCATCGCCCGCGCGCGCTCCAACGCCGAGCGCAACGGGCTGCGCAACGTGCGCTTCGAGCGGGCCGACCTCTACGGGGAGCTGGATATTGCCCCCTGGCTGCGTGAGCACTTCGACAAGGCCCTGCTCGACCCCCCGCGCAGCGGCGCCCTCCAGGTCCTCGATCTGCTGCCGGCCGCCGGTATCCGCCGGCTGGTCTATGTGTCCTGTTATCCTTCGACCCTCGCGCGCGACGCGGATCGTCTGGTCAACGGGCTCGGTTATCGTCTTCTGGCGGCGGGGGCCATGGACATGTTTCCGCACACCGCACACCTCGAATCGATGGCCCTGTTCGAGAAGGCGGAATGATGGGCGGGTGGGGAGATGCCCGCCAGCGCCGGTGAGATCTCCGAGCGCCTACGCGCGCGGCAACGGCGCCACATCCATGGGTCGCCGGAAGCCCTGAGTTGATCAGCATTCTTCTCGTCCACTCTTGCTAACCACCGAATGGGGAGGGCATCACCAGCATGGCAACCGAAGTCGAACGCAAGTTTCTGGTCAAGAACGACGCTTGGCGCGACCAGGTGGAGTCCGAGGTCCACATCATGCAGGGTTATCTGGCCAACAACGCGGGCCTGACGGTGCGCGTGCGGGTGAAGGGCGATGAGGCGTTCCTGACCGTCAAGGGCGCCACCGAGGGCATCAGCCGCGCGGAGTTCGAGTACCCGATCCCGGTCGAGGACGCGGAGTCCATGCTGGCGGAGCTGGCTATTTCCCCGCCCGTCGACAAGGTGCGCTACAGGATTCCGGTCGGCGATCACGTCTGGGAGCTCGATGTCTTTGCCGGCGAGAACCTGGGGCTGGTGATGGCGGAGGTGGAGCTCGGCGCCGAGGACGAGGCGTTCGAGATGCCGGCCTGGGCAGGGGAAGAGGTCTCCGCGGATCCCCGCTATTACAACGTCAATCTGGCGCGCAACCCCTACAGGCGTTGGTGACCTGGCGCCGAACGCGATGGGCGGCGGCGCTGGCCTGTTGCCTGCTTCTGGCCTGTGGCGCGCAGGAGTCCGATGAGGTCGTGCGGATGGGGCTGGCAAGCCCGCCGCGCAACCTGGACCCGAGGACCGCCACCGACGCGACTTCCGAGCGCATCAACCGTCTGCTCTACCGCCGCCTGATCGAGTTCAACGAAGAGAGCCTGCCGGTGCCCTCGCTGGCGCGCTGGGAGCGGCTGACGCCTACCCACTACCGGTTCGTACTCGGCGCGGAGGGACGTAACTTCAGCGACGGCACCCGGCTCGATAGCACGGACGTCAAGGCTACCTTCGACTCCATCCTCGACCCCGCCAGTGCCTCGCCGCACCGCGCCCTGCTGTCGATGATCCGGGAGATTCGCACCCCGGATGCGGACCGCGTGGATTTCCTGCTCGCGGAGCGCGATCCGCTCTTCCCTGCGTACCTCGGCATCGGCATCCTGCCGGCCCGGCTCATTCAGGCTGGCCACGGGTTCCGGGACGCGCCCGTCGGCAGCGGACCCTTCCGGTTCCTGGACTGGCCCGAAACCGGGCGTCTGCGCCTGGAGCGTCGGCGCGACGGCCGCGGGTTCGAGCTCCTGACGGTCAAAGACCCGAACGTGCGGGTCATGAAGCTGCTGCGCGGTGAGATCGAGCTGCTGCAGAACGACCTCTCCCCGGAACTGGTGGGCTTTCTGGGTGCCCGTGGCGAGGTCGCGGTGACCAAGGCCCCAGGTGTGAACTTTTCCTATCTTGGGTTCAATCTGGAGGACCCCGCCACCGCCCGTTCCGAGGTGCGCGAGGCGATCGCACACGCCATCGACCGGGAGACGATCCTGCGCTTCCTGTTTCAGGGCGGGGGCCGCATTGCGGAGGGACTGTTCCCGCCGGAGCATTGGGCAGGGAGCGGAGAGGTCGCGGGCTACGGCTACGACCCGGGACGGGCGCGAGCCATGCTCGCCGCCGCCGGTTTCACCAGCGAGCGGCCGCTGCAGCTTAGCTACAAGACCTCGAGCGATCCCTTCCGCATCCGGCTGGCGACCGTCATCCAGGCCCAGCTCGAGCAAGTGGGCGTCCGAGCGCGCGTTCAGAGCTACGATTGGGGCACCTTCTTCGGCGATGTCAAGGCCGGGCGCTTCCAGCTCTACGGTCTGACCTGGGTTGGCATACGCACCCCCGACATCTTCCGGTACGCCTTCCACAGCGCCTCCGTACCGCCCGACGGGGCCAACCGGGGCCGCTACCGCGACCCCGAAGCGGATCGCCTGATCGAGGCCGCCCGCGCCGAGCCGGATCTCGCCCGTCAGGCTGCGCTGTACCGGGCGCTGCAGGCGCTGCTGCATAAGGATCTGCCCTACATCCCGTTGTGGTACGAGGACCAGGTCTTCGCCGCCCGGCACAGGCTCGTCGGCTACCGCCTGGCGCCGGATGGGAATTACGATGGCCTCGATGACGTCGAGCTGCGCTCCCGGGCCAGCGCCCGTCTCGCCGCCTCGCGCTGACGCCGCCGGATCCGGGTGCGCGTTGGCAAACTCGCCCAGGGTGTCGTACAAGAGATTTCGTTGAGCACCGCGGGCGACCTGCCCGCATCCGGCAACTTCTCCCGAGGGGATCAGGTGGAGCCAATGTCTCCTGAAACCAGGCATCTCGTCGTCGATCTCGCCTCCCAGTCCCTTGAGCTTCGGGAGGGGGACCGCCTGCTGCGGCGTTATCCCGTCTCCACTGCGCGCAACGGCGCCGGAGAGCAGATGAACAGCGGCTGCACGCCCCGCGGCCTGCTCCGGGTGCGCGTCGCCATCGGCGCCGGGTGTCCAGTAGGGACCGTGTTCGTCGGCCGGCGGCCCACGGGGGAGGTCTACGGGCCCGAGCTCGCGGCGCGCTTTCCAGAGCGGGATTGGATCCTCACCCGCATCCTGTGGCTGACGGGGATGGAGCCCGGCCGCAACCGGGGGGGCTGCGTGGATACCCTGAGGCGCTTTATCTACATCCACGGCTGCCCGGACACGGCGACCATGGGGGAGGCTTGCTCCCACGGCTGCATCCGGATGCGCAACGCCGACCTGATGGCGCTTTTCGATCAGGTCTCGGCGGGGACCCTGGTGGAGGTTCGTTGACGTCGTGATCGAGAATCTCGCCTCACGCATCGGATCGGCGGTCCTGGTGGTTTTTGGGGTTTGTACCCTGGTGTTCCTGCTCATTCACCTGGTTCCGGGCGATCCGGTCGAGGCGATGCTGGGAGAGAGCGCCCGTCCGGCGGACCGTGCCGCCCTGCGCGCCGATCTGGGGCTCGATCGGCCCCTGGTTGAGCAGTACCTGACCTATCTGGCGCGGCTCGCGCGGCTGGACCTGGGGGTCTCGTTCCAGGATCGGCGGCCGGTGCGGGACCTGCTCGCCGAGCGCATCCCTCCGACCCTGGAGCTGGCCGCCGCCGCCCTGCTCCTGGCGCTGGCGCTGGCGCTGCCGCTTGGGGTGCTTGCGGCGCGCCACCGCGGCGGCGCGTTGGACTCGGGCGCCATGGGCTTCTC
>CAYNBI010000101.1:0-12964 GCA_964395315.1 uncultured Chromatiaceae bacterium | reverse complement strand
GCTGCTTCAAGAGAAGACCGTAAGAGCGCGGGTGAGGGGCGGCTGATGATCCGATGAGTCATCCAAGGACCACGCTTCCTGCGTGGTGTGCCGATCTTGGCCAAAATCGCCAGTGATTGGCGTCTCGTGCGGTGCGGGACGTCCTGCCATTTTCAACGCGTGCAACGCTCTGAAAACGCCATGCTGTTCGTGGTCATCGGCCTGCACATCGCCATCGTGCCCCAGGATCCCAGCCTGTTCCTGACCGCAACCGCTGCGATCGTCATTTGCCTGTCGGCGCGTTGGCTGAGCGTCTATCTGCCCTTGAGCGGCCTGTCGGCGGTCGGCGCGCTGCGGGCGGATCGGCTCGGCCTGACCAATCTGCTGACCTGGGGCGGTCTGCGCGGGGGCCTGGCGGTCGCCATGGCCCTATCGCTTCCGGACGGCACGGAGAAAGACGTGATCCTGCGTATGACCTACGGTGTGGTGGCCTTCTCAATCATCGTCCAGGGCCTGACCATCAGCCGCTTCTTCAAAGCCGATCAGCTCAAGCGGCTGTTGGACTAGCGACGGGTTTTCGCGCGCGAACCGAGAACAGTCACTACCTGAAGGCACAAGGGATTGATGTCGAGCGCGCAACCAAGGAGGCTGTCAAGACCGACCTGGCGATGGTGGGCAGCCAGGCCGTCTCCAATCACCCGGCCGGCGTGATCTCGACCAAGGTCTCGCTCGGGGTGACCGAGTCGCCCTTCTTGACGAAGACGCCGGTGACGGAACCGCCGATTGGTGCCTGGATCTCGGTCTCCATCTTCATCGCCTCGGTGATGAGCACCGCCTGGCCCGCCTCTACCCTGTCACCTTCCTTCACCAGCACCTCGACGATGTTGCCCGGCATCGAGGTGGTGACGTCCCCCTCCTTCGACGGGGCGGGCCGCTTGCCGGCGATGGCCTTCTTGACCGCGCCCTCGGCGCCGCCGGTGAGGACGATCTCGTCCAGGGTCTCGAGCACCACCTCCTCGGGGATGCCGTCGATGTCCATGTAGAAGTGGCGTTCGGCCTGGCCCTTGTGGCCGGCGCCCGTGACCTTGACGTGATAGGTCTCGCCATGGATTGCGATGTTGAATTCCGTTGGCGCAGACTTGGCCCCATCCGCGCTCGGTGGCGGCTCCAGGGGCTCGGGCACCAGGGTGCCGGCCGCCCGGTGCTCCAGGAACTGGCGCCCGATCTCGGGGAACATGGCGTAGGTGAGCACGTCCTCCGGCGACTCGGTGAGGCCCCCGACATCCGCGGTGAGCCGATCCAGCTCGGGCCGCAACAGGTCCGCGGGGCGGCATTCGATCAGCTCCTCGCCGCCCACCGCCTGCTGCTGCAGGGTCGGGTTGACCGCCGCCGGGGCCTTGCCGTAACCGCCCTGGAGGTAGCGTTTCACCTCGTTGGTGATGGTCTGGTAGCGCTTGCCGGTGAGCACGTTGAGCACCGCCTGGGTGCCGACGATCTGGGAGGTGGGGGTGACCAGGGGCGGGTAGCCGAGGTCCCTGCGCACCGCCGGGATCTCCGCCAGGACCTCGTTCATGCGGTCGGTGGCGTTCTGCTCCTTCAGCTGGTTGGCCAGGTTGGAGATCATGCCGCCGGGCACCTGGTTGACCTGCACCCGGGTGTCCACCCCGGTGAACTCGCTCTCGAACTGGTGGTACTTCTTGCGCACCTGGTAGAAGTAGATGCCGATCTCCTGGATCGCCTCCAGATCGAGTCCGGTGTCGTACTCGGTGCCCCGCAGGGCCGCGACCAGGCTCTCGGTGGGGGGGTGCGAGGTGCCGCCCGCCATGGAGGAGATGGCCGTGTCGATATGCTCGCAGCCGTTCTCGATGGCCTTGAGGTGGCACATGTCCGACAGTCCCGCCGTGGCGTGGGAGTGGAGGTGCAGGGGCAGGTCGACGGCATCCTTGAGCGCCTTGACCAGCTCGGCGGTCGCGTAGGGGGTGAGGAGCCCCGCCATGTCCTTGATGGCGATGGAGTCGCAGCCCATGTCCTGCAGGGCCTTGCCCATGGCGACGAAGCCCTCGGTAGTGTGCACCGGGCTCACCGTGTAGCAGATGGTGCCCTGGGCGTGCTTGCCCGCCGCCTTGGTGGCCTCGATTGCGGTCGTGAGGTTACGCAGGTCGTTCAGGGCGTCAAAGATGCGGAATACGTCCATGCCGTTGTCCGCGGACTTCTGTACGAAGGCCCGCACCACGTCGTCGGAGTAGTGCCGGTAGCCGAGCAGGTTCTGGCCGCGCAGCAGCATCTGCAGCCGGGTGTTGGGCAGGGCGGCGCGCAGTGCCCGCAGGCGCTCCCACGGGTCTTCCTTGAGAAATCGGACACAGGCGTCGAAGGTCGCGCCGCCCCAGCACTCCAGCGACCAGTAGCCGATGGCATCGAGCTTGGGGCAGATGGGGAGCATGTCATCCAGCCGCATGCGGGTGGCGAGCAGCGACTGGTGTGCGTCGCGGAGGATGACGTCGGTGACTTGGACCTTTGGCATATTCGTGTGTCTCTCGTTCAGGCGCGCCAAGGAAACGCTTATCGGATCAGCCCGTTGCGGGGATCGGGGGAGGGCATGGCTCGGGGCCTGGATCAGAGCCCGGCATGGGCGGCGATGGCCGCGGCCAGCGCGGCGGCGATCTCCTCCTTGCGCCGCTTGCAGGAGTAGCCCAGCAGCTGGGGATTGGCCTCGAGGAAGCCGGTGTCGAAGGAGCCGCGGCGAAAATCGGGGTGGTGGATGATCTCCCGGTAGAAGGGGATGGTCGTCTTGATCCCGAACACGCCCATGTCGCGCAGGGCGCGGTCGCCGCGGTTGATCAGGTCCTCCCAGTTGAGCGCCCAGACGATGACCTTGGCCAGCATGGAATCATAGTAGGGCGGCACCGTGTAGCCGGTGTAGATGGCGCCGTCGGTGCGCACCCCGGGCCCGCCCGGCGCATAGTAGCGGGAGATGCGCCCGAAGCTCGGCAGGAACCTGTTCTGCGGGTCCTCCGCGTTGATGCGGAACTGCAGGGCGAAGCCGCGGCGGGTGATCTGGTCCTGTCGGTAGCGCAACGGCAGCCCGGCGGCGACGCGGATCTGCTCCTCCACCAGGTCGACGCCCGTAATGGTCTCGGTGATGGTGTGCTCGACCTGGATACGGGTGTTCATCTCCATGAAGTAGAAGCGCCCATCCGCGTCCTGCAGGAACTCCACGGTGCCGGCGTTGGTGTATCCCACCGCGCGCGCCGCGAGCACCGCCAGCCCGCCCACGTACTGGCGCTGCGCTTCATCGAGCTGGGGGGAGGGGGCGATCTCGATCAGCTTCTGGTTGCGGCGCTGGATCGAGCAGTCGCGCTCGTAGAGGTGGATGCAGTTGCCGTGGTGGTCGGCCAGCACCTGCACCTCGATGTGCTTCGGGTTGACCACGCACTTCTCAAGAAAGACGTCCGCGCGGCCGAAGGCCTTGGTCGCCTCGGAGATGACCCGCTCGTAATTGCGCTTCAGGTCCGCCGGGCTGTCGCAGCGGCGGATGCCGCGCCCGCCGCCACCGGCGGTGGCCTTGAGCATGATCGGATAGCCGATCCTCTCCGCCACCTCCAGCGCCTCTTCCTCGCTTGCCAGATTGCCGTCGGTCCCCGGCGTGACGGGGACTCCGGCCTTCTGCATGGCGAATCGCGCCTCCGTCTTGTCCCCCATGCGCTGAATCAGGGCGGCGGACGGGCCGATGAAGGTGATGCCGCGGCGTACGCAGGCTTGGGCCAGCGCAGGGTTCTCTGACAGGAAGCCGTAGCCGGGATGGATGGCGTCGCACCCGGTCGCGACCGCCAGGTTCACGATGCGGTGGACGTTGAGGTAGCCGGCAAGCGGGTCGGAGCCCAGGCTGTAGGCCTCGTCGGCCTTTTTGACGTGCAGCCCGTAACGGTCCGCCTCCGAATGGATGGCGACCGAGCGGATGCCCATCTCGGCGCAGGCGCGGATAATGCGCACGGCGATCTCGCCACGGTTGGCGATGAGGATCTTGCGGAGCATGCAGAGACCTCGTGGCTTAGTCCTTCCGGTCCCATCCGACGACGGAACGTCCGCATGGTACAGAAATTGCTGCGCCGCAGCAAGGCGCCCGCAGGCCCTGCGCATCGGGCGCCCGCGAGAATCGCCGCCGCCACGTATACTTGCATTGGAACACAAGTCAGGGGAGAGGCTGTTATGTCCGCTTTCACCTACAGGCACCTGCTTCTGGCCGTCGACTTCGCCACGGAGACTGACCCCGTGATCGAGCGGGCAAGCCATTTGAGGGAGCAGTGCGGCGCGCGTATGAGCATCCTGCACGTGGTGGAGTATCTGCCTATGGCTTACTCTGGCGACCTCGTCCTTCCTGATAACTTCGATCTTGAGCAGGAGCTTCTCGAGGTGGCGAAGAAGCAGATGAAGATCGTCGGCGAGCGCTTGAACGTTGCACCCGAGGACCGCCACATCGAGATCGGGGGTACTGGCCACACCATACTTCGCGTGGCCGGCGAGCTGCAGGTGGATCTTATCGTCCTCGGCAGCCATGGCCGTCACGGGCTCGCCGTGCTGCTTGGCTCGACCGCACGCTCGGTGCTCAATGGCGCCGGTTGTGACGTGCTCGCGGTGCGGATCAAGGGATGATGAGGGATGCACAGCGGGAGCTCGGTGCGACTTTGCTGAGTTCTCAAGGGTTCGTCGCCGCCGACATTGATCTCGTGCCGCCCTCACGCGGACAATAGAGCGCTTTGGACGCCGCCGGCGTCTGCGGCAAGGAAGAGACATGCGCGCCCGACTCGCCGAATTCTATTTCCGCCTGACCCTGGATCATCCATTGCTGGTTCTGGTCGCGATCTCCTTGGTTCTGGTCGCGGCGGGTTACTACGGCAGGGACTTTCGTCTCGACGCTTCTTCCGATTCCCTGGTCCTGGAGAATGACGCGGATCTCCGCTATTACCGCGGCGTCCGGGCGCGGTACGGTTCGGACGATTTCCTGGTCGTGACCTACACGCCGCGGCGGGACCTGATGTCCGAGCCGGTGCTTGCGGATATCAAGGCGCTGCGCGAGGAGCTTGCGGCGTTGGAGCGGGTGGAATCTGTGACCACGCTGCTCGATGTCCCGCTCATCGACAGCCCGCGCATGACTCTATCGGAGATACAAAGCCAGGTGCGTACCCTGGAGGCGCCAGACACGGACCGGGAACTGGCGCGCAAGGAGCTAACCGGAAGCCCCCTTTACCGCGACCTCGTGGTCAGCGCGGACGGAACCACTACTGCGATGCAGGTCAACTTCAAGCGGGACGAGAAATACCTGTCCCTGCTGGACCGGCGGGAGTCCCTGCGCCTCACTCAGTCGGAGCGGCAGCTGACCCCCGAGGAGGAGGCCGAGCTGGCGGAGGTTTCGGCCGAGTTCAGAGCGTACAGCGCGGGGCTCCAGGAGCTGGCGCAGGCGGACATCACCACCGTCCGGGGCATTCTCGACGGCCATCGGGACATGGCGGAGATCCACCTTGGCGGCGTGCCGATGATCACCTCCGACATGATCGACTACGTGCGCAACGACATCCGCGTCTTCGGGCTTGGTGTCGGATTGTTCCTCGTGGGCCTTCTCGCCGTGGCCTTCAAACGCGTGCGCTGGGTGCTGATTCCGATGGCGATCTGCGTGGCTGCGGCCATCGGGATGCTCGGCTATCTGGGCTTTGCCGAGTGGCGGGTGACCGTGGTTTCCTCGAACTTCATCTCCCTCATGCTGATCACCGCGCTGGCACTGACGGTGCACCTGATGGTCCGCTACTTCGAGCTACAGGCCGAACACCCCGGTCGCGAGCAGCGTGAGCTGGTGAAGGAAACCATGGAGTCGAAGTTCCTGCCATCGCTCTATACCGCGCTCACCACCCAGGTCGCGTTCGCCTCCCTGATCGTCAGCGGCATACGGCCGGTAATCGATTTCGGGTGGATGATGGTGGCCGGCGTCGGTCTGGCCTTCGTCCTCTGCTTCCTGATGTTTCCAGCGTTGGCGGTCTGGCAAAGGAACGATGCACCGGTGTTTCGGCGCCACGACGTAACCGCATCGATCACACGCTCGCTGGCGCATGTCATCGAACGCTTCCGTGCTCCGACCCTGATTGTGTACGTCCTGCTGTTCGTCCTGGGAGTAGCCGGGCTGTTTCGGCTCACGGTGGAGAACCGGTTCATCGACTACTTCAAGGACAGTACGGAGATCTACCAGGGGATGCTGCTCATCGACCGCAAGCTCGGGGGGACCACGCCGTTGGACGTGATCATCGACCCCGACGCGAGCTTTCGCGCGTTCATGGCCGAGCAGGCCGACGCGGAGGCGGAACCGGACCCGCTGTTCGCCGAGGAGGAGAGCGCGGGCATCAGCGGCGAGAGCTACTGGTTCAACATGTTCCAGTTGCCGGAGGCCGATCGCATTCACCAGTACCTCGACGCGCTGCCTGAGACCGGCAAGGTGCTTTCCATCTCGACCACCATGGCGCTGCTGACCATGCTCAACGGTGACGAGCCGCTAGACAATCTGTCGCTGGCCGTCATGCACAAGCGTTTGCCTGACGACATCCGCGACGCCCTCTTCAAGCCCTACATGTCGGAGGACGGCAACCAGTTGCGTTTCGCCATCCGCGTCATCGACTCTGATCCCAATCTGAAACGCGACGAGCTGATCAAGCGCATCCGCTCGGATCTGGTCGGCACCCTTGGTCTGGAGGAGGAGCAGGTGCACCTCTCCGGCATGCTGGTGCTTTACAACAACGTGCTGCAAAGCCTGTTTCGGTCCCAGATCCTGACCCTCAGCATGGTGTTCGTCGCCATCATGGCGATGCTCCTGGTCCTGTTCAGGGACTGGAAGCTGGCGGCCATCGGCGTGGTGCCCACGGTTCTCGCCGCGATTCTGATCCTGGGCATCATGGGATGGCTCGGGATACCGCTGGACATCATGACCATCACCATTGCCGCGATCACCATCGGCATCGGCGTGGACAACACCATCCACTACGTCCATCGGGTTAGGGAGGAGTTCGAGCAGGATCGGAGCTACTGGGGGGCCGTGCGGCGCAGTCACGGCAGCGTGGGCCGGGCGATCTACTACACCTCGGTGACCGTGACCCTGGGCTTCTCGATCCTGGTGCTGTCCAACTTCATTCCTACCATCTATTTCGGCGTTCTCACGGGGCTGGCCATGCTCATCGCGCTGATCGCGAACCTCACTCTGCTGCCGCTGCTGATCGTTTCATTCAAGCCGTTGGGAAAGGCGTAGGCAGTGGTGGAAGGGGAGGTCGCCAGCGCCGATAGGAAACCAAGCGCTGCAGCTGCTGGGGAAGTGCCATTGCGCCTTGCGTGGACAGAGGCCCACGGCGGAACCTGCGTAAAGGATTACCGTTCGACCCTCGCGCCCGATGGCAGGAAGTCTGAAGCGCTCGAGTCCCGTTTGCGCAGGAAGTCGTAGATCTGCCCACCCAGCATGACCTGTTCCGGATAGGACGGCTGACCGGACGAGGGTTGGGCCGGCGCCCGCAGCAGAGCCTTCGCGGCAGCCCGGTGGCCCGATGTTGCGTTGGGCCCGTTGAAAAAACAAACCTCGGGCGGGCGGCTATCTGCCTGCTTGATCACGGTCGCCCCGAGACCCTGCTGGCGCAGTTGGACGTCGTTGCTGATCATGCGGATGCCGGGCAGCCATCGCTCCAGCTCGTAGTCCTGCTGGACCCCGGAGCGCTCCGGGCGATGACCGTGGACCACGAGATCGATGCCGAGCGAGCCAAGCAGGTCGGCGACCTCCCGGCCGTGACGGCGATAGTAGCGCTCCGGAGTCGGTACGTCGTGCAGCAAAACTGCCTGCCGGGAGTTGTTCCTGAGATACGCGTACTGCCCAAGACGATCGGTGTTGTCGAGCGCCGGTCGAAAGCACTCCAGGTTGTAATCGTTGATCCGGTTGCCCGCGCCCTCCAAAAACGTCCGGATGTGCCGGAGCAGGGAGACCGTGGGGTATCCGTGAATGAACAGCATCGATCCGGCGACGTGAAAGAGATTCATGGACCGGATCAGTTCCTTCATCGCCCGCTGCTCCCGCCGCGTGAGGCCCAGGCGCTCGCCGGTCTGCAGCCGCCGCCAGATCTCGAGCTCATGGTTGCCCGCGACCAGATGCAAGGAGCATCCGGCGGCGTGCGCGGCACCGCGCAGTTCCTCCCAGAACCGCACCACGGCGGGGTCCGGGCCGTGCTTGCTGAGCAGGTCGCCTGTTTGGACGATATGCGCGTCCCGGGCCTTAGCCTTGAACCCGCCTTTCTTGTTCAGGAGTCCGGCGAATCGCAGCGAGGCGGTAACGGATTCGCAATGGTTCTCGCAATCGCCGACCACGACGATGCGGCGATCCGTGCTGGTGGGAACGGTAGTCCTGAGAAGACCAGTCGCGACGGGCTTCTTATCGCCAGCGGCGGTCCCAGGTTCAGACGGCCGCGGCGTGCCATCAGTGGCCAGGCGCGGCGGCTGGGGCGCGCCGACGCGGCATTCTCTGCGACTCGGCGCGGGTCGGGGACTCGTCGCCGGGCGAGCCCGGTTGTTGCCGCCGGGCCTTGTTCTGGAGGGGGAAGGGAGGGAATGGCGCGGCGCTGCACGGAACTCGGACTCGGCAGCAACGGATCGCGGCGCCGCGCGGTCCTGCTCGGGGACCGGGAGGGATTCCCGGGGCGGGCGACTGGGTGTGCTGGGTACGACATCGGTTGCCGGCGGCGTCCGCCGGCGCGCCACCCCCACGAACCAAGCCCAGGTCTCGCGCGGCACTGCGCCGATTCCCCGATACCGCTTCCTTAGGTTGGCGGGGGTTCTCCGGTAAGCAGTTTGCCGTGACAGCAATCGGCCGCGCAGGCGAGCGAGGGTGGCAGACGCCCATATTTTCAAGCGCTTCCCTCTCATCAATCTGTTTCCTGGTTCACTCATGGCTCTGCCGGTCGGTTGCGTCGGTTACTTGCGGGTCGCGGATGATTAGGGAGTTTAGTTTAAAAATACGAAAGAACTATATATAAATTCTAGAAAATGTCTTGTTAGAAGAAAACACTCTTGGTGACCGTGCGAGCGTCGGGTCAATCCTTGAGTACGTCGATCGGCTTGTGAGTCCAGGCCGGGCGGCGATTCTCGTCAGTCTGACATGGGGCTTCTCGGGCCAAGTCAGGGTCAGGGGCAAGCTCAGATTGGCCATCCTGGCCAGAATCAGCATACCACCCACCAAGAGGAGCCGCCCCCGCGTCGAGGCAAGCGCTGAGTCGATCATCGCTTGGCTTGACGGGCGTGGTTGGTGATGTCGGGGCCCGCGATCACCCTCGCGGGCCGGGACGGTGCCCGATGCGCTGCCTGAGCGCGGGATTCGGGCTGATGGCCAGCATTGAGCTCCGGGGGTGAGGGCGCGGAAGTACCGCTGTGGCCTTGGGTTTACGGAGGACTGGAGCGCCGATTTCGATCAGGATGGCCGGTTTCCGGATGAACGGTCACCAGCGTCTCTGCTGGTCATGGGGAGGCGGGCTCCTGTCAGCGCGATCCAGGACCGGCCCGCAATTTCGTAAATTACGCGCACCAGGGAATCAGACAATCCGCACGAAATAGGCCCTGCGAGCCTCCCGCAGGAGATTTTCGAACTCGCGTATGTCGGACTCGATCAACAGCAGGGTCTCCTGCTTTCCCTGCTGCTCATCGAGGACACGATCTTTCTCTAGCCGCAGGGCGTCTGTTCTGCGCGCGGTGAGCCTGGCCTGCAGCGATAGTACCTTGCCGGTTGCTTCGGGATCCGCGCGCTGAAGCATCTGACCGACGGCTGCCTCTTGGTCGAGGATCTCGCGCTCGATCTGCCGCGCATGCTGGTCGAGCTGGCGGATCTTCGCGGTGAGGTCGTTCTTGAGCGAGAACAGGTTCTGGACGCCGGCATCGAACCATTCCCGGATCGCGGCCGAGCAGACTCGGTTCAGGGTCTGCTTTGCAAGCACGGAATCCGGGACAGCGCGCAAGTGCTCGTAGACGGTCTTCCAGCTGTTGTCCCGCGCGGCGAACAGCCGGGTCATGAATTCCAGCAGCTGGCCGAGCGCGACGCTGTAATCGAGCCGGGGGTATGCGCGGCTGATGGCCTCGATCACGGCTGCGTATGCGGCTGCCGTGGCCGCGAACGCCACGTTGTCACGCTGGTCGCAACCATGGGCATAGATCCGCACCAGGTGCTGGAGGAAGTGTCCGTAGATCTGTTCCTTGGCGATCGCGTCCTCGGCGCGGGCCAGGCCGACCACCTCAGCGAGCGTCGCGCGCGTACGCTCGACATCCGCCGATCCCCGATCCGACCTAAGCTCCGCCTCGACGACGCCCAGGCACTCGTCCAGCAGCCGCCGATGCGCGCGCGGGTCCTGCGCGGCAGCGATACGCTGCCGCGGGCTCGGCGCGATCGCAGGCGCGGATCCGTTGTCGACTATTGGGCTCTCGATGTATGCCATATGGATTCACCCCGATGGGGTGTTGTCGCGTTCATGGCTCGCCGGGTTGCCTTTCGGGTGCAGCTACGCAACCGCGCGCCGGTTTCTCAGTTATGCTCTGACTCTCGCTGGGCCATAAGAACATAAGAGCATTCTAATATATGTGATTGTTATCACAGGATGCAAGGAGAATTCCCGCTTCCGGTGCGAGCACGGGATCGTATCCACTGCGGAGCGAGGCATAGGGCGCGAATTGGCTGTGCTTAACCGCAAGACCTGGAGCGCCGGCGCGGTTTGTCTCAGCGTTTCCGATGAACGTGGACCGGTTCCTGTCCAGGTGGCGATGTGAGCGCGGGGGTTCAAGCAGGGAGTGGCTCGACGCGCGCCGCACGCGTTCGACGCACTCGCTCCCACACCTTCTCGTGGAAGAAATACGCGACGGTATTGATAGCGGGCTCTACCAGCGCGATGGCGCCGCCTACCAGCAGGCTTCCGCTCAACAGGTAGGCTACGGTGAATGCCACCGTCATATGTACGGCGCCGAAGGTGAGTGTCTTGATCATGTCTCGGTTCCTCCGTCTGGTTCGTGACTAAAGCGTAAAGGCGGACAGACGAGAACAAAAATCGAATGTTTAGAGCGTAGTCATCGTTATTATCAATGATTGTGTGTGCGCCCCTCGGCTGCTGACAACCAGTTTGTTCGATAGGCCGGGACGAGTCGGTGATGAAGTGGCTGCGTGACGGGACGCGTCGAAGGAAGGGAAGGCTGCGAAGGCAAGACGCTCAGCGCGGCGTCACGTCCATGCGCCGCGGGATGAGCTGAATCGGTCAGCGTTTCCCGTTCAGCAGCCCGAGCATGGTTTGCGCGTCACTGACCAGGAACTCGCCTGGCCTTTCGAGCTTTATCGCACTGACCACGCCGTCCTCCACGATCATGGCGTAGCGATGCGAGCGGAGACCGAAGCCGCGGGCCGTCAGGTCCTGCTCCAGCCCGGCCGCACGCGTGAAATCCCCGTTCCCGTCCGCGACCATTAATATCCGATCACCGACCCCTTGATTCTTTCCCCACGCGTCCATTACGAACACGTCGTTCACCGCGAGGCAGACGATGGCGTCGATTCCGCGCGCCCGGAAGGCATCCGCCGACTCTAGAAAGCCGGGGAGGTGGCGGGCGGAGCATGTGGGGTGAAGGCTCCGGGTACGCCGAATACAACCATGCGCTTGCCGCGGAACAGGTCCAGGCTGTCGATGTTCCGCGGGCCGGCCTCGCCCATGATCGAAAGCCTGGCTTCGGGGATGCGGTCTCCGATTGCGATGGTCATCTTTTGTCTCTCCGGAAAGCGGAAGGGCCTGTCGTGCAGGTGGACGTTTGCCGTTCGCCCGCAAGTATAGGGTGTCTTGGCTTTTAGACGGCAGCCATTGCGCCTCCAGTTCAGGGGCGAAGGCGCTGTTTCCCTGACTTTCATGCTGCGCAAATGGTTTTGGTTTGTGCAAACAGTGCCCTTTGGTTATCGTTTATGCATGCACAAAAAAGGAATGGGCGCATAGGGGCTCCGGATGAACGGGTCGCGGGAGTTCCGTGTTTCCTTGGCCTGCGGAAGAAGATAAAGGGTGAAAAGAAAAGCAATCGTCCTGGTCACGCGCAAGCTCCCCGCGGCAGTCGAGGCGCGCCTGTCGCGCGATTTCGAGCCACGGCTGAATGCGGAAGACCGAGTCTACGGCTCAGACGAGATCGTGGCCCTGGCCCAGGGCGCGGATGCGATCATTCCCTCCCATACCGAACGATTGAGCGCCGACGTGATTGCGCGCCTGCCGGCCAGCGTCCGCGCGATCTGCAGCTTCTCGGTCGGGTACGATCACATCGATTTGCAGGCCGCCAAGGATCGGGGGATCACGGTCACCAACACGCCGGACGTGCTGAGCAACGCCACCGCCGAGATCGCCATGCTGCTGATGCTGGGCGCCGCGCGGCGCGCGCACGAGGGCGCGCGGCTGATCCGCACCGCTACCTGGCGGGAATGGAGCCCGACCTACCAACTCGGTATTCAGGTGACTGGCAAGCGGCTCGGCATCATCGGCATGGGCCGCGTCGGCCAGGTGGTCGCCGAGCGCGCGCGCGGTTTCGATATGGAGATCCATTACCACAACCGCCGGAGGCTCGAGCCCGCATTGGAGAAGGGCGCGATCTTCCACGACGTGCTGGAAGACATCTTGCCCCAGAGCGATTTTCTGTCCATTCACTGTCCCGCCACGCCCGATACCCGGCATCTGCTGAACGCGGAACGGATTGAGCTGCTGCCGCACGACGCCGTGGTGGTCAACACCGCGCGGGGGGCGGTGGTGGACGACGACGCCCTGATCGCCGCACTGCGTTCTGGGAGACTCTTTGCCGCCGGCCTCGATGTATTCAACAACGAGCCGGATATCGATCCACGCTACCGAGACCTGCCCAACGCCTTCCTGCTGCCGCACATCGGCAGCGCCACCCGCGAGACGCGCGACGCGATGGGTTTCCG
>CAYNBI010000100.1:2251-13247 GCA_964395315.1 uncultured Chromatiaceae bacterium | reverse complement strand
GCAGGAGATCGACGTTCATCGCCAGGAGCAGCAGGAACACCACGCGTCGCCCCCGGTCGCGCGGCAAGGCTGGTTGGGTTTCCGCCTGAGTGGGCGCTACCGGCTCCGCCGGGCGGGGGAAACGCGCCCAGTACACGAGGGCGGGGATCGTGAGTACGGTGTAGGCGGCCAGGAAATGGGACAGGGGGTCCAACATGTTGGCGGGGATCTGGAACAGCCGCCATGCGAGGTAGTGCACGATGACCCCAGACCCAATGAGCCAGGGTGCGACGCGGACGAGCAATCCAGGCCGGAAGAGCATCAGGATGCTGATGGTCAGGACCGCCATGTAACCCATGCGGGACAGTGCCTTTGCGGTCCCGCCGGCGTCGCTGAAGAGGTAACCACCGGCGACGACTGCGGCCAGGACGAGAAAGGCGAGGGCCGGCGGTCGGGCCAGACCGGCGGGCAGGGAACGCGCGAGCGCGAGCCGCGAGACGACGACCAGGCTCAAGAGCGACAGCAATGGTCCGTACGCATCGATCCGAAATACGTACAGGGAGAGAAAGACACCCCCCGCCAGCAGCAGGAGCAGCCGATCATCCAGGATCAGTCCGCGCAGATGGCTTGTGGTCGATTGCATACGCGCTTGCAGATGGCGGCACATCGCCGCTCCGTGCGGCCGAATGGCTCGGCGCTCACGTCAGAACTGGAAGTAGTAGAACTCTGCCTCACCGCCGCCGCCAACCAGAATCAGGACGACAACCACCGCGAGCCCGGCGGCAGCCGCGTACCAGCGATTCGGGGCGAGGCGCTCGAGCGCAAGTCTCTGGCTCGTCGGCCCGAGAATGGCCGCGAGCCCGGCGGCGATGACCAGCAACAGGGCATGCGCGTCCGGCGGCGTCAAGACGGCGGGGAAGTCGTGCATCGCCGTCCAGAATACGGTGGCGGTGGCGAAGCTGTCGGCGCGGAACAGCACCGTGATCTCGACCCAGAACAGCAGCGTCAAGGCCCAGCCCATGCCCCTGGGCAACTTCAGCCCGGAGCGCGTGAATGCGGCGTTGACCAGCAGTCCGACCCCGTGGGCGAGGCCCCATATGGCGAAGGTCCAGGCCGCGCCGTGCCAGAGGCCGCCGAGGAACATGGTCACCAGCACGGCAACCACCGCCGGGTGGACGAGGTGACGGTTCCGCGCCAAGGGGACGAACAGATAGTCGCGCAGGAAGCGGGAGAGGGTCATGTGCCAGCGCTGCCAGACCTCCTGCAGCGACTGCGCCCGGTACGGGGCGTTGAAGTTGATCGGCAGGCTGTAACCGAACATCAGAGCGAGACCGATCGCCATGTCCGAGTACCCGGAAAAATCGAAATAGATCTGCCAGCTGAAGGCGAACGCGGCCAGCCAGGCGGTCGAGAAGGTCAGCGCTCCCTGGGTGGCGGCGGTGGCGTAGGCCGGGTCGACGATGCCGGCCAGGCTGTCGGCGATCAGCACCTTCTTGCACAGGCCGATGCTGAAGAGGATGCCGCCGCGCCCGAGTCTCTCCCACAGTCCGTCCCGCAGGGGATTGGCCGAGAACTGGGGGATCAGCTCGTGGTGCCGCACGATGGGGCCGGCGATGAGCTGGGGGAAGAAGGTCACGTAGGTCGCGTAACGCAGCAGATCGTACTCCCGGCCGCGGTTGCGCCACACGTCGACCAGGTAGGAAATCTGCTGAAAGGTATAGAAGGAGATGGCCAGTGGCAGGGTGGTCGCGGCGAGCGAGAACGAGGTTCCGGCGAGTGCGCCGATCTCGCCCAGCAGCCAGTCCGAGTATTTGTAATAGCCCAGCAGGCCGAGATCGAAGGTCACCCCGAGCGTCAACAACAGGAAGCGGCGCCGGCTCTTCCTCGGGCTGTGCACCATGCCGCGGGCGATCAGAAAGTTGACCAGCACGGAGCCCGCCAGCAGCGGGACATAGCTCGGATTCCACCAGCCGTAGAAGAACAGCGACGTGACGACGAGCCAGACCAGTGCCGTCTTCTCCCCGCCCTTGCTCCAGAGCAGCAGGAACACGAGGAGGGTGATGGGGAGGAAAAGGAGAATGAAGGGCTGCGAGTTGAACAGCATGGGGTGTGCGTGCCTCCCGCCCGCGGCAGATCGCGCGAGGGGCGGATTCGTAACGCCTGGCGGGTGTTTCCTGGTTCGCGGTCAGGGTGCGGCCGGCCCCTGGTCGACGATGGTCAGCAGGTGATCGACCAGGCTCTCCACGGTGCGTGACTCGCTCCCCGCCGAATCGACGAACTGCTCGAAATCGAGGAACACGTCCGCCCCGAACGCCTCGCCGATCTTCTCCTCGAGGATCATCTGGAAGGACACGATGGCGATGGAGTCGAGGCCTCCGCCCTCCCCCGAAAGCACGGTCGAGAGGGATTGCTCCAATTGCTGGTTCTTCCCCAGCTCCCGGTTGAGCTCCGCGATCGCAGAGAAGACGACCTCGGTGGCCCTGGATTTGTCGATAGTCATGTCTAGGTGTGCTCGAAAGCGGCCCGATCAGGTTTCCATTCGCGGGAGGTCCCGCCGCGGGTGCGTCGGCGCGACGTCGTGCCAGCGCCGCGGCTCTCGGCCATGCGGGAGATCGGCCGAAGGGTGTCCCGCGCGGCAACGTGGAAGCGTACCACAAACCGATTGGCGGCATTCCCGATCACGCCGCCAGGAACCACGCCGCTTGGGTGGGGTGCTGATCATGGCCGGGAAGGCCGAGGATCAGCGCCTCCTGGATTGGTCCTCGCTGCCGCCCGAGAGCACCCGGAATTCGGGCGTGTTCTGGTCAGGATGCGTGGCGCCCGAGTGCAGATGCCGCGCGATGTCGGTGGCGACCGACGTGGTGTAGTGCTGGGCGTCGACATAGTTGCGGTCTTCCGTCGTGATCGGCGAAGAGATCATGAAGTCCAGCACCACCGTGTTCGGGACCTTGCCGAGAACCTCGGCGGCCTTGGCCTTGCATCCGGACCAGAAACGCTGTTGCTCCGCGTCCTCCCGGAGCTGGTGATGGATGTGGAAGGGTACGAAGAAGGCGACCTTGCGGGTCGCTGCCGGCAGGCGGGAGAGCCTGTCCGCCAGGGCTTCCAGCTCGGGAAAACGGGGCGGTCCCTCGCTCTCCGTGCGCTGCAACAGCCAGGGCGCCTCGCCGTAGATGCGCCTGCGTACCGAATCCAGGTCGTTGTCGGTGCGGAAGGTGAGCGTGAAATCCCGGTAGCCGTCGGGCCGGAGTGGATGCCGGACGCGCAGCCCGAGGAGGGCAAGCAGCTGCGAACGGGCATGTTGCAGGGTCGTGCGGTTGAGAGGGGGAAGGTCGTTCCAGACCTCGCCGTCGTACAGGGATTCGGGAAAGGTCTGCCCCATCATCTGTGGAAGCAGCCGCGGACTCCCGTCGGGCGCGCACCAGGACGGGTCGAGGCCGACGATCAAGGTCCCGTCATAGGCCCCCGTGTAGCCGAGCAAGTCGAGGACGCGCAGCTGCTCGTAGGGGGAGGCGGCCGGCATCCCAAGGTTGACGAAGCTGCCGCCGAACACGGCATTCAGCTCTGCCGGACGCAACAGCATCGATGTGGAACTGCCGACGACGGCGCTGTCGAAACGTCCGCTACGGGCGAGCTTGGCGTTGTACGGGCGGGAGTGACTGGTGACCGGATAGCGCTCCCAGCGGGGGGAGAAGGGCACCGAGTCGTACGGGTCGACGATGAGCACCAGCGAGTAAATCAAAGCGCTGGTTCCGAATACCGTGCCGGCCAGCAAGAGTACGAAACGCCGCCATGCAGGCTGGAGTTCGGGCAAGGCTTGTCCGCTTGGCTCCCCCATCCCGCGACTACCTCAGCGCGCGAAACCCAGGGGCGGGGGATTCCGGCCGGCCCAGCAGGCTCCGGCGGTCGGTTCGGTCCAGCATGAGACGAGTTGTACGGGATCGGGCAACATGAAGGGCGGGGCGGGCTCTGCGCGAAACCGGGGGAGTATAGTATGATGCGCCGTCGTTCGACACCGCGGCGTTGGTGCTCGCCGGAGAGGGTCCGATTCTCCCCTTGTCGCTTTCGGCGTCCGGAGCGCCGCGAAACCACCGTCGTCTCGTTTCTTGTTCTCGTCACCGCCGAAGATAACCATGTCGCATGGCCAGCGATAACCTTGCGCCGGGCGTGAGCCTGCTCATCCCGAACTACAACGGGGAGCAGATCATCGCCGCCGGGATCTCCCACGCCGAGGCAGCGGCCCGGGCATACCCCGGCGCAGCGGAGGTGATCGTCGTAGACGACGGCTCCGCGGACGGCAGCGTCGAGCTGATCCGGGCCGAATACCCCGACGTCAGGTTGATCGTTCATCCGGCGAACCGGGGCTTTGCCGAGGCCGTGCACACCGGGGTGGCGGCGGCGTTGCACGATATCGTGATCCTGCTCAACTCGGACGTGCGGGTACGCCAGGATTTCATCCTCCCCCTCGTCCAGCCTTTTGCCGATCAGGACACCTTCTCCGTTGGCCCCATGATTCTCGGCCATGACGGCAGCGCTTCGGAGTCTTCCTGGGTGCGCGCCCGCCTGTCGCGGGGCATGGTGAAAAAGGGCGGCGATTGGAGTCCCGCCATCGCGGAGAGAGCGGCGGAGTCCGCTGGCGGGCGCCTGAAGACGCTCTTCGCCTCGGGGGGCTCCATCGCTTTCGACAAGCACAAGTTCGAGGCCCTCGGGGGGTTCCTGTCCTGCTACAAGCCCTTCGGCAAGGAGGACATGGACCTGGGCACCCGCGCCTGGCGCCGCGGCTGGAAGAGCTATTTCGTGCCGCGCAGCGTCATCGTCCACGATCACCGGGTCACGACCATCCGCCGCTTCTACTCCTCCTTCCGGCGCAAGGTCGTCGGCCGCAAGAACCGCTACCTGTACCACTGGATCAACCTGCCGGGTGGCACGCTGCTGCTCAGTCATGCGCCGCGCGTGCTGGGCGAGATCGTCTGGGGGACGCTGCGCCTGGACTTCAGTTATCTTTCCGGGTTCGTCCGGGCGCTCGGGCAGCTCCCGCTTGTGCGCAGTACGCGGCGCGGGTTCCGGCGCGATCCGGCATCCCGGTCGCTGGCGGATGTGCTGGCGGAGATCAACCAGTCCGAACACGGCCCATGATCCAGGTCAGACCCGCAAACGACGACGATCGGCAAGAGATCCTGGTCCGCATGGACGAGGTGTCGGGTACCGCGAAGAGGCAGCGCATCGAGCGCCGCTGGGATTGGCAGTGGCGCCAGGACCCGCGGTTGGATGTCCCCGGATACCGGGGCGTGGTCGTCGAGTGGCGCGACAGCATTATCGCCAGCATGTCCTGCGTGCCCGCCGCCCTGTACATCGCCGGGGCGCCCGTCTCCGCGAACTGGATCGTTGACATCTTCGTCCACACGCGATTGACGCGTCAGGCGCTGCGAGACGCCAGGCGCGGAGGCGGCGGTCTGGGCCCCGAGTTCGCCAAGGGCATTGCCGCCGCTATGCTCGATCACCCGGCGGCAGGGTCGATCCAGCTGGGCAAGCACATCGCCGATCGCATGATGGCCGTCGGCCTCACGATCGGCTTCGTCCAGTCCGCGTCGATCTTGAACTACACGCGCCGGGTCTCCGTCGTTCGTCCCGTGCAGAAGGGCTTGGGCAAGGGCCTCGGCCTGCTGCTGGGCTCGATGGCGGACCTCGCCGTCTCCAGGTTCCCCCGCCCGGCGCTTGAGGCGGAACCCTTCCATGGCGACTTCGACGCGCGTTTCGACCGCCTGTGGGCGCGGGCGAGGGACCAGTATCCCGCCATCACCCTGCGTGACGCGCGGACCCTGAACTGGCGCTACCGGAGGCATCCCGACACCGCCTACGAGGTGCTGATCCTGCAGCGGGATGGCGAGATCCGCGGATACGCGGTGTTCAAGCTGTACGAGCATCGCGGGCGGTGGCTGGCGCGCATGGTCGATCTCCTGACGGAAAACGGCGACCAGCAGGCCGCCGATGGGCTCGTGGCCGGCGTCCTCGCGCGTGCCCGAAGCGAGAAGGCCGAACGCCTGGACTGGTTCGCCTGTGCCTGGAACGCGCAGCCGACGCTCGGGCGTTACGGCTTCGCACCCAAGCTGACCAAGGCGAAGAGTCTGCAGCCGCTGATGATGCGGGGGCTGCCCGACGTCGAGCTCTATGTCACGCGCGGCGACGGCGACGGCGGGTAGGGCGCCGGACATGAACCTCTGGCAGCGCTGGCGGCAGAAGCGGGCGCGGCACGCCGGTCAGCGTGCCGACCGCAAGCAGGAGCAGGGTCTGCGCAAGCAATGGTGCCTGCTTGCCGGCCGGTGCGACCTCGCCGCCCTCGGCTCTCCGCCGCCGCTGGCGGACCTGGTTCCCCTCTATCCGCCGAGCACCGCGTTCTGGGCCGACCCGTTCGTCTGGTCGCGCGATGGCCGTTGCTGCGTTTTTTTCGAGGACCTGCCGTTCGCATCCGAACGCGGGCGCATCAGCTGCATCGAGCTCGATGAACAAGCGAGGCCCCTGGGCGAGGCGCGTCCGGTCATCGAAGAGCCGTATCACCTATCCTACCCTTTCCTGCTCGAGCACGATGGCGAGCTCTACATGATTCCGGAGAAGTCGGCGGCCAAGCGGGTCGACCTCTATCGGTGCATCGACTTCCCGGGCCGCTGGGAACGCGCACGCACGCTCGTCGAGGGCATCCCGATATCGGACGCGACCCTTTTCGAGCACGAGGGGCGCTGGTGGCTCTTTTGCGCGATGAGGACCAAGCGCCTGCGTCTCAACGAGACCTTGTTCGCCTTCTACGCGGACAGCCTTTGGAGCGAGAACTGGACGCCCCACGCGGCGAATCCGCTGGTTCGTGATTTCAGCCGTGCGCGGCCCGCCGGCAGGGTGTTCAGGGACGAGTCCGGGCGCCTGCTGCGCCCGGCGCAGGACTGCGTGCGCCGCTACGGGCACGGCATCAGCCTCAACGAGGTCGTCGCCCTTTCTCCATCCCGTTACGAGGAGCGCCGAGTCTGGCGCATCGGCGGCGACCAGGTGGGGGAGTGGCGCGCGCTGCACCACATGGATTGGCACCAAGGGGTCCTGGTGATGGACGCCCAACGCCTGATTCCGATGCCGCCGGGCGCTGCATGAGCCGCCCGTGCCAGGCGACACCGTCGCCGCGGCGCTATGCCGCCGGTGGCGCCCCCGAAGCTTGGCTGGTTACCGGCGCGAGGCCGAGCACGCGCAGGTAGTCCGCGACCGCCGCCTCGGGCGTGAACCGCTGCACGGCCTCGCGCAGCAGCCCGGCGCTCGGCGGGTTCTGCAGCGTTTCGACGATCGCGTCGGCAAGCCCGCGGGGATCGCCGACGCGGGCCAGGCGGCCGTACTTCCCGTCCGCGAGGATCTCGCGCGGGCCGCTGCGGCAGTCGGTGGCGACACAGGGCAGACCCGCGGCCAGGGCCTCCGTGAGCACGTTCCCGAATCCCTCGAACACAGATGACAGGACGAACACGTCCGCCCGTTTCATCAGGGCGAAGGGATTCGGCGTGAAGCCCGGCAGATCCGCGGAGTCCCGCAGGCCGAGCCTGCGGATCAGTGTCTCCAGCTTTCCCCGCTGCCGGCCCTCGCCGGCGATGATCAGGCGGCAGTCCGCCCGCTCGCGTACGCGCTGGAAGGCCTTGACGAGGGTCGGGTAGTCCTTCGCCCCGACCAGCCGGCCGACGCTCAGGACGACTGGCTTGTCCTTGTCCGCCAGCCAGGGGTGGGTGACGGGCTCCGCCGCGAGGCGCGCGACCTCGTGCGGGTCGATGCAGTTGTAGATGCGGTGTATCGGAGGGGCTTCGCGGCCGGCGAAGAGCTCGCGCAGGGCGGCGCAGCCGCCGTCGGAGATGCCCACCAAGGCGTCGGCGCGGGCGAAGATCTCGGTCAGCTGACGGCGGGCCTTGCGGCGGGCGAACAGGTGCTCCTTGCGGAGCTTCTCGATGACGTTGGTGCCGATGCGTAGCACCGTGCGCGGGCGCTCCCCGGCGTCCAGCCGGGCGAGCAGGGCGCTCGCCCGGTCCCGGTTGCTGAGGACCGCGCGCGGACTGCGCTCCCGCAGGTAGGCCCGCAGCTGCGCCAGGGCGGCGCGGTCGTCGCCGGACTGAAGCGGAAAGATTCCGACCTTGCAGCCGAGATCCGGGGTGTCCGAAGGGGGGGCGGGGGGCAACAGCAGATCGACCTCGACCCCGGCGTCCACCATGCCGCGCACCAGGGTGGCGATCAGGCGCGATACGGCGTGGGGGCCCTCGAGAAACCCGGCGATGGCGAGACGGTGGGGGCGAGACGGGTCACTCATCGGGAATCCGGGTGACGGCAGGGGCACGAGACAGGCCCCGCGGTTGGTTGCCCTGCTCCGGCGGGCTGTGTGAAACTCTCGCCCCTGCGCGCCAATACCGCCGCGAATCCGGATGCTGCCTGGCAATCGCGCGTGCGGGACGCCGGCCAACCGCCAGCCAGATCACCCACATGAAGCCTTCCGTCGTATACGCCTTGCCGACGAGACCATTTCGAACCGAGTTCTTCGCAAACCGGTTCGGAGCCGTTCTCATCGGACAGGTATCCCACCTCGCCGGTGACCCCGGCATCCGGCTCGGCATCCACAAGGCGGACCGATCGCCGTTCGGCGACAACGAATGCGACTGCGCGCCGCGTGGCGAGTGGATGTCCCGGCATCATGGTCTGCCGGTGGCGGAGCCGGCGGATCGGCGCGCATGGTTCTTCGACATCTTCCGGGCGACAGAGCTTCTGCGGGGAAAAGGGCGCGGCGAAGGGATTACGGATTCGGGATCTGGTCATCACCGACAATGGGAAATCAGCGGCGGCCCGCTTGTTGAGACAGGTCCGGTACACCGGACGCCGCTACCGGACCCGTTACGGCGACTCCGTTCGGGCAGTCTACCAAAAAACCCTGTGGCCGCTGCGCGGCGCACGGATGACCGCCCGCCCGCGGCCGGGCCATCCGCCCCGGGAGAGCATGGCGATCGAACGGCATGAACCGTCCGCTCGCCATGTTCGCCGCGACCTCGGGGCATAGCGGTGTCGACCGGGTTTTCGCCAATCTGGCAGCCCAGTTCGACCGCTGGGGGCTGCGCGTGGATCTGCTGCGGATTCGCGGGCACGGCCCGGAGTTCTCGCTCGACGACCTCCGCAACTGTCGGCTCGTCGATCTCGGCGTCGCCCACGTCAACAGCAGCCTGCCGGCAATCGTGCGCTACCTGCGCCGGGAGCGCCCGGCCGCGCTCTTGTCCGACAAGGACCGGGTCAACCGGGCGGTGATTCTCGCCCGCGCGTTGGCGCGCGTGGATACCCGGCTGGCCGTCCGTCTCGGCTCCACCATGTCCGTCAACCTCGCCCGGCGGAGCCGCTGGCAGAGATGGGTGCAGGAGACATCGATCCGTCGGCTCTATCCGCACGCGGACTGCATCATCGTCCCGTCACGGGGCGTGGCGGACGATCTGGTCTCCCACCTCGGCGTCGCTCCCGGGCACATCCGGGTGGTGCCCAGCCCGGTCCTGACGCCGCGGCTCGAGGAGCGCGCGCACGAAGACGTGGATCACCCCTGGTTCGCGCCCGGGGGGCCGCCGGTGATCCTCGGCGTCGGCGAGTTGAGCTTTCGGAAGGACTTCCAGACGCTCGTGCGGGCCTTCGCCCTCGTCCGCCGACAGCGGCCTTGCCGGCTCGTGATCCTCGGCCGGGGTCGTCACCGCGACGAATTGCTGGCGCTGGCCGACCAGTTGGGCATCGCCGCCGACCTCGATCTGCCCGGCTTCTGCGCCAATCCGTATTCCTACATGGCGCGCGCGGACCTCTTCGTCCTCAGCTCGCGCTGGGAGGGCATGCCGGTCGCGCTGGTCGAGGCGCTCGCCGTCGGCACGCCCGTGGTCTCCACCGATTGCCCCAGCGGTCCCCGTGAGATCCTTGCCGGCAGCGGGCTCGGGGGACTGGTCCCGGTGGGCGGGGTCGAGGAGATGGCGGATGCGATCATCCGCTGGATGGGGGCCGCTCCGTCGGCCGCGGACTTCCGGCGCGCGATCGAGCCCTACCGGGTCGAGGCGAGCGCGCGGGCGTACCTGCGGGCGTTGGGATTCTCCCCGGCGGAACTGCCTGGGATCGATGCGGCTTCGGAGGGCGGGCCGCCCGGCCCGGGTCCGTCGGGAACATGAAGCCTACCTGGATCTTCTTCCTCTATCTGCTGGTGTGCCTGGTGCTCGGCGCCCTGCTCACCTATCCCGTCATGCAGACCGGCTGGGTTGAGTCGGACCCCAACCGGGTCATGGGGCGGCTGGCGCAGGTCTTCATTCTGATCGGCCTGTGGCCTTTCCTGCGGTCCCTGGGGCTGAACAACGCCCAGGCCCTCGGCTTCGGGGCGCGGCGCCCGCTTTTCGCGCGATCCGTGGCACTGGGCTGGCTCATGGGGGTGGCGATCCTGCTGGTCCTGGCCTTGACCCTGCTCGCCCTGCAGGTTCGGGTTCCCGACGTCTCCGGTGCGGACTGGCTTGCGGGCTTGTCGCGGAGGGCCTTGCAGGCCCTGGTCGGCGGTCTGCTGATCGGTCTCCTGGAGGAGACCTTCTTCCGCGGCGCCCTCTACACCGCGGTGCGCCGCCGCGGCAGCGCCCTGTCCGCCGTCTTCTGGACGGCATTCCTGTACGCGCTGCTGCACTTCATGAAGCCCCATCCGCTGCCGGACGGGATGGCGCTCGACTGGGACGGCGTGGCGCACATGTTCGCGCACGTCTTCACCGGCGTGTTCCAGTGGAAGCATGTCGACTCCATGGCCGCCCTGTTCCTGGTCGGTGTGTTCCTCGGGCTGGTACGCGAGCGCACCGGCCATATCGGCTGGTGCATCGGGCTGCACGCGGGGTGGGTGCTCGTGATCCAGGTGACGCGGCATCTGACGGACGGCAACGATGCCTCCCTGTACGCGTTTCTGGTGGGTGACTACGATGGCATGATCGGGTGGCTCGCCGCCGGTTGGATTGGCCTGCTCGCCCTCGGT
>CAYNBI010000100.1:0-2151 GCA_964395315.1 uncultured Chromatiaceae bacterium | reverse complement strand
CGTGCTCCGAACCCTTCCCAGGGTTACCAGGGCATCCTGGGGCGCATGACCCGATAAGGGTTGGTCATGGTGGTCGCGTTGCGGGGCAGGTTGCGCGACGCACCGCGCTTGTCGCTGGCGGCGGTCTGCACCGCGGCCTTTTCTTTCGGCAAGCGCTCGACGGCCTCGCGTATCGAACCCAGGTCCGAGCGCATGCCCGAGACGTCCTCCCGCAGCGAGCCCACGGCGCTGTTCGTCTGGGCCATGCCCGAGGTCAGCGAGAGCACCTCGCCGCGCACGTCCTGCACCTGCGGCGCGAGCCGGGAGAAGTCATTGCCCACGCGGCTCAGGTCCTGCGCCATGTATTCGAGCCGGGACCAGGACTCGAAGCCCAGGGCGGCGACCGCCGTCAGCGCCAGCAGCGCCAGCAGCACGCCCACCCGGCCCGATGCCCGAGAGGTCCGCCCCGAGGCCTGCAGCTGGCCTGCCTGCAGGGCCATCTCATCCCGTTGCCGCTCCAGCTCCTGAAGCTGCCGCTTTAGCTCCTCGGTATGGACCCGCCAGCTCGCATCGAGATCGGCGTTCATGCGGCGAAGCTCGGCGAGCTGCTTCGTTATCAGGTCGGGGTCGACGGCGGGCTTTCCCGAGGTGTCGTCGGCAGCGGGTGCCTCCGGCTGGGACATGAGCTGGTCGAGCGCTGGGGTTACGTTGGTGCGGGCGCCGAGCGTGATGCCCCGGCGCTTGCTGGGGGTGTTGGCCATGGTACTGCTCCTGGCTTACAGAAAAACGAGCATCCGTAGGCCGTAATGATCCCAACTCGGCGCTGGCGGATCAATCGGGCAGGGTCCGGCACCCGACGCCTCCGCGATAGGGTGGTAGGTCCATTGCCGCCCGGTGGGACGGAGCGGACCTTCCGCCCGGAACCAACGACGGATGCCGCGGAGAGCGCCGCGAGGTAAGCTAGGGGCGCCATCCGGTCTTACGGGTGGGGCGCCGGGCGGCGTACGCCGGCGGGGTCTGCCAAGGCGATCTCTTCACCATGCAAGTCAGCTCGGGCCGGAAGCCAACGATCGATCTCCCTGGGGCGGGGGCCGCTCTGGTTCTCGCCGCAGCCCTGTGCGCAGGCTGCGCGACCAAGGCCACGGTTGCGCCCATCCCGGCCCGGGTCCCGGCGTCGTCAACGCATCACGCCGCCGACGTGCTCATCCAAGGCATGAGCTACACCCGGGCGAGCAGCCGCGAGGTGGCGGGTTGGTGCTGGAACGACAAGGCGACGGGGCGGCTGGCGCAGGTCGCAACGGCCCAGGTCGGCGATTACGAGGGCGTCGGCGTGACCCTGCCAACGGACGCGGGCGGCACGCGCTACGTCTCCTGCTCCTGGCACACGCACCCCTGGGGCTCGCATGTCGTACCGGGACCGAGCAGGCAGGATCTGCGGAATTCGATGCGCGGCGCGGTGAGCGGCATATCGCACTTCGTCCTGGATCAGCATGGCGTCTGGCAGTACGCGCACGGCCGGGTGATCGAGATGTGTCCGTGGAACAGCGCCGGGAACGGCATCGATGCGGCTCGCTGCCGTTCCTGAACCTAGTGCCCGCCGGTCACGGCTTGCCGGTGTTGCACTTGGACAACCGGTGCGGGTGACGAGGGTTTCAAGTGCCAGGCAACGGTGGCCTTGAGAACTCACCCTCGCGCGTGAACAAGATCGTCCGAGGGAAGGTCGATAAGTATCAAGGGCAAGACGAAGGACCCTTTTCCCTCTCCGAGGGGAAAGTCGCTTCCGATCAGCGTAAAGGGAAAGACCACGTTCCCCGCGTTTTCTTGAACGAACATGTCCACGCAATTGCGGGCCTTGCCAAAAGTGCTCGGATATGCTTGAATATGGCTGAGCAGGTATAAATACGCCACAATTTATCAGGTTTTTGAAATGCCAAAGAGAATTAACGGAGAAGAGTTTTTCCTTCTCACCGAGGTTGCAGACGCTGCAGGTCGGCCTGTCGGAACCCTGCGCCGGTGGATCAGAGAGGAGAAGATTCCCTACCAAAAACGTTACGAGCAATCTAGCGGAAGACTGCTCTTCAATCCTTTCGAGAAGCAGTTGATCGTGTCTTATGCGAATGGGATTCGACGCGCTTAGAGGGGGTTGAATATCCCGGCGTTGCCAAAAGGGGG
>CAYNBI010000099.1:0-13271 GCA_964395315.1 uncultured Chromatiaceae bacterium | reverse complement strand
CCGCATGGGCCTGGAGCCGGGCGAGCGTGCGCCCGGTCTGGATCAGGTTCCCGAGTCGCTACTGCCCCTGCTGGCGGTGGCCCGGTCCTACGGCCTGGACTGGTGGACCGTAGCGGTGTTGGTCGTGGCCTTTGTCCTGTTCGATATGTTGATCTCGCGGGTGCTGTTTCGGTTGCGCTTGCGGAAGCATCCCCACTAGTCGGCCGTCCAGCCGAGCGTCTCTCGTCTCGCGACATCGCCGCGAGATCCCGCGCAACGGGCCTGGGAGCACCTGCTCAGGGTCGGGCGGCCCGTTCTGCGACGGGGCAACGGGCAGAGGTGACCGAGGCGTCGGGACCGAATTGGCGCGCGCTCAGTCCGGCTCCCGTTTCCTAAGGGCCTCCTGACAGAACCAGGCCGCTCCGCGCAGCGCCGCACCGGGGTCCATGATCACATGCACGGGCAGGTCGGCGCAGAAATCGCCGAACCTTCCCTTGTCGGCGACCGCACCCAGGAAGTCGGGCTGCTGCAGGCGCCCGAGGATTCTCGGCGGGATTCCGCCGCCGAGATAGATGCCCCCCGTCGCAAGGAAGGTGACCGCCAGATTGCCGGCCAGGGTGCCGAGGGTCTGAACGAAGACGTCCAGCGCGGCCTCGCAGATGCTGGCCTTGGAAGCCAAGGCGGTCGCGACGATGACGGGGGTCGGGTCCTGCGCCTCCGTGAGCTCATCGCGAAGCCAGCTCGGCTCCGGATGGACGCCCTCGTCGCGCAGGAACTCGTAGATACCGGGCAGGAAGCTGCCCGAGCAGACGCGTTCGAAGCTCACGTGCCCGTAACGGCGCGTCAGGTACTTGAGCAGCTCGATCTCCCGCGCGTTGCGGGGTGCGAAAGAGGCATGACCGCCCTCGCTGGCGTAGGCGCGGTACCCGTCTCCCGTCCAGGCCAGGAAGCCGACGCCAAGTCCGGTTCCCGGGGCGATCACGGCGATGTTTCCGCGCTGCGCGGCGGTGCCGGGATTCAGGGTCGCAAGCTCGTCGCGCCCCAGGTGCGGAACGGCGGTGGCGATTGCCTGCAGGTCGTTGAGCAGGAATACGTCGGGGATACCGAATGAGCCGCTGATGCCCTCGGCCTCGATGACCCAGGGCAGGTTGGTGATCTGCGCGCGCCCGTCCTTGACGGGACCCGCGACCCCGAAGCTCGCGGCCGCAGGCCTCGCCTTGGTCTCGCGCAGGAACTCCGCGATGACGGCGTCGAGGGAGCCGTAGTTGCCGCTCTCGTAGCGCGCCTCGTAAATCGCCCCGCCCGCAACGCCCCTTCCGCCCGAGTACAAGGCGAGGGCTGTCTTGGTTCCTCCGATGTCTCCCGCTAAGATCACCTACCTTGCCTCCAGTCCGGTTCGAATTGCCCGTCGCTGCGGTCCCGTGAGTCGCTCGTCGAGCAATAGATCGTGAGCAGGGGGATCGGCCAGCGCTGGATTTCAGATTCTATATCCGAAAGGTGATCTCTCGCGCCCGTGGCCCGGGTTGAATCGTCGCGCGTCCAAGGCGCGGTGCTCAGCTCGCGCGGTCCTCGCGGGAAATGAAGGCTCGTGTGGCACCATTGTGCGAACCTTGCCCCGCATGGCGCATCGCGGCTAGCATCCGCGCGTGATGCTGTCGATCCAAGTCGTGGCGTGCCGGCCCCGGTTCGATTCGGGACCGGACGCGTAGCGAACTGGAGTCGACGCATCCACTCCCGAGAACGCCAGGGACGATGTGCGAAAGATTCACTGGCGCCGTAATGACGACAACATGCACCGGAGGATCTAGATGGAGGCTAGCGAATATACCGGGAGTACCCGGTGGGACGAGCTCGCGGTCAATCAGGTCAACTTCACTCGGCCTTTTACCTGGCTGTCGAGGGGCTGGCGGGACATGCGCCAAGCGGGTGGCTACAGCCTCAGGTACGGCGCCGGCATCGTGCTGATCAGCGGTCTGCTGACCTGGGCCTTGGCCGCGACCGGAAAATTCTTTCTGGTTCCGTTTCTTGCCGCTGGGTTTTTCCTGGTGGCTCCCGCCGTCGGGCTTGGGCTCTACCAGATGAGCGCGCATCTGGAGAAGGGCGAGCCCCTCAAGTCGTGCAACGCCTTGGAGGCATGGAGACGGAACCAAGGCCAGCTCAGCATCGTCAGCGCGGGATTCTTCATCATCATGCAGCTCTGGATGGCAGCGAACTTCGTGCTCTTCGCGCTTCTCTACGCCGGCGTGTCTCCGCCCCTGAACAACTTCTTCAGCAACGTGTTCCTGTCGCCGCAAGGCAGGGTCTTCGCGCTTGCGAGCGTCGCGGTAGGCTTTGTGTTCGCATGGTGCGCCTTCGCGATCAGCGCCGTGTCGGTGCCCATGCTGATCGACCGCAGCGTCGACGGTTTCACGGCGGTGCGACTCAGCATCAAGGCGGTGCTGCAGAACATGCCGGCGATGACCTTGTGGGCCGCGTTGATCGTGATCATTGTCGGACTCGGCCTGATCACCTTCTACATCGGCCTGATCGTCGCGCTGCCCCTGATCGGTCACGCAACCTGGCATGCCTATCGCGACCTCGTGCCTGCCGCGGCTTAGGGCAAGTCAGATCGATTGGGCGCCGTTTTCGAGCGAGTAAGCGATTGGAAATGAAGCCTCCAAGAACCGCGCTTCTTGGAGGGCGTGCTGATTTTGGCCAGGACGGCCAATAACCAGCCTCTGTCTAGAGATACGCGATCTTTTCCACTTCTCCCTCGCCCTGCTCGTGACGGATGCAAAAGGCGTAGGTGCCAAGATCGGCTTCCAGTGCGGCGCTGCATTCGCCGTGCCGCCAAGACAGGTGCAGGCGGTCGCTTTCCGTCTCATGGATCGTCAACTCGCCGTGGAAGGCGGGCGACGTATTGCGCAGGCGAATGAGCGCCAGCTGATCCCGGACTACCTGCCGGCCCAGTCCTTCCTCGACGTCCTCCATGGAGAGGTTGGTGCGGTTGATCTCCTTGTGCCCGGCCGCACCCCCCAGGTCCGCCGCGACGTAATCGTTCTTGCCCGCGAACAGATCCAGATACCAGACCTGCGGAATGCCGGGCATGAACATCTGGATCGCCCGCGCCAGGCGCAGCTTGCGCTCGTCTTCGCCCAGGGCGCTGAAGAAGGTCGCGTTCACCTGGTAATACGAGATCTTCTTGCCGTCGGGACCGTACAGGTTCTTCACCCTTCCGCCGCGCTCGATGATCCGGTCCATGATCGCGTCGATCTCGTCGTCATCCAGCAAACCCTCTCTCGTAACGCCGTCGACGGTCGCGCCCCGCAAGTCGAGCACCGGGATGCCATCGTGGCATCCCAGCATGTTGATGGTCTGGATCCCCTTCGTCGTCAGCTCCTCGATCCAGCGCAGAAGATGCTGGCTGGTGTGCCGGTCCAGCGCATCGATCACCAGGCCAGGAAAAAAGAAGTCGTAGATCGGAAACCCGCTAGCCGCGACCTCCTCGTGAAGCCCGGTCCCGTATTCGGCATGCACCTCGGGGAACACGACCAAGTCGTATTGACTGGCGATTCTCCTGAGCTTTTCCAGGTAGTTCCAGGTGCCCGGCTTGTTGAAGAAATTGGCTGCGCCAGGCTCCTTGTGCAGATAGGCGAAGGCGTCGAGCCGAATAATCTTGGCGCCGTACCCCCTCAGCTTGCGCAACGTCTCATCGTAAAACTCCCACACCTTCTCGGAGCGTGCGTTCAGGTCCATTTGACCCAGATAGGTGCGCTTTCTTGCAACTGCTGAGAGGATCTCGCTGCGGTAATCGGCGAATCCATCGAGCTGAAGCTCGTCCAGGTCCGTTTCGGTGCAGATGGCCTCATTCACGATAGCGGCGATCGACACGGTCGCTTCGCTGGATAGGCCTTGAATACCGGCAAAGTCTTCGGGACCGAGTCCGGTATAGCTCACCTTCTGGTAGAAGGTGTTCCAGTAGGGTCTTTCCGATCCGTCCGGGAAACCGACACGCAGGATCGGCAGTCCCGGTTTGCGCATGAAGAGCTTGGATAGGTGTTCTTCCTGAGGGACGACGAATCCGCGATCCCCCATAGCCCCATGCGCGCTCCAGAAATCGTTCCAATCGACAAAAAAGTTTTTGTATTCGGAATCGTCTCCGTTTTTCAAAAGATCCTGGAATTGAGGGGATGCAACCGAAAGGTGATTCAACACCAGGTCGAATTTAAAGGAGATATTCAGCCGATCGAGTGCTGCCAGGTCCGCATGCGACACAACCTCCTGGTTGATGTCGTAATCGATAATCGAGAAGCCGCGATCCAGGTCGCTGTTGAAGAAGGTTGGCAGGATGTAAAACAGGGAGAAGGCGTTCTCGAAATCCGGTTTGCTGAGCATCGCCACGGTATCGCTGAGCTTGCCGCCGATGCTGTCCGGATAGGCATTGAACATGACGCCTTGCGGCATCGCCGGTGTGATGCTTCGGCATTCGGTACTCATAGCAACGTCTCAATGATTCTGTTTGTATCCCGCTGATTCTGGAATATTTTTCGGGCGGGATTATAACTGGCGCGGGAGCTGAGACAAAACCACGCTTTCAGTCAGCGTGATTTCACCAGGGATTGTGGCCGTCGAGATTCGGCGAAAGGGCCGGGGGCAGGAGTGGTCGCGCGTCATGCCGCCCGCAGGCGGTGGACCGTGATCTCGGGCGGGCAGTTGAAGCGCACCGGGATGATGCAGGAGCCCGCCCCGGTGGACGTGTAGCCGCGCATCGCTCCCCAGGACCAGGGGCCCTTGCACATGGCGCGCGGGCAGTCGGCGTTGTACGTGATGGCGATGCCGCCCGGCAGGCAGATCTGCCCGCCATGGGTGTGGCCGCACAACATCAGGTCGAACCCGGCATGGGCCGCGTGGCGGTAGAGCTCGGGCGAGTGGCTGAGCAGGATGGCGCAGCCGTCGGCGGGGATGGCGTCGGCGGCTTTCTCCAGGTTGTCGGCGCGGTAATAGTGCGGGTCGTCGATGCCCGCCAGATGGATGACGGCGTCGCTGCGCTCGATCGGGACGGATTCGTTGAGCAGCACGCGCACGTCGAGGGCCTCAAGGTCCGGAACCATTTCGATGAAGTCGTGATTGCCCAGCACGGCGTAGACGGGACGGTCGATGTGCAGACGCAGCCCCGCCATGGCGTCCAAGGCCGCGGCGAAGTCGCCGTAGGTGCTGGCGCGGAAGTCGCCGGTGATGACGCACAGATCGTAGTCGGCCTCGCGCACCCGCTCGGCCATGGCATGGGTGATGGCGCGCTCCATGTCGAGGTGGATATCGCTGAGATGCAACACCCGGTATCCGTCGAACGCCGCAGGCAGGCGTCGATGCGGGACGTAGCTGCCGGCGCGACGGTTATCGGCGGCATTGCGCCGGCCTCTGCCGTAGAGCCCCACGCCGCGCATCGCAAGCCGCATCAGCGCATGGACGCTGTACCAGTTCTCGATGTGAAAGAGATTGCGGCCGCGGCCGAAGACCTGGGTGACGTGATCGCGCTGGATGCCGCGCCGCTGCCACAGATGCAGGCGTCCGACGCGCTGATCGAGACGCGCCGCTGCTTGTGGTGTCAGCTCGGGATAAGAGCGCGTGCTGGACATGGGCCTGGACCGACGAGGGGGTGCGCCTACAGTGTACAACCGATCCGGCTCGTGTCCCGCTCCGGCTCGCCGGTCGCGTTGGCCGATGACCGGGCGGGCTTGTGCTGGCGGTGCCGCTTTGCTAAGTTTCGCCTCCGGCCCCGACAAGCGCGGGGCCTCGTCGTTATGGTGGTCCGCGCCGGTCCCCTCGCAACGCGAAGCCGTGAACCCGGTCAGGCCCGGAAGGGAGCAGCCGCAGCGGTGGCAGCGTGTGCCGGGGTGCGGCTGGCGGGGACCGCCACCCCACCCTCGGGGTTGTGAACCCCCGCGATGGTTCGGTTACACTCACCGCAACTTCACGGCAGCCTTTACTCGCACTTCACCCCGCAGATGTCCTACCAGGTGCTGGCCCGCAAATGGCGCCCCAAGTCCTTCGAGGACATGGTCGGCCAGGCCCATGTCATACGCGCGCTCAGCAACGCACTGGACCGGGATCAGCTGCATCACGCCTACCTGTTCACCGGAACCCGGGGCGTTGGCAAGACGACCCTGGCTCGCATCCTGTCCAAGGCGCTCAATTGCGAGCAGGGCGTGAGCGCGCGGCCCTGCGGGGCGTGCGGCTCGTGCCGGGAGATCGACGAGGGGCGGTTCGTGGATCTGCTGGAGGTGGACGCGGCCTCCCGCACCAAGGTGGACGAGACCCGGGAACTGCTCGACAACGTGCCCTTCGCTCCGGTCAAGGGCCGCTTCAAGGTGTACCTGATCGACGAGGTGCACATGTTCTCCGGGCACAGCTTTAACGCCTTGTTGAAGACCCTGGAGGAACCGCCGCCGCACGTCAAGTTCCTGCTCGCCACCACCGACCCGCAGAAGGTGCCGGTGACGGTGCTCTCCCGCTGCCTGCAGTTCAACCTCAAGCGCCTGTTGCCGGACGAGATCCAACGCCAGCTCGCGCACATCCTCGGGACCGAGGGGATCGAGGGCGAGGAGCAGGCCCTGGCCCTGCTGGCGCGGGCCGCGGACGGCAGCATGCGCGACGGCCTGAGCCTGCTCGATCAGGCCATCGCCTTCGGCAGCGGGCGGGTCGGGACGGAGGATGTGCGCTCCATGCTCGGCACCGTCGGCCGCGATCTCAGCCTCAACCTGGCCGAAGCGCTGGCGGACCTCGACGGCCCCCGGCTGCTCGATGAGGTGGCGCGGATCGCGGAGCTCACCCCTGATTTCTCCGGGGTCCTGCAGGAGCTTCTGCGCGTACTGCACCGCGTCGCCCTGTTTCAGCAGGTCCCGGGAACCCTGGCGGACGATGATCCGGACCGGGAGCGACTAGCCGCCCTGGGTGCACGGATGGATGCCGCGGATGTGCAGCTCTTCTACCAGATCGGGCTTCTCGGTCAGCAGGATTTGGCTATCGCGCCGGACCCGCGGGGCGGGATCGAGATGGTCCTGCTGCGCATGCTCGCTTTTCGCCCTGATAGCGACGGTGATGAACCCGGGCCCAAGGCGGCAAGGCCGCGGCGACCCGAGACGGGGCCGGCGTGGGGCGCGGCAGGGGGCGAGGCCGGACCAACGCCGCCTTCCGGTTCTCCCCAATCCCCCAGTGCGGCGGGTGCGGCTGCCGCGCTCGCCGCGGCAAGGCGCGCGACCTCGGCGGAGGCATCGGCCAAGGCGCGCGATCGAGATCGAGGCGGCGGACCGGGGCCGGCAGCGGCGTCCCGAACTGGGGCCGGTGTTTCGGCTGGTGCATCCGCGCAGGAAGTACAGTTCCAGGGCGGCGAGCCCCTTGCCGAGATGACCCAGGCCCCAAGCCTGCGGGACGCGGAGGACTGGCACAGGCTGGTCAAGACCTTGCGGCTGGGCGGGGTCGCGAGCCAGCTGGCGGCCAATTGCGATTTCGTCTCCTTCGATCGACGCAGACTCAGCCTGAGCCTGGACCCCGCATGCCGGAACATGTGGGTGACCAGCGCCGAGGAACGGCTGCGCGCGGCGCTCGCGGCGGCGCTCGGTGAAGGTCTCAAGCTCGAAATCTGCGTCTCCAGTGCGCAGGGCGAGACCCCGGCGCGGCGCCTCGCGCGGCGCAATGCCGAGCGCCTGGCGGAAGCGCATGCGTTGATGGACGAGGATCCGGTCGCCCGGGCACTGCAGGACGAGCTCGATGCCCGATGGGTTCCGGGCAGCATCGAGCCGGTGGATTGAGCGGCGCTCGCCGCCGGCACCGGCGGCGGACGCTGTCGTGGGATACGCAATGAGTACGAGGTACACAGAGTGAAAGGTGGATTAGGCAACATCCTCAAGCAGGCGCAGAAGATGCAGGAAGACCTGCAGAAGGCCCAGGAGAAGCTCGCCCAGGAGGAGGTGACCGGCGAGTCGGGCGGCGGCATGGTCAAGGTGACCATGAACGGTCGCTACGAGGTCGCTCGCGTCGAGATCGACCCGGCGTTGTTGGGCGATGACAAGGACATGCTCGAGGACCTGGTCGCTGCCGCGGTGAACGCGGCGACGCGCAAGGTGGGGGAGAAGATGCAGGAGAACATGGCGGGCCTGACCTCCGGGCTTCCTCTGCCCCCCGGGTTCAAGATGCCCTTCTGAAGCCATGGCCGAACGCTCGCTGCTCAACCAGCTCGTCGACGCCCTGCGCTGCCTGCCGGGGGTGGGGCCCAAGTCCGCCCAGCGCATGGCGTTCCATCTGTTGGAGCGCGACCGTGAGGGCGGGCGGCGCCTGGCCCAGGTCATGTCCGAGGCCATGGACAAGATTCTGCGCTGCAAGCGTTGCCGAACGCTCAGCGAGCGAGAGCTTTGCAGCCTGTGCACGAATGCGAATCGCGACCCCTCCCTGCTGTGCGTGATCGAGCACCCGTCGGAGATCGTCGCCATCGAGCAGGCGACGGACTACCGCGGGCTCTATTTCGTGCTCGGCGGAAGGTTGTCGCCGTTGGACGGGATCGGACCGCACGACCTCGGGCTGGATGTGCTCGACCGCCGCCTGGCCGAGGGGGACGTGCGAGAATTGATCCTGGCGATCAGCCCGACGGTGGAGGGCAGCGCGACATCGCACTATATCGCCGACATGGCCGAGCAACGCGGGGTCACGGCCACGCGCATCGCCCATGGCGTTCCCTTGGGCGGTGAGCTGGAGTACGTTGATGGCGGTACCCTGGCCCACGCATTCGCTGGGCGGCGGAGCGTGTGATCGGGGCTTCGCGTTCGCCCCTCGGGTTGCGGTCGCACAGGCTCCTTCGCGGACACGACGGGGTGTCGCCCGGTTCCGAACGCGGCACTGAGCTTGGAGACGAGGCACATGTCTGACACGATTTTCGGCAAGATCGCCGCCGGCGAGATCCCGGCGGACATCGTTTACGAGGACGACGACGTGGTGGCGTTCCGGGATGTCAGCCCGCAGGCGCCGACCCATGTGCTGGTGATTCCCCGGATAGGGATACCAACGCTCAACGACCTCCGGCCCGAGCATGCGGAGCTCGTCGGCAAGCTTTTCCTTGCGGCAAGCAAGATCGCCGAGCAGGAAGGGATCGCGCAGGACGGCTATCGCGCGGTGATCAACTGCAACGCGGCGGGCGGTCAGACCGTGTTCCATCTGCACCTGCATTTGATCGGCGGGCGCCCCATGCGGTGGCCCCCCGGGTGAGGGCGCCGGTTCCTGCGTCGCTTAAGCGGCGCTTTGCCTGACCGGATTCACGCGTTAGCATTGGCGTCGAGCTGGCGGCGGCCGTCCTTGGGTGGCGGTGCCGTCGATTTTTTTCGCGGTGGGCCTTGCGATCAGATCAATGGCGGTACATCCCCAGTCAACAGTGGGTTCCCAGAGCGCGGTGTTCGAGCTGAAGGCGGCCAGTTTCACCCTGCCGGTCATTCGGCTCCTGGGTAACGACATGGACGCGGTAGCCGAGGGGCTGGGCGCGCGGGTCGAGCAAGCGCCCGATTTCTTCCGAAATACGCCGGTCGTGATCGACCTCTCGCAGCTGCCGCAGACCTCGGGCGACGTCGAGTTTCCCATGCTGGTTGGGCTGTTGCGGGGCTATGGCATGATTCCGATGGGCGTACGCGGTGGGAGCGAAGCGCAGAACCAAGCCGCCGAGGCCATGGAGCTCGCGATCCTGGGCGATACCTTCGTCCGCCGTACCCGGACCGATGCGCCACCGAAGGCCGAACCCAAGCAGGCCGCTAAGCCGGCGAAACCCGTGTCTGAGCCGGTCAAGTCCGCCTCCGCGCAGGCGCCCGCGACGGCCAACTTCACGCTCGTGTCTCGTCCGGTGCGTTCTGGGCAGCGGGTCTACGCGGCGGGCGGAGACCTATCGGTGGTGGCAGCGGTGAGTTCGGGGGCCGAACTCATGGCGGACGGCAACATCCACGTCTATGGCCCGTTGCGAGGTCGCGCCATCGCCGGTCTCAAGGGTAACGTCGATGCGCGCATTTTCTGCCAGGATCTGCAGGCGGAGCTGGTCTCCGTGGCGGGCCACTACCGGGTGAGCGAGAACATACCGCTGGAGCTGCGCGGGGTGCCGGTGCAGATCTTCCTGGACCAGGACGTTCTGCGGATCGAAAAGCTGTAACGAGAAGCTGACGACAGGCCATCCTGGCCAACAGCAGCCCGCCACCCACGAAGCGCGGTTCTTGGTTGGCTTCACTTTTAAATGCTTAGGCGCTTGAAAATGGCGTCACATCCAGGCGCCGCGGGAAGGGCTGAATTGATCAGCGTTTCCACTGACTCTACCGATTTTCCGCCTGAGGGAGGGCGAACATTTTGGCGAGAATCATCGTGATCACTTCAGGCAAGGGGGGCGTGGGCAAGACCACCACCAGCGCCGCCCTTGCCATGGGCCTGGCGCAGCGGGGCAACCGCACGGCCGTCATCGACTTCGACGTCGGGTTGCGCAACCTCGACCTCATCATGGGTTGCGAGCGGCGGGTGGTGTACGACTTCGTCAACGTGATCAACGGCGAGGCGAATCTCAACCAGGCCCTGATCCGGGACAAGCGCTGCGACAGCCTGTTCGTGCTTCCCGCGTCCCAGACCCGCGACAAGGAGGCGTTGACCAAGGAGGGCGTCGGCAAGGTGCTCGAGGAGTTGTCGCAGTCCTTCGATTTCATCGTTTGCGACTCCCCCGCGGGGATCGAGCACGGCGCCAACATGGCTATGTATTACGCCGACGACGCCGTGGTTGTCACCAATCCCGAGGTTTCCTCCGTACGGGACTCCGATCGCATGCTGGGCATCCTCGCCAGCAAGTCCCGGCGCGCCGAGACCAACGCCGAGCCCATTCGAGAGTATCTGCTGCTCACCCGCTACGCCCCGGAGCGGGTCGCCAATGGCGAGATGTTGAGCGTCGAGGACGTGCAGGAGATCCTCTCCCTCGATCTGCTCGGCGTGGTACCCGAGTCCAAGGCGGTGCTCAATGCCTCCAACGCCGGCGTGCCGGTGATCTTGGATCTCGAGAGCGAAGCGGGTCAGGCTTACGCGGACATGGTGGCGCGTTATCTGGGCGAGCAGATCCCCCACCGCTTCCTGGAGGTCCAGAAGAAAGGCTTTTTCAGCCGACTATTCAGGGGGTAAGCCATGGGACTGCTAGATTATTTCCGCTCCACGCGCAGCAAGGGCTCCGCGTCCGTCGCCAAGGAGCGGCTGCAGATCCTGGTGGCGCACGATCGAGCCCAGCGCCACCGTCCTTCCTACCTGCCCAAGCTGCAGCGGGAGATCCTGGATGTCATTCGCAAGTACGTGGAGGTGGACATGAATGCCGTGTCCGTCAACTACGAGCAGGAGGGCAGCCAGGAAATCCTCGAGCTGAATATCGTGCTGCCCGATGCGGCGCACCATCGCGCCTGAGCAACGCCCCTCGAACAGGGCGACCGGGCACGGCCTCCGCGCCATTCCGCGACCACGCCCATGGCCAAGAGCAAGAGTAGTCGGCGCTGGCTGGATCGGCACTTCAGCGACGCCTATGTGAAGCGTGCGCGGCAGGAGGGCTACCGCTCCCGCGCGGCCTACAAGCTGCTGGAAATCCAGGAGAAGGACGGGATCCTGGCGCCCGCCATGCGGGTCGTGGACCTTGGCGCCGCCCCCGGCGGCTGGAGTCAGGTTGCCGCCGACATCCTGGGTGCCAAGGGGCAAGTGCTGGCGCTGGACATCCTCCCGATGGAGCCAATTCCTGGCGTGTCCTTCATTCAGGGCGATTTCCGGGAGGAAGCGCCCCTCGCCGAGCTGCGCCGGGCGCTGGACGGCAATCCGGTGGATGTGGTGCTGTCGGACATGGCGCCGAATGTCAGCGGGACCTCCGCCGTGGACCAGCCGCGCATGATGTATCTTTGCGAGCTTGCTCTGGATCTCGCCGGCGAGGTGTTGAAACCAGGCGGCGCGCTCGTGGTCAAGACATTCCAGGGGGAAGGTTTCGATGCCTACCTCACGGCGGTTCGCGATTCGTTCCGGCGCGTCGTGATCCGCAAGCCCGCGTCCTCTCGGGCCCGCAGCCGAGAGCTGTACCTGGTAGCGACGGGCTACTCTTTATAGTAGTTTGCCCATACTTGCAGGCATATGGTGCGCAGGAGAGGCCGATTAGCGGCCGTCCTGGTCAAAATCGGCCGGCCACCCAAGAAGCGTGGTTCTTGGACGTGATGAGGGGATCGCTGGTTTGGTCAGCGCATCTCGTCGGCCTGAGCGCCCCGATTCGCAGACAACGAGGACACATGCCGTGAGCGACATGGCGAAGAATCTGATTCTCTGGGTGGTCATCGCGATCGTCCTGATGTCGGTGTTCAACAACTTCACGACCACCCAGACGGCGCCGCGATCGGTCGCCTACTCGGACTTCATAGAGAAGGTGCGGCAGGGCCAGGTCACTGAGGTCACGATCAGCGGCCGCGCCATCGAGGGGGTGGACGAGTCCGGTCAGCGCTTCTCGAGCTATAGCCCGGACGACGACGGGCTGGTCGCCGACCTGCTCAACAACAACGTCGTGATCAGGGCCGAGCCGCCCGAGAAGCCCGGCATCCTGATGTCCATCCTCATCAACTGGTTCCCGCTCTTCATCCTGATCGGTCTGTGGATCTTTTTCATGCGCCAGATGCAGGGCGGGGCAGGCGGGCGCGGGGCCATGTCCTTCGGCAAGAGCCGGGCGCGGATGCTCTCCGAGGATCAGGTCAAGGTCAACTTCGGCGATGTCGCCGGCGCCGACGAGGCCAAGGAGGAGGTCTCGGAGATGGTCGATTTCCTGCGCGACCCAGGCAAGTTCCAGAAGCTGGGCGGCAAGATTCCCAAGGGCGTGCTCATGGTCGGCGCGCCGGGCACCGGCAAGACGCTGCTGGCGCGGGCCATCGCGGGCGAGGCCAAGGTGCCCTTCTTCACCATATCGGGCTCGGACTTTGTGGAGATGTTCGTGGGCGTCGGCGCCTCGCGGGTTCGCGACATGTTCGAGCAGGCCAAGAAGCACGCACCCTGCATCATCTTCATCGACGAGATCGACGCCGTGGGCCGCCATCGCGGCGCGGGCCTGGGCGGCGGGCACGATGAGCGCGAGCAGACCCTGAACCAGCTGCTGGTGGAGATGGACGGCTTCGAGGGTAACGAGGGCGTCATCGTCATCGCCGCCACCAATCGTCCGGATGTGCTCGACCCGGCCCTGTTGCGTCCGGGCCGTTTCGACCGCCAGGTGGTGGTGCCGCTGCCCGACGTGCGCGGCCGCGAGCAGATCC
>CAYNBI010000098.1:0-13771 GCA_964395315.1 uncultured Chromatiaceae bacterium | reverse complement strand
GAGCGGGCGTCAACCGGCGGCCGCCATCAATCCGCGCGTCACTCCTCGTCGAGCCACTTCTGCAATGCGGTGATCAATGCCTCCGCTTGGGCGCGGCTGGAGATGTTGAACTTGGACTGCAGGCGATATTCACCGCCGCGCTTCTGATAGCGCCGGATGGTGTACTTGTCCGGGCCATAGGCTTCTTTGGCCCTGTCCCAGTCCTGGTAGCGGAAGAGCACGGTCGCCCAGCCACCCTTCGATAGAATGGCCTTGTCCAGCTCCTTGACGGTCTCGATGCCACCATCCACATAGGTGACGGTCAGGTCTTCGACGCTCTCCGCCATGATCTCGTGCCCCCTTGGTCGTTACTCCGCAACGGGCGCCGATCGGGCGCCGTAGCGGGCAAGCTCGTTGGTGATGTAGCGGTTCTCGTTCACCGCGGCGATCTCCAGCGGCGTGCGTCCCTGGCCGTCCGGCAGGTTGACGTCCGCTCCCTGATCGATGAGGCGCTTCACCAGCAACAGTTGATCGTTTCGCACCGCGATGTGCAGCGCTGCATCGCCGTTCGCGTCGGTCGAGTTGACGTCGGCGCCGCGATCAACGAGGAACTTCAGCGAGTCCCGATCCGTGACTCCGTCGCGGACGAGATCGAACAGAAGGTCCTGGGGATCGTCGGCCGCCCCCTTCTCAGCCAGTACTTGCGCGACCTGGGTCTTGCCCTCGCCAAGGGCGACGCGCAGCGGAGTTGCCCCGGCGAGATTCTCCGCGTTGGGATCGGCGCCATGGCCGAGCAGCTCCTTGGAGATCACGACGCGACCGCGGCGTGCCGCGACATGCAGCGGATAGTCGCCGTCCGGATCGGGCTGGTTGACGTCGGTTCCCCAGTAGAGATGACGTTTGATCTGATCGAGGTCCCCGGAATGGATGGCCCGATACAGGGTGATGGTCGGCCGCGGCGGCTCGCTGCAGCCGGAGAGCAGCAGCGCCGTCAACGCCAGGAAAGAGAACACTCGGACGGCAAGCATGAGCTTAGGGCCTTGTGCTGATGACACCTGCCGCACGCCAGACCGGCCGGGCCCCCGGCAAACGGGAGGGGGGATGGGCTTCCGCGCGGACAATCGGTCCGCGGGGGAACGCTGATCAACTCGGCGCTTCCCGCAGTTCTGGGGCGGCGTGCTGTTTTTGGCCGGGACGGCCGATCATCAGCGTCTCGCCATCAGAGCCGGCATGGTACCGTCTGGGGCGAACAGGCCGCAACCGCTCTCGGCGCATGGCCGGTGTCCCGCTCGCATGCTACCTTAGCGCCCATGTTCGGCAAGCTGCTCCTGACGCTGGCGGTGATCCTCGGCGCCTACCTGGTGATCCGCACCCGCATCCAAAGGGGCCGGGCGGTGGCGGCCGCCTCGCCGCCGCCGGCCCGGGAGCCCCTGATGCCCGCGGCCGCATTGCGCGCCGTGGCCTACGGGCTGGTGGTGGTGATGGTGGCGGGCAGCTTGCTGTGGCTCTATCTGGACTGGGAGGCTGGGGCGAGCGTCGTGACGGTGCAGGTGATCAACGCCAACACGGGCGACGTGACGCTCTATCAGGCACGCCGGGAGCACGTGGAGGGCCGCCGTTTCACCACCCTGGACGGCCGCATCGTGACCCTGGCGGATGTGGAGCGCATGGAGTTGGCCGAGGGCAGGTAGGCCCCGGTCCGGCGACATCTGGCGTCCTAATGGTCCGCGACCGCAAGCGTCCCGCAAACGAACCCTGAGTCGACGTCAAGCGCATGGGAGAACCAGACCGCCTGATCAGCCCGGAGCCAGCGGCGGACGACGACGCCCTGGACCGTGCCATTCGCCCGCGCAAGCTGGCGGAATATGTCGGCCAGCCTGCGGTGCGCGAGCAGATGGAGATCTTCATCCATGCCGCCCGCGGGCGGGGCGACGCGCTGGACCACGTGCTCATCTTCGGCCCGCCAGGGCTCGGCAAGACTACGCTCGCCCATATCGTGGCCCATGAGATGGCGGTCGGGCTGCGCCAGACCTCCGGTCCGGTGCTTGAAAAGCCGGGAGACCTGGCGGCCCTGCTGACCAACCTGGAGCCCGGCGACGTCCTGTTCGTGGACGAGATCCATCGCCTGAGCCCGGTGGTGGAAGAGGTCCTCTACCCCGCCATGGAGGACTACCAGCTCGACATCATGATCGGCGAGGGCCCGGCCGCGCGCTCCATCAAGCTCGATCTGCCGCCCTTCACCCTGGTTGGGGCAACCACCCGCGCGGGATTGCTCACCTCGCCCCTGCGCGACCGTTTCGGCATCGTGCAGCGCCTCGAATACTACTCGGCGGAGGATCTCGCGCGCATCGTCACCCGTTCCGCCGCCATCCTGGGGATCGAGACCGAGGCCGCGGGCGCCGGGGAGATCGCCCGCCGCTCCCGGGGTACGCCCCGCATCGCCAATCGTCTGCTCCGGCGGGTGCGCGACTACGCCCAGGTCAGGGCCGACGGCCGCGTCACCGCCGAGGTCGCGGATCGCGCCCTGTCCATGCTCAAGGTGGACGCCCAGGGTTTCGACCACATGGACCGGCGTCTCCTGCAGGCGGTGATCGAGAAATTCGACGGCGGTCCGGTGGGGGTGGAGAGCCTGGCCGCCGCCATCGGCGAGGAGCGCGGCACCATCGAGGACGTGCTCGAGCCCTACCTGATTCAGCAAGGCTTCCTGATGCGCACCCCACGCGGGCGCATGGCCACCCAGGCGGCCTATCTGCATTTCGGCTTCGATCGACCTGGGCGGCAGAGGCCCCCGGCCTTCCCCGGAGACCTGTTTGAGGACGCAAGCGACTGAATCCACGGTGGGTTGTCATGTCCAGCCCGATGCTAAGGCGCCGCATCTTGTGTATATTAGGCGGTTCTGATAAACCGTCGGCGGCGAAGCGAGCCCATGTCAGGCCCTGAGGACAGTCCGGGATTTACCTGGCCGGTCCGTGTCTACTACGAGGACACGGACGCGGGCGGCGTGGTCTACAACGCAAACTATCTCCGCTTCATGGAGCGCGCCCGGACCGAGTGGCTGCGCAGCCTGGGCTTCGAGCAGGACGAGCTGCGCGAGCGCGAGGGCGTGCTTTTCGCGGTGCGCAGCGCGGCCTTGGACTTTCTGTCTCCGGCACGCTTCAATGACCGGCTCAGGGTGTCGGTCGCGCTTGCCAGGTGCGGCGGCGCCAGCATCGACTTCGAGCAATGGGTGCGCCGCGAGAGCGACGGCCTTCTCTGTTGCCGGGGGCTGGTGAAGGTCGCCTGCATCAACGCCGAGACCCTGCGCCCGAACCGAATTCCCGAAACGCTGCTGGCGGAGATCGCCGATGTACTCTGAGCTTTCCATCCTGGACCTGGTCCTGCACGCAAGCCTCGTCGTGCAGCTCGTGCTTGCGTCGCTGGTGCTGGCCTCCATCATCTCCTGGACCATGATCTTCGACCGCTCGCGGACCCTCAAGCGGGCGCGCCGCGCGGCCGACGAGTTCGAGCAGCGATTCTGGTCCGGCGGCGACCTCAGCGCCCTGTACCGCAATCTCAACCAGAACGAAAAGGCCCTGAACGGACTCGCGGCCATTTTCCGCGCGGGCTTCAAGGAATATGTCCGGCTGCGAAAGGGTGACGACAGCGACCAGATGGCGGTCTTGCAGGGCACCGAGCGCTCCATGCGCGTGGCGCTGAGCCGCGAGATGGACCGCCTGGAGACGCACCTCGCTTTCCTCGCCACTGTCGGTTCCACGAGCCCCTACGTGGGCCTGTTCGGCACCGTCTGGGGCATCATGCACTCCTTCCACGCCCTGGGTAACGTCAAGCAGGCGACCCTGGCCCTGGTCGCGCCGGGCATCTCCGAGGCCCTGGTGGCCACCGCCATCGGACTGTTCGCCGCGATCCCCGCGGTCATCGCCTACAACCGCTATTCGAACCAGGTGGAGCGCCTCAACAACCGCTACGAGGAGTTCATGGAGGAGTTCTCGACCCTGTTGCAGCGCCAGGGTCGTGGCTAGCGCGCCCGGTTCGAAGCCATGAAAAAGACCCGCCTGCGCCGCCGCCCCATGTCCGAGATCAACGTCGTGCCCTACATCGACGTCATGCTCGTGCTGCTCGTGATCTTCATGGTCACGGCGCCCCTCATCACCCAGGGCGTCAAGGTCGAGCTGCCCGAGGCCGACGCGGAAGTGATCGCCGGTGAGGCTTCAGAGCCGGTGGTGATTACGGTGGATCAGTTCGGCGACCTCTATCTGGATCTGGGCGAGAACAAGAACGAGCCGGTGGACCCAGAGACCCTGATCGTGCGCATCAGCGCGGTGCTCAAGTACAAGCCCGAGACCCCCATCATGGTCAAGGGCGACCGGACGGTGGACTACGGCCGGGTGGTGGAGGCCATGGTCCTGGCGCAGGCCGCGGGCGCACCCAGCGTCGGGCTCATCACGGTGCCGCCGGAATCAGCCGAGCGTTGAGATGTGGCAGATCCTGCGCCGAAACCCCGGGGCCTTCGCGGCCGCCCTGCTGTTGCATCTGCTGCTCGCCGCCCTGCTGCTGATCGGCGTCGATTCGCTGTGGACGACCAAGGACGCCCGCGTGAAACCGAAGGTGGTGCAGGCCACGGTGGTCAGCTCCCAGGCCGTGGAGGCGGAGGTCCAACGCCTGCGTCAGGCGGAGGAAAAGCGCCAGGCGCAGCGCGATCGCGCGCAACAGGAGCTCGAGAGGCTGCAGGCAGCGGAACGGGAAAAGCAGGAGCGCGTCCAAGCCCTGGAGCAAGAGCGGCTGCAGCAGCAACAGGAAGCCGAGCGCCTGCGCGTCGAGCGGGCGGAGCTGGAGCGTCAGCGCCAGGCTGAAGCGCAGCGGCTGGCGGAGGTCGAGGCCCAGCGCCGGGCGGAAGACGCGGCTCGACGCGAGGCTGAGACCCAGCGCAAGGCCGAGGAGCGAGCCCGCCAACGCGCGGAGAGCGAGCGCATGGCGGCCGAGGAGGCGAAGCGCCAGGCGGAAGCCGAACGCCGGGCGGAGGACGAAGCCCGCCGTCAGGCCGAGTCGCAGCGCAAGGCCGAAGAAGCGGCCCGGCAGCGGGCACAGGCAGAGCGGGCGGCCGCGGAAGAGGCCAAGCGCAAGGCCGAGGCCGAACGCCAGACCGCGGAGGAGGCGAGGCGCAAGGCGGAGACACAGCGCAAGGCCGAGCAAGACGCCAGGCGCAAGGCGGAAGCCGAGCGGGCAGCGGCGGAAGAAGCTAAGCGCAAGGCCGAGAGGGAAGCCCGTCAGCGGGCCGAAGCTGCCCGCAAGGCCGAAGCCGAGCGGGCGGCAGCCGAAGAAGCGAAGCGCAAGGCCGAGAGGGAAGCCCACCAACGCGCCGAAGCTGCCCGCAAGGCCGAGGAAGAGGCCCGGCGTAAGGCCCAAGCCAAGCGGGAGGCGGAAGCGGAGGCCCGCCGTCAGGCCGAGGAAGAACGCCGGGCGGAGCAAGCGGCGCAGCAGGCGCGGGAACAGGAGCTGTTGTCCGCGCTGGAGGAGGAGCGGTCCGCCAGCGAGATAGACCGTTATGTAGCGGCGATCGACGATCGCGTGCGCAGCGTATGGGTGCGCCCGGTTGGCAGCCGCCCGGATAATTCGTGTACGGTAGAGGTCCGGCTCATACCGGGAGGGGAGATCGTTGCGGGCAGCGCGAGAATCATCCGCAGCAGCGGCAACGGGCCCTTCGACCGCTCGGTGGTCGCGGCCGTCTACAAGGCGTCCCCCCTGCCGGTGCCGAGCGGACGCCTGTTCGAGCATTTCCGCGAGCTTCGCTTCGAGTTCAAGGCTGGAAACTGAGCACAGACCATGAAACGACTGCCCACACTGGTTTTCTTGATATTCACCCTGGGGCTGCAGGGCGCGGCGCAGGCACGGCTGACCATCGAGATCACCGGCGGCGCCGAGGGTGCGCAGCCGATCGCGATCGTGCCCTTCGGCCAACCCGCGGGCGCCGGCCTGGTGGAGGACGTAGCGGCGGTCATCACGGCCGACCTCGCGCGCACCGGGCGCTTCAAGCCCATGCCGCGACGGGACATGCTGGCCACCCCCCATACCGCTGATCAGGTCGACCTGCGCGACTGGCGCCTGCTGTCCATGGATAACCTCGTCGTGGGCGAGGTCACCCCCGACGGTACCGGCGGCTACGACGTCAGCTTCGTCCTCTTTGATGTCTTCCGCGGGGAGCAACTCGCCGCGATGAAGTTCGGCAGCCGCCCGGCGGAGCTGCGCTATACGGCGCATCGGATCGCCGACGTGATCTATGAACGACTGACCGGCTCGCCCGGGGTGTTCTCCACCCGCCTCGCGTACGTGACATCCGAAGGCGGCGGACGGGTGACCCTGCGGGTGTCGGACGCCGACGGCTACAATCCCCAGACCATCGTCTCTTCCCGGGACCCCATCCTGTCCCCGGCCTGGTCTCCGGACGGCCGCCGGCTCGCCTACGTCTCCTTCGAGAACCGGCAGACGGCGGTCTTCGTCCAGGACCTCGCTACCGGAAATCGCGAACGGGTCGCCTCATACAAGGGGATCAACGGCTCGCCCGCCTTTTCCCCGGACGGCCGCCGGCTCGCCATGACCCTGTCCAAGGACGGCAATCCGGACATCTTCGTGATGGACCTGGTCAGCCGCCAGACCAGCCAGCTCACCAACCACTTCGGAATCGACACCGAGCCGTCCTGGTCCCCGGACGGCAGCCATGTCGTCTTTACGTCGGACCGCGGCGGCAACCCGCAGATCTACAAGGTGCCGGCGGCCGGCGGCACGCCCCAGCGCGTCACCTTCGAGAACGATTACAACGCCCGCGCCTCCTACTCCCCGGACGGGCGCTCCCTGGTCCTGGTTACCCGGGCCGCCGGACGTTTCCGCATCGGTCTGATGGATCTCGGCACCGGGGTCATCCGGCTCCTGAGCGACGGCGGGCTGGACGAGTCGCCCAGTTTCGCTCCCAATGGCAGCATGGTAATTTATGCCACCCTGCACAACGGACGCGGCGTGCTGGCAGCGGTCTCCGTCGACGGCAGCGTCGGGCAGCGTCTCTCCCAGGACCTGGGAGACGTACGCGAGCCGGCATGGTCGCCGCTCCCACGCTGATTCCGCGCCACGATGGACGTCGAGGCATCGCCTCGCCAACCCGGCCGCAAAACCCTCCAGGTTACGAGGAGAGAAGCTTGAACAAGACCTTCGGCGTCATCGCCATGCTGGCATCCGTGCTGCTTCTGGCCGGCTGTCCGTCGAAGCCCGTCGATGAGAAGGAGCCCGGCGCGGGCGTCGGGGACCGGGCGGGTGCCGGGGTCGGAACGGCGGGGTTGGGAGGGCCCGGCAGGTATACCGCCGCGGACCTCAACAACCCCGCCAGCCCCCTGTACCAGCGGGTGATTTACTTCGATTACGACCGCAGTGAGATCCTGCCCCAATTCGTCGACATCCTGCGTGCCCACGCCTCATATCTCTCCGGCGACCCCAACGCGCGCCTGATGCTCGAGGGGCACACCGACGAGCGCGGTACCCGTGAATACAACCTCGCCTTGGGCGACCAACGCGCGGACGCCGTGCGCCGCTTCCTGCTGGCCGAGGGGGCGGGGGGCAGCCAGATCGAGACCATGAGCTACGGAGAGGAGAAGCCCGCCGACCCGGGTCACTACGATTCCGCCTGGGCGCTCAACCGCCGGGTTGAGCTGGTGTACTGAGGCATTTCCCGATGAAAATTATCCTTACCCTGATCCTTTCCACCGTCGCCCTGGCGCCGGGGCTCGCCTGGCCCGCCGACGAGCGGCTGTCGGATCTGGTCCTGCAGCTCCAACGCCTGCAGCAGGAGATGCAGCAGCTCAGGGGCCAGGTGGAGATGCAGCAGTACCAGCTCGATACACTCAAGAAGCAGCAACAGGACCAGTATCTGGATCTGGACGGGCGCCTGCGCGGCCAGGGGGCAGGTGCCGCGGCGGTCCCTGCCCAGCCGACGCCCCGGGCATCGGCCCCCGCGGACGCCCCGGCGCCCGAGGGGCCAGCGAGCTCGGCACTCGATCTCGGTGCGACGGGCGGCGGCGCGTCCGCAGTCCAGTTGCCGCCGGAGAAGGATGCCTATCGCGCCGCTTTCGACCTGCTCAAGGAGCGTCGGTATGACGAGGCCGTCAAGGCGTTCCAGGACCTGCTCACCGTCTACCCGAACGGCGAGTTCGCGGACAACGCCCACTACTGGCTGGGCGAGACCTACTACGTCAAGCGCGACTATTCCGGGGCGATGACCGAGTTTCAATTCGTCTTGGACAACTACCCGCTGAGCCCCAAGGTGCCCGGTGCCATGCTCAAGCTCGGTTACACCCGTCAAGATCAGGGCGACCTGCAAGGGGCGCGAGCGAGCTTTCAAGAGGTGATCCAGCGATTCCCCGATTCCACCGAGGCCCGGCTCGCCCAGAGCCGCCTCGAGCGCATGGCCAAGGACGGGCGCTAAGGGATCCCCCTTTGTCAGGGCGAGCCAAGGACCTTCCGTACCGAGCGGCGATCCCTGTCGCAAACCCCGCCGCTCGGTAAGTCCTTGCAAGGCGAATCGCCATCCAAGATGAGTGTCGTCTCCCGCCAGCGCGTTACCGAGATCTTCCACTCCCTGCAAGGCGAAGGGCTCACGACCGGTGAGCGCACCGCCGTCGTCCTAAGATGAGTGCGGTCTCCCGCTTGCGCGTTACCGAAATCTTCCACTCCCTGCAAGGTGAGGGGCTCACGACCGGTGAGCGCACCGCCTTCGTCCGGCTTACCGGCTGCCCGCTGCGCTGCACCTACTGTGACACCGCGTACGCCTTCACGGGCGGGGAATCGATGACGATCGAGGAGGTGCTGGAGCGCATCGCGGGCTTCGCGGTCAGGCACGTCTGCGTTACCGGCGGCGAGCCCCTGGCCCAGCGCGACTGCCCGACTCTGCTTGCCGCACTCTGCGACGCTGGCTACAGGGTATGCATCGAGACCGCCGGCGCCCTGGACGTCGCTCATATGGACCCAAGGGTGGTCAAGGTCATGGACCTCAAGACCCCCGGCTCGGGCGAGGTCGCCCGCAACCTCTGGGGCAATCTGGAGCATCTGGCGTCCACGGATCAGGTCAAGTTCGTCATCTGCGACGAGACCGACTACCGATGGGCTGCGGCGCAAGTAGTCGAACACGATCTCCCGCGCCGCTGCTCCGTGCTTTTTTCCCCGGCGGAGGGCCGGCTTGCGCCGACCGACCTTGCCGAATGGATCCTGCGCGACCGACTGCCAGTGCGCTTTCAGCTTCAGCTGCACAAGATCCTCTGGGGTGACGAGCCTGGGCGATGATGAGAGCGGAACCTTCTGGGGCGCCTGATGCGAACCGGCCCAACGCCAAGTGCTGGTATCCGGCCAGATCGTTGGCGCAATGGGTAATGCGATGAAATCGGCTATCGTCCTCCTTTCCGGCGGCCTCGACTCCGCGACTGCCCTGGCTGTTGCCCGCAGCGAGGGATTCGCCTGCCACGCGCTGAGCATCGACTATGGGCAGCGCCATCAGGCCGAGCTCGCCGCCGCCCGTCGGGTCGCGGATCATCTGCGTACGATCGAGCACAAGACCATCCGGGTCGATCTCACAGCCATTGGCGGATCGGCTCTTACCGACAGCGCCATTGCGGTTCCCGAGGCCCCTGCCGAGGGCATCCCGGCTACCTACGTGCCCGCCCGCAACACTGTGTTTCTGGCGCTGGCCCTGGGCTGGGCGGAGGTCCTCGATGCCCGGCACATCTTCATCGGTGTCAATGCGGTGGACTACTCCGGTTATCCGGATTGTCGGCCGGCATTTATTGATGCCTTCGAGCGGCTTGCCAACCTCGCAACCAAAGCGGGGGTGGAGGGCAGGCGCTTGCGCGTTCGCGCGCCTCTAATCGCCATGAGCAAGGCCGAGATCATCCGCCGGGGCGCGGAGCTTGGAGTCGACTATGGGCTCACCGTCTCCTGCTACCAGGCGGATGCGCGCGGGCGTGCCTGCGGCGTCTGCGACTCCTGCCGCTTGCGCATCGAAGGCTTCCGAGCGGCTGAAGTGCCGGATCCGACGCCCTATCGACAACCCTAGCGGGGTTCAAAAAAGGCGCAGATTTACCTATACTTCGCGATCCGTTCGCGCCCTTAGCTCAGTCGGTAGAGCATCTGACTTTTAATCAGGTGGTCGTTGGTTCGAATCCAACAGGGCGCACCATAAAAGCAGGGGCCTAGGCGATGATCGCCCAGGCCCTTCGTGTTTGAGGGCCACCGCGTCACGACGCGGCGCGGCTACTTGAGGTCGGACAAGCTGGCGCCGAAATTGATGTGAAACGCAATCCCGTCAAGCACCAGCGCCGGCACCGACGTGACACCGGCTGCCTCGGCCTCCGGGATGCGGGATTTGTCGTATCCGAGATGCACGACGTCCAGGTCGTAGCGGGAACGGTCGATTGCGTTGGCCAGGTTGTCTTCCGCAGCGACGCAGACGGGACAACCTGCGTGGTAGAAAACGGCTTTGGCGGTCATGATTGTGCTCCTGTATCGGATATATTCAGTCGTGTGCGCACGATTCCACGATAGTTTCATTCGTTGCGTAGGGTAAGCGGGCACGATTTGGTGGGGTACGCACCTGTTGGTGTAACTTGTCGCAATCGAAGGAGAAAAAAATTAGCAAGCCAGGGCAAAGCGCTTACCGCAAGCTCGAAGAGGTCGTCGGCTGCAAGTGGTCTGTTTCCGTCCTGCTCGCCATTGGGGCGGGGATCGTGAGGCCTGGCGCGCTGGAAAGGCATATCGAGGGCATTTCCACGAAAGTCCTCTCGGAGCGGCTCCGGAAACTGACGGCCTACGGTCTGCTCGAGAAACGCAGTTTCGCTGAGATCCCGCCACGAACCGAGTATTCACTGACGCCGTCAGGGCAGAAGTTGGTGAAGATTGTTGAGCAGATCCAGCTTCTCGATTCCGAGCTTGGTTCGACCGCCGGTGGCAAGGTTTAACCCCAGAAGCTGTCTGCGAAAGTCGGTGTCACGCCCTGCAGGAAAGAATCTGCGCTCTGTTCAACGGGCGTACCGCAGGACCAACGCGCATGCCGTGGATGCGGACGCGAACCCGTCTCGGGGATGATCGGGATTCAGGACACCAGCGCGCGGAACCGCTCCCAATCGAAGGCGGGTCCGGGGTCGGTCTTGCGGCCTGGGGCGATGTCGCTGTGGCCGACGATCCGCTGCCCGGTAATGCCGGGATAGCGCGTCCGGATCTCGTGCGTGGTTCGGGCCAAGACCCGGTACTGCGCCGCTTCGTAAGGAATCTCGTCGGTCCCCTCCAACTCGATGCCGATCGAAAAGTCGTTGCAGCAATCGCGGCCGTCGAAGCAGGAAACGCCGGCATGCCACGCGCGATGCTGGAGGGCGACCAGCTGGATGAGCTCGCCGTCGCGGCGGATGAGAAGATGGGCGGAGACTCGCAGGTGCGCGATTCCGCCGAAGTAGGGATGGGCCCGGGTATCCAACCGATTCTGGAACAGCTGCTGGATCCAGGGCCCGCCGAACGAGCCCGGCGGCAGGCTGATGCCGTGGATGACGAGCAGATCGACGATGGCGCCGGCGGGCCGCTCGTCCCAGTTCGGGGACGGAACAGGCCGCGCGTTCGGTAGCCAGCCGTTCATCAGCCTGGCCCGAGCGCCCATGGCTCCCGCTCGGCGGGCCGGGCCATCGGGGTCAGAGATGGGGCACCATGCCCTTCATCACCAGGTCGGTGAGACTCACGATGCCGATCACCTCCCGGTTCTCCACCACCGGGGCGCGAGACAGGTCGAAACGGCCGAACAGCCGCGCGCAGTAGCGGATGTCCATGTCCGGGTGAACCGTGATCACCGGCTTCGACATCACCTCGTAGATATTCACCCGGTCCGGGGCGCGGTCCTGCGCCAACACCTGACGGGCGATGTCGGACAGCAGCACCATGCCGATCTCGTCGTTGTCGTGGCGCTTCTTCACGATCAGGGACTTGGTGTCGACATGCTGCATGGTGTCCAGGGCCTCGGCAACGGTAGCCATCCCCTCTACCGTGTCGAATTGGGGCTTCATGACGTCGCGCACCCGTACCAGCTTCTTTTCGCTCATGATCAGATTTCCTCTTGCACGACCTCGGAGAGTTTGCGGATCTGATGGCTGATGCCTACCGCGTCCTCTACGTCGATCTGGAATGCGATGCCGCTGCCCGGTTTCTCGTCGAAACGACCGGCCTTGGCGATGGTTTCGAGAATGGTGCGGCTCAAGTGCTCCTCGACCAGGAGCAGAATCACGTCGCGCTGGGTCTCCAAGGTCAAGCCGAAGAAGGTCTTGGATTTCTCCACCCCCTCACCTCGCGCTTGGTTGATGACGGTCGAGCCGGTAGCGCCGGCATTGCGGGACGCCTCGAGCACCGCGTGGGTCTCACTGTCTTGGACCAATGCAACAATGAGCTTGAAGTGCATGACTCAATCTCCTGAGGTTCTTTGTGCGTTGCGGGCTGCGCGCCTTGCGCTCCACTCGCTGAGCTGCGCGTAGCCCATGACCGTCATCATCGGGAACAGACTGGCGAAGGCGATCAGGCCGAATCCGTCGAGCAGGGGATTGCGCCCGGGGATGTTGCTCGACAGTCCGAGTCCGAGGGCCGCGACCAGGGGCACCGTCACGGTGGATGTGGTCACGCCACCGGAGTCGTAGGCTAGGGCGATGATGGTTCGCGGCGCGAACCAGGTCTGGAACAGAACGAAGACATAGCCCGTGATGATGTACCAGTGCAATGGAGTGCCGGTGACGATGCGAAAGCATCCGAGCGCGATGCCGATTGCGACACCGATGGCCACGGCGATGCGCAGGCCCCAGGTCTTGATCGCTCCCGCGGAGACTTGATTGGCCTTGATGGCCACGGCGATCAGCGAAGGTTCGGCGATGGTGGTCGAGAAGCCGATGGCGGCGGCAAACAGATAGACCCAGACAAAGGACTGCCAGTGCTCGCTCATGGCGGTCTCGCCGCCGGTGAAGCCGAGGAAGTCCGGTGCGGTGAGCTGCTCGGCCATCAGCTTGCCTAGCGGGAACAGCGCCCGCTCCAAGCCCTCCAGGAAGAAGGTCAGGCCAAGCAGCACGAACACGAAGCCAAGCAGCACCTGCTTGAGGTTGGGAATGCGTCGACGCAGCACCAGGACCTGGAAGCCGACGAGGATGCCGATAATGGGCAGTACGTCGTCGACGGTGGCGATCAGGGAGCCCCACAGGCTGGCCAGGTAGCTGTTCACAAGGCGATTCCATAGCCCATGACGAAGATCATGGGCGTCAGCGAGGCGAAGGCGATGAGACCGAAGCCGTCGATCATGGGATTGCGCCCCTCGATGCTGGACGCGAGCCCGACGCCGAGGGCGGTGACCAGGGGAACGGTGATCGTGGAGGTGGTCACGCCGCCCGAGTCGTACGCGATGCCGATGATCTCCTTGGGAGCGAAGGCGGTCATGATGACCACGCCGATGTAGCCGCAGATGATCAGGTACTGGATCGGCCAGCCGCGGAGGATGCGCAGCACCCCGAGGACGATCGCGAAACCCACCGAGACCGCAACCGTGTAGCGCAGGCCCTCCGCGTAGCCTTGCCGGGCGAGGGTGTCGTCCGCGATCATGCCCCCGCGGGCGGCGACCTCGGCCGCCTCCTCGGCGATGGCGATCAATGCCGGCTCGGCCACCGTGGTTCCGAATCCGAGGGCGAACGCGAACACCAGAAGCCACCAGAGGCTGCCCTTCGCGGCGAAGTCCCAGGCCCTCGTCTCACCG
>CAYNBI010000097.1:0-14091 GCA_964395315.1 uncultured Chromatiaceae bacterium | reverse complement strand
ATGGCAAACGAAGGCTACCACGAGCCGATCAACGAGCTTTCCGATGACACGCGGGACATGCACCGGGCGATCATTTCGCTGATGGAGGAGCTGGAGGCGGTCGACTGGTACAACCAGCGCGTCGACGCCTGCAGGGACAAGGAGCTCAGGGCGATCCTGGCGCACAACCGGGACGAGGAGAAGGAGCACGCGGCCATGGTGCTGGAATGGATCCGCCGCAAGGACCCCGCCTTCGATCACGAGCTCAAGGACTACCTGTTCACGGACAAGGAGATCGCGCACGACTAGGGACGCCGATCAGCTCAGCGCCTCCCGCGGCCCAGGTGCATGCTTGTTCGGGCCAGGATGGCCAGAAGTCGGCGTCTCCCCCGTGCCCGGGGACGAGGGCGCGGCAAGCGGCTCCCAGGCGGCACACGCCGCCGTGCGAGCGGTCATAATGAAAGGGGAATGACGGTAACGCGGCGCAGCCAGGTGGAGCCATGCCGACCCGAGTCTCCGATGTCCCAACGCCAGGTCCGGGCGACGCCCTTGTGCTGGTGGACGTGCAGAACGACTTCCTCCCCGGGGGCAGTCTGGCGGTGCCGGACGGAGATGCCGTGATCCCGGTGCTCAACCGGTGGATCGCGCGCTTCGTTGCCGGGAACCTGCCGGTTTTCGCCACCCGCGACTGGCACCCCCGTGATCATTGCTCCTTCGCGGATCGGGGAGGGCCATGGCCGCGGCACTGCGTGGCGGAAACCCCGGGTGCGGCATTCTCCGGCGATCTCGAGCTGCCCGCCGGTGCGCAGATCGTCTCCAAGGCGACAAGTCCGGACCGGGACGCCTATTCGGGCTTCGACGGAACCGAACTGGCCCCTCGCCTGCGGGATCTGGGTGCGAACAGGGTCTTCGTCGGCGGCCTCGCGACCGATTACTGTGTGCGTGCCACCGTGCTCGACGCCTTGCGGGAGGGATTCGCCGTGGTGCTGATCGAGGATGGCGTGCGGGCGGTGGATGTGGCCCCGGGGGATGGTGAGCGGGCGGTGGAGGAGATGCGGTCCGCGGGCGCCCGGCGAGTCCGCACCGGTGGCTGAGGGGGAAGGCGATGGACCCGACCCGATCGATTCTGCTCACCGACCTCTACCAGCTCACCATGCTCCAGGGCTACTACGAGCAGGAGATGGACGAGACCGCGGTATTCGAGATCTTCGTCCGCAAGCTCCCGCCCGGCCGGGGGTTCCTGATCGCGGCGGGGCTCGAGCAGCTGGTGGATTTCCTGGAGCAGGCAAGGTTCTCTGACGAGGATCTGGAATGGCTCAGGGCCAGCGGCAGGTTCAGCGCCGACTTCGTGGATTCCCTGGCGGGATGGCGCTTCACCGGCGATCTGGACGCCATGGCGGAGGGCACGGTCTTTTTCCCCGACGAGCCCCTGGCGCGAATCACGGCGCCCATGCGCGAGGCACAGCTGGTGGAGAGCCGGCTGATCAATCTCCTGCACCTGCAGACCCTGATCGCGTCCAAGGCCGTGCGCTCGGTGCTGGCGGCGCCCGGGAAGCTGCTGGTGGACTTCGGCATGCGCCGCGCACACGGGGCGGAGGCGGGGCTCCTCGCAGCGCGGGCGAGCTACATCGCCGGTTTCGCCGGAAGCGCGACCGTCCTGGCTGACCGGCTGTGGGGCGTGCCGTCCTTCGGCACCATGGCGCACTCCTTCATCGAGGCCCACGCGCGCGAGATCGACGCCTTCGAGCACTTCTCGCACGCCCAGCCGGACAATGTGGTCCTGCTCGTCGACACCTACGACACGGAGGCGGGCGCGGAGCGGGTCGCCGAGCTCGCCCCGAGCCTGGCGGAGCACGGTATCCAGGTCAAGGCGGTGCGCCTGGACAGCGGCGACCTCAACGCCCATGCCCATCACGTGCGTGCGATCCTCGACCGGGCGGGGCTCAGGTCCACGCACATCTTCGCCAGCGGCGGGCTCGACGAGGACGACTTGGTGCGTCTCCTGAGCCAGGGCGCGCCCATCGACGGCTTCGGCATCGGTACCAAGCTCGACACCTCCGCCGACGCCCCCTACCTGGACTGCGCTTACAAGCTCCAGGAATACGCCGGTCAGGCCAGGCGCAAGCGCTCCGAGGGCAAGGCCTCCTGGCCCGGTCGCAAGCAGGTCTACCGGCGCATCGGGCTGGATGGCTTCTATGCCGAGGATCTCCTCGCCCTGGCGACCGAGCAAGCCGAGGGCGAGGCCCTGATTCAGCCGGTGATGCGCGGCGGCAGGCGCATCGGGCCGGCCGAAGATCTGGCCGCCATCCGCGCGCGTCTGACCGGGCAGCTCAAGCTCCTCGCGCCCGGGGTCAAGCTCCTCAAGGACCCCTCGCCCTACCGGGTCCGGGTGTCGGAGGGCCTGCGGGTCCTGGCCGACGAAGTCGACAGCAGGCCCCATTGATCCATGACCGGACTTCCGCCGCCATTCGACGAGGCCGTCAGCCGCGGCAAGGCGCGCTGGGAGACCCACCGCGGCGCGCGCTACCTGCGCCTGAGCGACGACTTCCGCGGCAGTCCCAAGGGCACGGTTTCCTGGGGCGGGCGATTGGTCCCGGGCTATCCACACATCGGACGCATCTTCCGCCTCGAGCAGGGGCTCGCCCAGCAGTTCGCCAATCCCTTCTGGGTCGAGGAGAAGATCGACGGCTTCAACGTCCGGATCTTCCGCTCCGGCGACGAGCTGGTGGCCCTGTCCCGCGGCGGCTATGTCTGTCCCTTCGCCACCGACCGTGCGCAGGACTTCATCGATCCCGCCATTTTCGAGGCCGAGCCGCGCCTGATCCTGTGCGCCGAGCTCGCCGGCCCCGACAACCCCTACACCCAGGGCGGGCCGTCCTTCGTGAAGGAGGACGTGGCGCTGTTCGTCTTCGACCTGATGCGCATGGACCGGCCGGTGTTTCTCGGTCAGGAGGAGAAGCAGTCGCTTTGCGAGCGCTTCGGCCTGCCCACGGCGCGGGTCTACGGTCGCTTCGAGCCCGGACAGTGGGAGCAGGTGCGCGACATCGTCGAGGCGCTGGACGCCGACGGGCGGGAGGGAGTCGTGATCAAGGAGGATTCCGCGACGGGACGCCGCACCAAGTACGTCACCGCCTGGTCCGGCGTCTACGATATCGAGGTGCGTTCGGCGGACACGGTGGAGCTGCCGGGGGACTTCTTCACCGGCCGTATCCTGCGTATGGCCCTCTACCTGGACGAGGTCGGTCGCGCGGTGGACGCGGATCTGGAGCGCGACCTGGGACGGGCTTTTCTGCAGGGGCTGGTCTCGTCGGTCCGGCGTTTCAAGCAGGAGGGGCGCGTCTTCCATGACTTCCGCTGCCGCTTCCGCAGGCGCGACAACGCGGAGCTGTTCATGGGTCACCTGCGTTCCATTCTCGGTCACACCCACGTGGTGCAGACCAGTCTTGAACAGCAAGGGGGCTACTGGGTGCTGGAGTTCGAGAAGGAGGTACCCAAGCTCACGGGCCTGCTGCACCAGCTCTTCCGGGGCGCGGCCATCGTCGACTGAGGCGCTGGTGCGCGCCGCGATTCGGTGCCAAGGGACATGCCTTGAAGATTCATTGTCTGCTGCACAGCAACCTCGGCGGCGAGATCCACCTGCCCGACTGGGCCGCGAGCCGGGGGCACGCTTGGGCGGAGACCGTGGTGCCGCTGGCGTCCGACCTGCCGGGGCCGGCGGAGGCCGATTGCCTGGTCGTTCTCGGCGGCCCCATGAGCGTCTGGGAGGAGGAAAGCCACCCCTGGTTGAAAAGGGAAAAGCGCGCGATAGCGTCCTTCATCGAGGCGGGCAGGCCGGTCCTCGGCGTCTGCCTCGGGGCGCAGCTGCTGGCGGACGTCCTCGGTGCCGCGACTTACGCCGGGCCCCTGCCGGAGGTCGGCTGGCACCGGGTCCATGCGTCGGCCCAGTCGCGCTCGCATCCGGTGGGGTCGGAGCTGCCAGCTGAGCTGGAGACCTTTCTCTGGCATGCGGATACCTTCGATATCCCGGACGGCGCACTGCGCCTCGCCGGCAGCCGGGCGTTCGAGAATCAGGGCTTCGTGTGGGAGCGGGTGCTGGCGCTGCAGTTTCATCTCGAGGTGCGGCGCGACTGGGTGCGCAGGCTGGCCGAGCGCGATGCGGGCCGGTTGGTCGCGGGCGGGCATGTGCAGTCCCGGGAGACCGTACTCGGAAAGGGGGAGCAGGTGTATCGGGCCAACAACGCCCTCATGGAACGCCTGCTCGACCGCTGGCTGGCGCACTGCACGCGGACTGCGTCGTGAAGCCCGCAAGGCGCAGCGCGCGGGTCCCTCACCCGTCCGGAGTCGTCCCGAGCTTCTCCAGGATGCGCGGAAAGTTCAGCGGATGGACGATTTCGATTCCCACCTTGTCGGCCCACTTGCGCAGCCCCTCGTCGGCGGATACCAGGGCAGCCTCCAGCTCGAAGGAGAGCAGCAGCACGTCCGCGTCCTCTTTGCTGTCGAGGATTCCCTGGCGCAGGGCCTCCCGGTAGCGGCCGCGCAGCTTGTTGATCAGCCGGCCGGGGTCCTCGGTTGACTGGGCGGCCTCCTTGGCCGCCTCCTCGGCGATGCGCAGACCGCGGTCGATGCGGTAACGAACCTCCTCGATCAGCTCATAGAGCAGGGCGCCGGGAATGGTGATCTCGTGCTTTCGCGGCGAACGAATGCGCACCACGGACTCGAACTCCGCCCCCACTTCCGACAGGTCCTTGATCTTGCAGAGCTCCTCATACACCGAACCGGGCATGTAGAACTCCGCGCCGGTGGCCCGCGCCAGACCCGCGAAACGGCGGATCGCCTCCTGGGCATCGGCTCCGAAGCCGCGGAAGACGTCCGGGTTGGTGAAGATGCTGGTGTCGAGGACGAAGCGCTGCATGGTGGACTGGCAACTCGATCGCGTTGCCCCATTGTGCCCGCGAGCGGGGTCTGGCGGCAATGTGCGCCGATCCTTCGTGGGCCTACTCCGGCAAGTCTCTTGCCAGCGTGCCCGCAACCACCTGCGCAAGTACAGCGACGACGCGGACGCCAGCGGGTTCGCGTTCGACCTGTGCGGGAAGGACCCCGCCGCCAGCGACTTCAGGGGCCTTCTGCGGGATGCCTGGGTGCAGGGCAGCTGCCTCCAGGAGGTCAGGCCGATGCTGTCCTGGGACCGGGTCGCGCATCGGTTCCCGGCGATCTGCGACCGGTGTGCTGGCGGCGGTCGAGCAGAACAATGGGAACGGTTGATGGCAACGGATGCTGTGAGGGTGCCATTCGCTAGAAAAAATGTTGCCGCCGTCTATACTCCTAACCTGAAGGCAGCTCCGAAATCCAGGGGTTGCCGGGAGGTGACGAAAAGCAACACGGCACCTGGCGGTTCAGCCCCGAGAGGGGCAGACGCGAAGTTCCCGAAAGGCGTTTATCCGACGCCTGTGAGACGCGGCCCGAGGGCCGCGTCTCCGTTTCCGATGGGCACCGGGGGCGCTCGATTCCGCAATTCCCCGGCCCTAAGCACCGCTTCTCGACTTGCTGCCACACGCCCGGCTCGCCCAGGTTGGCCGCAAAGCGGAATGTCGCCGTCCATTCGACCGGTCAGTCCGAGGCGCGGCTGCTGGCATAGATCAACCCCTGTATGCGTTGCCCAAGCCGGTGTGCCGAGGGCGGCAAGACAGCGCAACGGATCAGTCGATATTTCCCCGCCGGTGCTGGTCGTAAAGAAAGCCTCCGACTGCGCCGACGCCGGCGCCGATCAGGGCACCACGGCCTGCATTCGCGCTCAAGGAGCCGATCGCGGCACCGCTGGCGGCCCCGAACAACGCGGCGCTGCCGGCACGACTCGTGGTCGTATTTCCGCATCCTGACAGCGTGATGGTGGTGACGATCAGCAGTGGGATTGCCAATTTATTTGTCATGTTTTGACTCCGATGGATAGAGATACGCGTGGGTTCCGGCTGTGAAAGCCTTGCCTGGGGTCAGCAGCGGTCGGTTGCAAGGATAAGCTTCCGCCGACGCCCGGACCAATCCGTCCTCGGGGATTCCACTCCGGAGTTCCGAGCGGGTGCGAGAGCCGCCCCGGGTGTAGAAGACGAAGGCGACCTGGGTGGCACGGCACTGCTCCTGAAAGCACCCTTTGGAAGACACCGTCTGCAATCCGGGCGGGCGCATAGTAAGACATGTCGCGTGGGCCCGCGAGCCGTATCCGCCGCGATGGCTCAGGCCTGCCGCGATATCCCTCGCCCCCGTGGAACGAAATTCCGGCGGTCGGGGTTCTCACATTCGTACCAAACGCGAGCCGACAAACCTGTCCACCACGAAAGCCCGATGTTGATGTGAGGTTGCCGAATAGGGGGGCGAAGCGCCGTTGGCAGTCCCACGGCACGTTGGTCCAGTTTCAGAGCGGCTCCTCAGTACTCCTTCTCGAAGGCGCCGCCGCCGCGGGTGCCGCCGCTGGCCCCGACGTCGGCCTCCAAGCGGATCTGGGGTGTAACCTCGATGCGCAGCACGCCCTGGGTCTCGCCCGCCCGTGTGCCCTGACGGGCCCCGAGGTAGACCCGCTCGGAGAGATAGCGCCCTCCTTCGAGGACGGCATCGCCTTGCTCATCGGCTCCGATCGACAGTCGATCCAGCCCCAGTCCGGAGCGTGCCCGATCCAGGACCATCATCCCCTCGCCGGTCTTGAGACCCGCGAGAGCGGCGGCCGCCATTCCCAGCCGTGCCGCCTGGAACCCCGAGAGGCGGCTGCCGGCGACCCCGAACAGCAGGCGGGACAGGACCTCGTCCTCGGGGAGATCCGGCTCGCCGCGAAGCTCGATGCGCGGGGCCGTGGCGGTGCCAAGCACGTTCAGGATCGCCGTGCTCCCGGCCGCGGTGACCCGGGCCTCCAGATCCAGGTTCGGGTTGAACCCCGCGGCGCCATCGAAGCCGAAGCGTCCGCGGTTGAAACGCAGGGGCTGGCCGACCAGATCGTACTGTCCCCGCAGCAGGTCGAACCCGCCGCTCAACTGGGGCGCCTCCAGGGTCCCGCGTATGCGGACCGCGCCGCCAAGCTCCGCATCGACCCCGCGCCCGCGGACGTAGACGGCCCGGGGCGCAGACAGCGTGAGGTCAAGCCCCAGCATGGGAGTCGGGCTCGAGCCCGCCGGGCTGCGCCCGGCCCGCGGGGGCCGGGCGCGGGCGCCGCGCTCGCGCACGTCGAGCACGGCGACGGCGGTCGGCAGCCGCTCCGGGAGACGGACCTCGGCCCGGCTCAGGTACATGGCCCCGGAAGCGGTCAGCGCGTCGGCTGCGCGCCCCTGCAACCGCAGGTCGGCGTCGCCCTGGACACTGACAAGGTCCGACTGGATGGGACTGGCATCGCGCGCGACCAGCCGCAGGTCGAGCGGCAGACCCTCGGCCAGCAAGCCGACGTCCCCGTCGAGCGCCAGGGTGCCTGACCCGGCCCGCGCCCTGAAACGCTCCAGCCGCACCTGGTCCCCGGCAAGCCTGAGGTCGCCTTCGATCTCGGTCAGGGCGAGTCCAAGCCGGCGATCCCAGAAGGTCCCTTCCGCGAGGCCGAGCCTTCCGTCCAGGCGCGGTGCGTCCGCGGTGCCTGCCACGGAGGCATCCAGCCTGGCCTGGCCGCGCGCCTGCCGCCCGCCGCCCGCCAGCAGGGGATCGAGCAGGGTGAGATCGATCCTCCCGTCGGTCTTGAGCGCCAGGGACCCGGGGTCGGTCGGGGTCCCGCCGATGGTTCCGCGCACCCGCAGGTCAGCGCGCGCACCGATCTCAGCACGGGCGTCAATCTCCGTCGCGTTGGGCCCAAGGTTCGCGGAGAGGGTCATCAGACCGGGGGGCATGCTGCGCCAGGCACCCTCGGTCAGACGTACCGCGCTCGCCTCGGCGCGGACGGAGCCGCTCGGGGCGTCGGGCGATCCGCTGAGCCGAATCTCGGCGTCCAGGCTGCCCGTGAGGGGCAGATCCGGCGCCGCCAATCGCGCCAGCTCCAGCGGCAGCTTCGTAAGCGTTGCGTCGAGATCGAGGGCCGGCGCCACCCGGCCGGCGACCTCGATCGCACCCCGGCTCAGGCTCAGACGCAGCCGGTCGACCGCCACGCCCCCGGCCAGATCGAGTACTGCGGGCGCCGAGAGCCGCAAGTTCTGCTCGAGTGCCCGGGCCTCCAGTCGCTGCAGCGCAACGCGCCGCGCGGATGCATCCAGCCGGGCGGCTGCCGCCAGGCTGGCTGGACCGAGCGGTGTGGTGAGCCCCGAGTCAAGGGTCAGATCGAGCGCGGCAACTGGCCCCCGGGCGGTCATGTTCAGCTCTCCCGCGATCCCGTCCATGTCGAGACCGCGCAAGCGGAGCGTCGCCTCGGTTTCAGCGCTTCCCCGCAGGTCCGTCACGCGGGCATCCAGTTGGAGGGAGCCGATCTGGACCGCTCCAGGCAGGCGCAGTGCCTCACCCTCGGTCTGGATCAGCGCATCCCCCGCGTCGGTCACGCGCAGGCGGGCGTCCAGCCGTCCTGCCAGTCCTGGACCGGCCTGGTCGGGAGTGACCAGCGGCGAGATCAAGGGGCTGACATCCGATAGCCGCTCTGCCCTCAATCGGATCTCGCCACGCGGCGGCGCGGCCCCAGGCGGCAGGCGCAGATCCCCGGCGGCGGTGACGCTGGCCCAGCGGACGTCCGCGAGGACGAGCCCCAGACTGCCGTCGGCCAGGCGACCCGCCTCGGCCTGGATGACGGCCGGCTGTCCGGCCCACTGGCCGTTGAGGTCGATCTCGGCGCGCGGATCGGAGAGCCGCGCGCCGATGCGGCCTCTGAGCTGATCCGGTCCGGAATCAGCGGTCAGATCGGCAACCAGATCCAGGGCGGTTGCTGGTCCGGCAACGCCGCCCAGGAGCCGGACCCTCCCGCTCAGGTCGGGGGCGAGCCGGGAGAGGTCGGGTAGGTCGAGGTGCCACCCGAGATCCAGGTGGTCCGCCTCGACCCGGCCCTGAATTCCGGCTGCGATCTCAGCCCCGTCGACCTCGGCGGAGTCGATGTGCCAGGTGGGTCCATGCCGCCGAACCGAGACCGTGACCCGCGCCGTGGGACCGAGCAGCTCGGGGAGAGCGCCGGGCGCCTCGGTCAATCGGACCTCGCCCGTCGCATCCACCCAGGCCGGATCGAGCGCCCCACCGGCGAGCGCCATCTCGGCGCTTCCGGCCAGCGGCCGGCCCGCCAGCCCGCTGAAGGCGGACAGGTCCCGGAGGCTCAGCGCCGCCCTTGCGGTCTTACCGGACAGCTCGCCGGTGGCCGCGAGCTCAAGGAGCGGATGGTGGACGCCGAGATGGAAGGGCAGGGCGGGGTGGCTTGGCCTCAGCTCTCCGGAGATGCGCAGCGGGGCAGAAACGGCCGTATCAGGCAGGTCCATCGGTGTGCGTATGCCCTCGATGTCGGCACCGAAACGCACGCGCTGTCCATCGCCCGCACCCGCTGCGGTGAGGTTGTCCAGGCTCATGGCACCGACTGCGAGCCCCAGCGCCTGAATATGCGCGCTACCAGCCGGCGCGAGCAGGGTTCCGCGCAACTCGGCACCGACCTGAATCCTCTTCCAGCTGATCCGGGATGAGGTTCCCCCCCCGAGCGCCATGGCGGGAAGCCCGGCGGATAGGCGCAACCGGGTAAGGGAGCGAGCGTCCAGGTCGAGCACGCCATCAGCCGACGCCTGCAGGGTTCCGGCGTCGAGCATCGCCTTCAGCGCCAGCGACTCCAGCGGCCCTTCGGCACTGGCGCCCAAACTCCAGATACCGACATCATCCGGAAGGGTCAAGTCGACCGCGTGGGCCAGGACCTGGATAAGTCCGCCAGGCCCCTCCCGGATCGCGAGCCCGGCCCTGAATCGCCCCGCCGCGACCGCGGCTTGCAGCCGATAGCGGTCGGACCGGTCAAGGGCATCGATCGTCAGCGACAGCTCGCCGTCACCCGCGCTGGGCACGGAGCCGCTGCCCGCAACCGCGAGCCGTGGCGCGCCGGGCAGCGCCCGCGCCAGATCCAGTTCGCGGATGTCCAGTCGCGCGACTGCGAGTGCGAGAGGGAGCCGGATGGAGCCGGCCGGTTCCTGGCTGCGCTCCGGCAGCCGCGTGGCAGCCACGCGCGCGGCGCCGAGGGTCTCCACGGCCAACTCGCCGTGCAGCAGCCGCCCGGCGGCGATCGCGAGCGCCGCGCCCTCGACGACCAGCCAGGTGCCCTGGTCGTCACGCAGCTCCAGGCGCTGCAGTCGCGGCGCGAAGGGCAGGGTTCCGCTCAGCCCGGTTGGGACTACCCGGCCGCCGCTCAGCTCGGCGAGCCCCCAGGTGACGAGACGCCTGCCAGGATCGGTGTTGAGTGCGAGCAGCAGCGCTGCCAGCAGCGCGACGGGCACCAGCAAGGAGGCCAGCAGGTTGCGCAGGATGCGTCCCATCAAAAAGCCTGTCCGATGCCGATGTAGAGCTGAACGGGTGAGTCCCCATCGCGCGGGTCGAGCGGGGTCGCGACATCGACGCGAATCGGCCCGACGGGGGTGAAATAGCGTAGCCCGAGACCTAGTCCGATTGCGAGCGTGCCGGTGCCGGGGACACCATCCTCCGAAACCGCTCCGGCGTCTGCGAAGGCGACCCAGCCCCAGTTGCCGCCCAGTCTCTGGCGCAGCTCCAGGCCGAGCTCGAGCAATCCGTCGCCGCCGGCGGGCGAGCCGGAGAGCGTTTGGGGCCCGATGGACTGGAACGGATAGCCCCGGACCGAGCCGCCCCCACCGGCGTAGAAGCGCCAGTCCGGCGGCACGTCCCGGGGATCCGCGCCGAAGATGCTGCCGACGACGACCCGCCCGGCGAGCGTACTGGAGCCGGGCCAGGGAAGGTTCCCGCCAACCTGCTGCAGATCCAGGTAGGCAGAGACGGCCAGCTGCGCACGCACGAAGCCCGATCCATCACCCTGCAGCACATCGGCCGGCGTCGCTTGCGCCGCCAAGCGCAGGCCCCGGCGCGGGTCCAGGGGGCTGTCGGTCGTGTCATAGGTCAGGGTCAGCGGCAGCAGGAGCAGCCGGTAGTCCTGCGCCGGACCGTCCTGGGCGATGCGTGCGCGTTCGAAGCCGAAACCCGCGCTGCCGGCAAGCCGTTCGGAAAAGCGCCGCTCGAGTACGGCACCCGCGGTTACGGCCTCGCGGTCGTAGGCATCCAGGCTCTCGCTCACGGCGCCGAGATCCAGCCGCAGGTCGAGGTCGCGCATCCACAGGTCGGGCAGTCTCAGGGTGCCGCTCGCGGTGTAGCTGAGCGCGTTCAGGTCGGTCTGCCTTACCTGTCCGATGTCGCCGCGCAGGGTCAGCCGCTCGCCGCGGCCGAACAGATTTCGATGAGTCCAGGAGGTCGAGAGCGTCAGCCCCTCGTCGCTGGAGTAGGCGCCGCCCAGGCGGATCACCCGGCGCGGGCGTTCGGCCAGCTCCAGGGTCAACGGCAGGCGGTCCTGGGCATCCGGTTCGGTTCCGGGCGTGAGCCTGGCCCATGCGACGACGCCGCCGGCGAGCAGGTCGCGCCGGGCCGCCTCCAGACGGCTCGTGCTGTAAGGCTCGCCAGGGGAAAGGCCCAGGCGGCGCAGCGCGGCGTCCTTGCGCAGCCGGTCAAGCCCGATTATCCGGATCTCGCCGAGAGCCAGGCGCGGGCCGGGCTCCGCCCGGTAGACCACGTCCATGGTGCGGGAATAGTGATCCACGAGTGCATCGGGAGGCGGAACCTTGGCCAACGCGAAGCCGTCCTCTCGCAAGGCCTCGTGCACCGCCTCGCCCGCCGCCAAGACGTCCTGGGCGCGGGCAGGCTCGCCGGGGGTCAGATCGAATGCCGCCCGCGCGTTCGCCGGCACGGCGCCCTCGAGACGGACGTTTCGGAGACGGTAAACAGGTCCCGGGGTGATCGAGATCCGGACATCGACCGGCGGCTGGGGTGGCAGGCTCTCGAGCAGGGGCAGAAGGGCGGGGTCGTCACTCTCGCGCCCGGCGATGCGAATCAGGATCTTGGCGTCGTAGTAACCGAAGCTGCGCAGGACGATGTCAAGCCTCGATTCGTCGGACTCGGCACGGGCCAGGAGCGCGAAGGGACCTACCGGGGCCTCGTCGCGCAGGCCCCGGAGCAGGGAGGCATCGGCAATGGCGGTGTCGACCGCGGTGTCGCCGGAGGCCTCGATTTCGAGGGAGTAGGGCAGGAAGTCAGCCGCAGCGGACGCCACACCCGACGCCAGCGCGGTGCACGCGACGACGGCGCGTAGCGAACCCGACCAGCCGAGCGGTCCCGTCATGGCGCTGTCGTCACCTCAACGCCGTGCGCGGGTTCTGGGAACCGATCGCTGCGCGACCTCTGCGGGCAGGTCCGGGTCATGGCGAATGGATCGGGGTGCCGAAGCGGTCATGGAGCGTCCAATCCGGGTGGTGCCGGGCGAGGATTACGAAGCGTATCCCGCGCGCCGGTTCAGGGTCCGCGGTTGGCGAATCGAAAGGGGTTGAGCCTCAGTTCTCCCGATGTCAACGCGCGTCGCCGCGCGGCTCACCAGGGACGCGAACTGTCGTCGGGGAGACCAGCGGGATCTCGGCGACGATGACTTCGGCATTCGTTCCTTTCAGCAGGCGAGATGATATTATACCGAGCGTTTTTTCATGGCGTCCTAACCCTTCGACGTGCAGCCCGCGTGCGCCGCCGCTTCAGTGCATTCCGGAGTACCTATGGCCGGCTCGTCCACCCCTCCGGAAACGATTTCCGGCGAACAGCGTCCCTCGGTCTCGATCGATATCGCCTTGCAAGGCGGTGGCGCCCATGGCGCCTTTGCGTGGGGGGTGCTGGATCTTCTGCTGCAGGTGCCTTGGATCAGCATCGATGGCATCTCCGGTACCTCCGCCGGCGCCATGAATGCGGCGGTGCTTGCCGATGGTTTCGCCGTGGGCGGCGCCGAGGGCGCGCGAAGCGCATTGGAACGCTTCTGGCGGCGCGTCTCCGATGCGGCGCGCTTCAGCCCGTTGCAGCGCGGCCCCCTGGACGTGCTTTTCGGCCGCTGGACCTTGGATCACTCTCCGGCCTACGTGGCGCTGGATCTGGCCTCGCGGCTGTTCTCGCCCTATGACCTGAACCCGATGGATTTCAATCCACTGCGCGATATCCTGGCCGACACCATCGACTTCCAGCGGCTCGCGCGCTCTCCGGTCTCGGTGTTTGTCACCGCCACCAACGTGCGCACCGGCCGGCCGCGGGTCTTCCGCAATGCCGACATGAGCCCCGATGCCCTGCTGGCGTCCGCCTGTCTCCCGACCATGTACAAGGCCGTAGAGATCGACGGCGACGCTTACTGGGACGGCGGGTATTCGGGCAACCCGACCATCTCGCCTCTGGTGCGCGAGTGCAGCGCCGACGACACCATCCTGGTCCAGATCAATCCGGTGGAGCGTCCGGGCACGCCGCGCACCGCTCAGGAGATCCAGAACCGGCTGAACGAGATCTCTTTCAACTCCCCGTTGCTCAAGGAGCTGCGCATGATCGCGCTGCTCCGCCAGGTCGCCGACCCGGGCCACACCGAGGGCGCCTTGTGGGCGGCGATGCGCATGCACCGGGTCGCGAGCGACCTGATGGTCGAGCTCGGCGCCTCTTCGAAGCTCAACGCGGAATGGGCGTTCCTGGAGATGCTGCGCGACGAGGGCAGGCGCTCGGGCGCGGCCTTCCTCGAACGCCACGGAGACGACCTGGGCAGGCGCGCCTCGCTCGATCTGGATCATCTGCTCGAAGGGGTTTGACTCATGGGTCTCGCTGGAATCTTGCTTGGCCTCGGCCTGCTCATATGGCTGGCCTACCGGGGATGGAGCGTGCTGATCCTGACACCGGGTGCGGCACTGATCGCCGCGCTGGCCGCCGGGGAACCCCTGCTGGCGCATTGGACCCAGACCTTCATGACCGGGGCCGGGGGCTTCCTGGCCCAGTTCTTCCCGATATTCCTGCTCGGTGCCCTGTTCGGCAAGCTCATGGAGGACAGCGGCTCGGTACAGAGCGTGGCCCGGTTCATCGGCGGGCGACTGGGCGCGAGGCGCGCCATCCTGGCGGTGGTGATCGCGGGCGCCCTGGTCACCTACGGCG
>CAYNBI010000096.1:0-14165 GCA_964395315.1 uncultured Chromatiaceae bacterium | reverse complement strand
GCGGCGAGCTTCAGCCTGGATAAGGTCATGGACGCGCTGGCCCCGTCCGGGGGTTAGCGTCCAGAAGAAAGGGCGACAGGGATGTCCTTAACCTCAAAAGCCCGGGCTGCGCATGCGGCCCGGGCGCCGCTTGGGAGTCAGGTGAAGGCGCTCCCCAAGTGAATCGCTGCGACCACGATCGAGAGGACCCGCATGATGTCTAACGACGAATCCCACCAGGGCGAACACCTTCAGGGGAGGTCGGGGCTATGGCTCGGAGTCATGGGCTTGCTCTGCGCCTGCTGGCTAGCCGCGACCGCGGCGGTTTCCGAAGATCCACTCCCCTCCTGGAACGCGGGCGCGACCGAGCAGTCGATACTGACCTTCGTCACCGCCGTGACCACCCAGGGCTCGCCTGACTATGTCCCGCCCGCCGAGCGCATCGCAGTGTTCGACAACGACGGCACCCTGTGGGTCGAGCAACCCATGTACACCCAGCTTGCCTTCGTGCTGGAGCGGGTGAAGGACCTCGCGCCCCAGCACCCGGAGTGGCAGGAGCGGCAGCCCTTCAAGGCCGCACTCGAAGGCGACATGACCGCCTTGGGTGAGGCCGGCATGGAGGGCCTGATGCAGCTCCTCATGGCCACCCACGCCGGCATGACCAGCGAGGAGTTCGGGCGCATCGCCTCGGACTGGCTCGCCAAGGCCCGGCACCCGAGGTTCGAGCGCCCCTACACGGAGCTCATCTACCAGCCCATGCTGGAGCTGCTGAGCTACCTGCGAGCCCATGGGTTCAAGACCTTCATCGTCTCCGGCGGCGGCGTCGACTTCATGCGCCCCTGGACCGAGCGCGTCTACGGCATCCCGCCCGAGCAGGTCGTAGGCTCCGCCATCGAGCTCAGGTACGAGGAGCGCGACGGCGAGCCCGTGCTCGTCCGCGAGCCGAAAATCGCCTTCATCGACGACAAGACGGGAAAGCCCGTTGGCATCCAGCGGCACATCGGCCGCCGACCGATCCTTGCCTTCGGCAACTCCGACGGCGACCTGCAGATGCTCAAGTGGACCACGGCCGGCGACGGACGCCGCCTCGGCCTGATCCTCCACCACGACGACGCGGAGCGGGAGTACGCCTATGACCGCGAGAGCCACTTCGGCAAGCTGGACAAAGCCCTCGACCTGGCCGCCGACGAGGGCTGGACGGTCGTCTCCATGAAGTCAGATTGGGGTCAGGTCTTCCCGCACGGTGCCGGGACCTCGCCCTGAACGCGCGCCGGGCTCGAGAATCCGGCAAATGCGAGCAATCGTATCCGGATTCGAGCCCTCTCTCCTCTTCATCGCCGCCATTCCCCTCTCGCACGCCCGCCGCCTGAAATCCCCAGCGACCGCCTGACTGCCTTCCATCCGACAGTTCGACGCGATTCTCGCGCGATATTGGGTAGAATTGACAACCAGCCTCTGAATGCGGCAGGACTCGGGGGCCGAACAGCATGCGCGGTGTCCCCGGCGGACCGGGTCGTGCATTCGGGACAGACCCGGTGATGGCTGGGAAAACCGCACCGCGCGGCAACTGTGTCCGCGCACTCGTCATGGTTGAAACAAGATGAAAAAAGCGTGCCTTCTGGTTTGTCTGTTTGCCCTCAGCGGCTGCGGCTTCAAGGTTGGGCTCATCAATGAACCGCGGGTATCCGGCAGTTTCGGCACACCCGCGAACGTGACGGTATACCGCGAGGGGTCCATCATGGGCTTTCCGGTCCCGATGACCTTCCTCATCGACGGCAGGGAGATCTATGGCCTGTGGGGGGGGCAGGAATATTCGTTCCAGCTTGATCCCGGAGAGTACGTTTTCGGCTATTTCCTGGGGTTGAACGAATGCCGGCGATGGGGGCTGATCGAGCCGGGTCGAAACTACCGCATCAGGCTTGCCCCGGTCTGCGTCATCGAGAGCGAGCTCCTGGGCGGTCGTCAGGACATTATCGGCAACTACACGATCGATCTCGCCAGCGATGAGTTCGATTTCGGCAGCGCCCGGCTCAAGCCCGACATGAAGTACGCCCTCGACGACCTCGCCCGCCGCGTCAGGGCCAGCGCGGGCCTGGAGCAGCTAACGATCGTCGGTCACACCGATTCAGTCGGGAGCAGCGAATACAACTACGGTCTCGGCTTGCGCCGGGCCGAAGCGAGCAAGCGCTACCTGGTCTCCGTTGGCGGGCTCGACCCGACGTACATCCGCACCGCGAGCGCGGGCGCGAGCGAACCGGTGGCGAGCAACGACACCGAAGAGGGCCGGGCTCGGAACCGCCGCATCGAGATCCGCGCGGAGCTCTACCAAGGCTGAGGCTGAGCCACCGCCGTCCAACGGCGACGCGATCCGGCCAGAGCCTCGGCCCTCCGCGGGTTAGGGCTTTGCGCGCAATGGCTCTACAATCCGCCCATGCCCGCGCCCGCACAGCTCGAGATCCCAGCCCCTCCGAGGCGCCCGTTCTCCGGCCCGACCGGTCCCCTCGAGCAAATCGGTTTCGCCGCCGTTTGCCTGAGGACCTGCCTGGCCCTCTATCTCGGCATTCTGGTCGGACGCGCCCGCCTGGACCTGCCGGCCTTCGCCTCCGCGTTGCGCCAGGCCGGCCTATCCATTCTACCGGCCATCACCCTGGTCACGGCCGCCGTAGGCCTGATTCTGGGCAACCAGACCGCCGCCCTGCTGATGCGGTTCGATCTTCCGCAGCTGATCCTCACGACGATCGCCGACACCGTGCTCATGGAGCTGCTGCCCATCCTGGTGGGTATCCTGGTGGCCGGGCGCGCGGGGGTTGCCCTCGCCGTCCGACAGGCGGGGCTGGCGGCGAGCGGCGAGATGGACGGCCTGCTCGTGAACGGGATCAACCCGATCCAGTTCACCGTCGGACCGACCCTGCTGGCCATGCTGTTGATGTCCTTCGCCTTCGTCGTCTGGGGAACGCTCGTTACCTTTACCTCGGCAGTCCTCTGGCTGTGGGGCATCGGCGGGATTCCCCCAACGCTCTTCCTGGACGCCGTGCGGCAGGCCCTCACCCCAGCGGACCTGCTCGAGGCGCTGGCCAAACCCCAGTTGTTCGCTCTGCTGATCGCGCTCATCGCCACCGTGAACGGCACTATGGCCGGACGTGACGCCCAAGGCGCCGCCCGAGCCGCGACCCGGACCATGATCGGCGCCGTGACGGCCATTCTGCTCACGGACCTGATCTTCGTCCTGGCCTGAGATTGCGCCGGTGGAGCACGCGCTGGAGATGGAAAACGTCTTCCAACATGTCGGCAATCATTGTGCCCTGTCGGGGATCTCACTGGTCCTCGAGGCCGGGCATTGGCTGCTCCTGGTCGGCCCCAACGGGGCCGGAAAAAGCCTGCTGGCGCGCCTGATACTCGGTCTCGATGCCCCGTCCGCCGGCCGTATCAGCGTCTTCGGCCAGGATCTGGGCTCGCTCGACGACCGAGCCATGCGCCGCCTGCGGCGCGACCTGCTCGGTGCGGTCCTCCAGGGGGGCTCCCTTCTGGAGGATCTGACAGTCCTCGAGAACCTGCTGCTGCCCCTGCGCGATCGGCCATTGACGCAGGCCGAGATGGCCCGCGCCGCGCGCCTGACCATGACCCAGCTGCAGCTCGACGGCATGGAAAACCACTTGCCGCGTTCCCTCTCCCTTGGCCAGCGGCGCCGGGTGGAGCTTGCCCGTGCCCTGATCCACGAGCCCAAGCTCCTGATCTGGGACGGGCTCACGGACGGCCTGGACCCAGCCAGCGCAACCGAGATCCTGGGTCTGCTGCGCGAGCAGCAGGCGACCAGGAGCCTGAGCCTGATCGCGACCGAAAACACCACCGAACTGCCCTTCGCCGAGGCCGAGCGCGTGGCGGTGATCGACCGCGGACGCATCCTGTTCGACGGCCCGCCGTCCTTGCTCGCGAATGCGACGCAAGAGCGTCTGGAGCTTCGCTATGTTCTGCGGGGCAGGCCATGAGCCGGCTGGAACGGCTCTATTCGCCTCCCGAGATCGGCGCCCCGGGAAAACGCACGGCGGACCGTCACCGGCGCGACCTGATGCTGGCGGGCCTGTTCGTGCTCGCCATGGCGGCCGTAACCCTCGGTGTCCTGACCGTCCTGATCCCCGGCCTGCTCGGCGGCGCTTACCGATTGAATGCCTACTTCGCCGACGCATCCGGGCTCTCGACGGGAACCCAGATCATCCAGGGCGGATACGTCATCGGTATCGTCGAGTCGATGAGACCCGTGTTCGCTAACCGGGATGGGGGTGAAGCCGCCCGCTGCCCACCGCCCGAGGAGGGAGCGGTCGAGAGACCGCGCCGGATGCCCTGCTTCCGCGCGACCCTGCGCATCCGGCAAGATTGGCCGATCCCCGAGGACAGCCTCGCCCAGCCGGGCTCCGCGGGGCTGCTCCAGGGCGATGCGATCAAGATCCAGCCCGGAACCGCGGACGAGCTGCTCGCCGATGGGGGCGTGATCGCCTCCACCCGCAGGGAGACGAATCTCATGACACAGCTCGCGGCGCTGACGGATTCGCTCCAGTCAATGGTCGACGAGACCATCGCGCCGGCGCTCGCTAGCATTCAGCAGCAGATCAAGACCATCGAGGACCTGCTCGGCACCGGCGGGGACAATGCCGGGAACCGCGAGCGCCTGGCGGGCGTGTTCGAGAACCTGCAGCAGCTCTCCGCCGAGATCACGCGGGCGGTCAACCCGGAGCAGCTCAAGGCCATCATGACGGCCGTCGAGCAGCTGTCGGAGAACCTGGCCCAGGTATCCTCCGGTCTTGAGGGACAGACCGCAGACGTCCAGCGCACGGTCAGGAACTACGGTGACCTCGCGGTCGACATCCGCGGCCTGGTGAGCGACAACCGGCCGGCGATCGAGCGCTCCCTGGACGACGCCCAGTACCTGATGCAGGAGCTGGCGGCGACCCTGGCGCCGATCCTTACCAACATCGAGGACGCCACACGCGACCTGTCCGCCCTGGCGCGCGACCTGCGCAACAATCCGGCGGTCATCATCAGGGGCCGCGAGCAGGAGGAGCAGACACCATGGTTCCGCTGACCTGCCGTCGTTGTCTCCCCCCGATCATCACGGCCCTGCTTCTGGCCGCCTGCGGCGCGCCAGAGCCCGCCAGCCGCGACAGGTTCTTCGCCCTCGAGCCGGCCGTTCCGGTCACACCCGGAAAACCGGTGGCGGGCGCAACCCTGCTGGTGAACGACCTCGCTGCGCGTGGCTTTCTCGGCGGGCGCCAGATCGTCTACCGCACCGCCGAGGAGCCGTTGGAGGTGAGGCGCTACCCATTGCTGTTGTGGGAAGAGCCCCCAGGAAGGGCGATAGCGCGCGAGTTGACCGCCGCCCTGCGCGAGGCCCACCGCTTCGCCGTCGTCATCACGCCCGCGCAGCGCGCGCGCTCCGACTATCTGCTCGGTGGCGAGGTGACACGCTTCGAGCACCTGCCGACGGACCACCCCCCGCGCGTGCGGGTTGAGCTCAATCTCACCCTGATTCGCGGCGACGACCGCCGCTCCCTGGTATCCAAGGGCTACGCGGGGGAGGAGCCGACCATCGAGAGCACCCCGGAGGGCATGGTGAAGGCCTTCGACCGGCTGACCGCCAGGCTGGTCGCCGAGGTAGTACGCGACATCCAATCGCTGCCCCTGCAAGCCAGCAACAAGGATTGATGACGCGCCGATGCCCCCTGTCAGGCGCGCTGGCTTTCCGCCCGCCGCAGACCCGAGAAGTAGCGCTCCGCGGCCTCCTGGACCTTGGGCGCCAGCAGCAAGGTGGAGACCATGGTCGGTATCGCCATCAGGGCAAAGGCGCCGTCGATGATGCCGATGGCGGCCTCCAGCGTGACCACCGCGGCCAGGACGATGAACAGGACGTAGACCCATCGGTACCAGTCCTGGCGCTCGGCGCCGAAAAGGAAGCCGAAGCACTTGGTCCCGTAGTAGGAGTAGGTGAAGAGGGTGGTGACGCCGAAGCAAACCACCGAGACCACGATGATCAGGTGACCGGCTGGGCCGAGGAGCTCGCCGAAGGCCGCTGCGGTCAGGGTCACGCCGCTGGCACCGCTGGTCTGCCAGGCCCCGGACAGCAGGATCATCAGCGCCGTGGCCGTACAGATGACGAGGGTATCGATGATGGGCCCCAGCATCGCCACCAGCCCCTCGCGCACCGGCTCTCGGGTCCTCGCCGCCCCGTGGGCCAGGGCCTCGGTGCCGATGCCGGCCTCGTTGGAGAAGGTCCCGCGCTGTACCCCGTAGAGGATCACGCTCCCGAGCGCGCCGCCGGCGGCGGCCGTGCCGGTGAAGGCGTCCTGCACGATCAGGGCGAGCGCGCCGGGCACCTGCCCGAAATTGAGCAGCAGGCCGACCGCGGCCCCACCGCAGTAAAGCAGGGTCATGAAGGGGACGAGTCGGCTGGAGACCGCGGCGAGCCGCTGCAGCCCCCCAAACACCACCAGCGCCGTCAACACGGCGAGGACGATGCCCGCGCCCAGGTTGAAGACGAATCCGTCCCGGCCCTCGGCGAGCAGACCCGCAGGGACGAAGACCACCTCGCGCAGGACCTGAACCAGCTGATTGGCCCCGAACGCGGGAAGGCAGCCGATGAGGCCCGCGACGCTGAAGAGATAGGCTAACGGCAGCCAGCGCCGTCCGAGCCCCTCGCGGATGACGTACATGGGACCGCCCTGCAGATGTCCGCGGCTGTCCGGCCCCCGGTAGAGCACCGCCAGGGTGCAGGTGAAGAACTTGGTGGCGACGCCGACGATCGCGCTCATCCACATCCAGAACACCGCCCCGGGTCCGCCCACGGCGATGGCCAGGGCGACCCCGCCGATGTTGCCCATGCCGATGGTCCCGGCCAGGGCGGACGACAAGGCCTGGAAGTGCGTGACGTCACCGGGGGCGAGTTGGTCATCGTAGCGCCCCCGCAGCAGATCCCAGGCATGGGGGAGATAGCGTAGCGGCACCAGGCGGGAGTAGAGCAGAAAGAAGGTGCCGCCGCCGAGCAGGAGCACCAGCAGCCAGGGTCCCCAGGCCAGCTCGGCGAATCGGGTGGCGGCGTGGTGGATCAGGTCGAGCATGGCGCATTCTGCACGCCGCGCCGCGCGGTGCGCAAACCCGGCGGGGAGGTCAGACGACGCGGTTTCTGGCGGTGCCGCCGGCGAAGGCGTGGATGTTGGCCGCCACCTCGTCGATCAACCGCTGGCGGGACTCGCGGCTCGCCCAGGCGGTGTGCGGGGTGACGATCAGGTTCGGGAGGGCGGGATCGAGTAGCGGGTTGCCGTCCCGCGGGGGCTCGACCGAGAGCACATCCACGGCGGCACCGCCGATCACGCCCCGGCGCAGCGCATCGGCAAGCGCCCGCTCGTCCACGATGCCGCCGCGGGCGGTGTTGATCAGGAGGGCATCGCGGCGCATCAGGGCCAGCTCGGCCCCGCCGATCAGGTTGCGGGTGGTCTCCGTCAGGGGGCAATGGAGACTGAGGACGTCCACCCGAGGAAGCAGATCCGCGAGCGGCAACCGCCCCGCCTCGGCGGGGCCGCCCGGGCGTTGGGCGACCAGCACCTGCATGCCGAATGCCTCCGCGACCTTCGCCACCCCCCGGCCCAGCTCGCCGTATCCGACGATGCCCAGGGTGAGACTTGCCAGCTCGCGAATCGGATAGTCGAGCAGGCAGAATTGGTCGCTACGGGCCCAGGCGCCGTCGCGGACCGCCTTTTGGTATTCCGCAAGGCGCGTGGCATGGGCCAGCATCAGCGCGAACACGTGCTGGACGACCGCCGGCGTAGCGTAGGCGGTGACGTTCGCGACCGCGATGCCAAGCTCGCGCGCCGCCTCCAGATCCACGTTGTTGGTGCCGGTCGCTGCCACGCACACCAACTTCAGCGAAGGGGTCGAGCGGAGGTGATCCCGGTCCAGGACCACCTTGTTCGTGACCACCACCCCTGCTCCGGCAAGCCGGCCTCCCGTCTGCTCCGGCGAGGTGCGTTCGTGCAGGGTCCAGGCACCGCAGGCGCCGCGCAAGGCCGCCAGGTCCACGTCTCCGCGATCGATGGTGGCGAGGTCCAGCAGAACGCCGCGCGCGGGCTTCATGCCTCTAGCACAGGGCCGCGCGAGACCGTCAATCCTTGAAGTCGTCGTGGCAGCCCTTGCAGGTCTTGGCGGCTGCGCCGAACTGCTCCTTCATTGCCGCCTCGTCACCCCCGGCGGCGACCTCGGCGAGCTTGGCCGATTGCTCTCGCAGTGCCTGGTGCTTGTCCTGGAATTTCTTGAAATCGAGCCAGATCTCCTCGCGGGCATCGCTCTCGTCGTTGATCGAGTCCTCGGGGAAGGCGGCCATCAGCTCCAGCTGAGCGGCGGAGGCAAGGTCCTTGGCGTGGCGGGCAAAAACGGCGGCATCGAACGCGGTCTCGCCCTTCACCATGTCCCGCATGGAGGTGACATTCCAGGCGAAGACGTTCATCACCGCCTGCCGGTAGTCAACGGCCTTTTCCACGTCGGCCTGGACGCCGACCGAGAACAACAGGATGGCGGGCGCTGCAAAGTGGCGTATTGTCGGCATGTCGAATCTCCTGGTGGGTATTGAGCGGCCCGGGCACTATGCAGGCCGGTGCGCCCTGTTTTCAAGTGATGAGGGCGGACAGGCGCCCGACGAGGTCCTTCAGGACCGGCTCGTCCACGCGCTCCGCGGCCTCGGCGGTCGTCAGCCACGCGCGGTCGCGAAATGCCTCCGGCCAGTCATCGAGCTCCCGCTCGACCGCCATGGCGTAGACCTCGACCCGGCAGGTTCCGCCCCACTTCTCGTACTCGTAGCTGCCGAGCGGCGCGGGCAGCACGCGGCCATGCAGGCCAGCCTCCTCGAAGGCCTCGTTCGCGGCGGATTCGGCGGCGCTCAGGTCCGGCTCGACGACGCCCTTGGGGACGATCCAGCGGCGACGCTTGCGGCTGGTGATCAACAGCACCTCGAGCCCGGAAGGCCCGTTTCGGAAAGGGATGACCGCCGACTGGCGGTAGAAGTAGTCGGGTTTGGTTTGCATCGTACGCTGTGGTCGGCGGCAAGGCGGAACCGCAAGGTCCCGATTTTAGTGCCCCGGCGGCTCCGGCGATAGGCGAAAGCGGGAGATCCATGCGCCGCGGCGTTCCCCGGGGCAGCCCTTTTCGCGTTTTGGGCTATACCTCGTACAAAGGTTCCGGTACCCCGCGCCAACGAGAGGAGAAGACTGCAATGGCAAAAGTGATCATCTGTGTCCACGGACGCGCCAACAAGCCGGAGCCCAAGACGCTCACGAGCTGGTGGACAACCTCGATCAACGAGGGGCTGGAGAGAAACCTGGGGACCAGTCTCGGCAGTATTCCGGTCAAGATGGCCTATTACAGCGATGTGTGCCACAAGCGACCGCTGAAGGACAAGGACAACGACGAGCCCTACCTCCCGGCCAAGACGGACCCGCAGCGCTATCGGCGGCGCATGGTGGACCGCATTCGCGGGACCTTCGGAAGTTGGGCCGACAACCCGATCGACTGGTTGGAGGAGAACAGCGCGATCTTCTCCAAGCTGGCCAAGACCGTGCTGCGCAAGGTCATGACCGATCTCGGCGACTATTACGGCAACGCGTCCAGGCGCTCCCTCATACAGCAACGGCTGATCGACCTGATCGAGGCGCACAAGCACGACGAAATCCTGCTGCTCTCCCACTCCATGGGCACGATCGTCGCCTACGACGTGTTGCGGGATCTCGGGCGATCCGAGCGGCACGCGGGGCTCACCATCGAGCACTTCGTCACCATGGGCTCGCCGCTCGGCCTGACCGCGGTGAAGGGCAACATCATCACCGAGCACAACGAACGCCTGCGCACGCCCTCCTGCGTGTCCCGAGCCTGGGTCAACTTCTCCGACCCGCAGGATTACGTCTGTGTGGACAGCCACCTCGCGGACGAGTACGACGAGAACAGCAGGCTGGTCCACGTGCGCGACCAGATGGTCTGCAACGAGTACGTGGGAAAGAGCGGCAAGCCCAACGAGCACAAGTCGTTCGGCTATCTGCGCTCACCGGAGGTCTCCGACCTGGTGGCGCAGTTCCTCTGAAGCCGGGGCGGCGAACCGGCCAACGGGCTACTCGAACGTGGCGCGCGCGCTCAGCTTGTAACCCACGCCGCGGACGGTCTCGATCAGACGCGGGTTCTGCGGGTCTTCCTCGATCTTCTTCCGCAGCTTGCCGACCAGGACGTCTACGCTGCGGTCCTCCGGAGACCAGTTGCGTCCCGCTATGAGATCCATGATGGCGTCGCGTGTGAGTACACGATTGGGGTGGCGAGCAAAGGCGGCGAGCAGTTCAAACTCGTGCGGGGTCAGGCTGACCGGTTCCCCTGCGGGCGAGGTAAGCTCATAAGAACCCAAGTCCAGCGTCCACCCGGCAAAACGGGCCACAGTGCCGCCGGCGTCCGTGGTCCCCGGCTTGCCCGCCGACGCGCGGCGGAGAACGCTGCGCACCCGGGCAAGCAGCTCGCGCTCGTCGAAGGGCTTGGTGACATAGTCGTCGGCGCCGAGCTCAAGGCCCACGACCTTGTCCACCGTGTCGGCCTTCCCCGTCAAAATAACGACCGCTATATCCGAATGTGCCCGCAGCTCCCGGGCCAGGCTGAAACCGTCCTCGTCCGGCAGCATCAGATCGAGCAGCACGAGATCGGGGCGTTCCAGGGCCAGCTTCTGGCGCATCTCCCCGCCGCTGGTGGCGGTTCGAACACCGTATCCCTCCCGCTCAAAGTACCTTGCCAAGGCCCGGCAGAGCCGCGGGTCGTCGTCGACGATCAAGATGCTGGGTGCGGCGGACATCTACTCCTTATTCCCTCTGCGCCGATGCGCAAACGCTGCGCGAACCGGATACCCGTCGGCGAGACTACAGGCATCCCGTCGCCGCGGCAAACGCACGCGGCAACGCACTCCGACCAGCCGCCGGCAATGCCCGCGGGACGGCTGCGACATCGTTCGCTCCCTCTGACAATCAGACCCTGTCAAGCTATTCTGAAGCATGTGGTGTTGCAACTGTCGGAATGGGGCAGACGCGCGCCACCGCCGGGAGGATAGGTGACCGAAAGCAAGCGCATCGTCTGGTTGATCGTGATCATGATGGCGGCGGTCACGGTCAGCACGGCGGTCGCCATCGCCGTGCTCTACCGGACCGCCTTTGAGCAGGAACGTGCCCACCTGCTGCAGAACGTGCACGATCAAGCGCACCTGATGGAGTCGGTCGCGCGCTTCGACCGCGCGCAACACTGGGGGAGCCCGCTGACCCCTGAAGCCGCCACGCTCTCGCAGATCAAGAACGCCTTCGATCACTACCCGAGCGTCGGCCAGATCGCCGAGATCACCGTCGCCCAGCGGCGCAATGACGACATCGTCTTCCTCGTCACCCATGGGCGCGTCGTGGCGCAGGACATCGAGCCCATCCCCTTCGCTTCCGATCTCGCCGAGCCTATGCGGCGTGCCTTGTCGGGTGATTCCGGCTCCATGATCGGACTGGACTACCGCGGCGTCGAGGTCCTCGCCGCCTACGAACCAGTGCCGGTCCTCAACGCGGGCGTGGTGGCGAAGATGGATCTCGAGAACATTCGCGCGCCCTTCCTTCGGGGCGCAGCCATGGTGATCGGGCTGGCCCTGGTGCTGGTCATCATCGGTACCATGCTCTTTCTGCGTCTCACCAATCCGCTCGTCAGGCACCTCACGGAGTCCGAGCATCGCTATCAGCGCATTTTCTGTTCCGCACCGGTACCTATTTGGGAACAGGACTTCTCCCCGGTCGCCGGGAGTCTGCGCGCCCTCCGGGAGTCGGGGGTGGCGGACCTCGGTCCTTACCTTGACGCCCACCCCGAGGCATTGCCGCGGCTTTCCGGGATGGTCAGGATCAAGGAGGCGAACTCCGCAGCCCTGAAGCTCTTCGGCGCCCGATCGGACGAGGAGTTCGTGGCCTGGTTCCAGGGATTCTTCCTGCCCGCCGCAGGCGACCTAGCTTCCGACCAGGTCCGAGCGCTGTGGGAAGGCCGCGAGGCGCTCCTCACCCGCACCTTCCCAGTCAGGAGCCTGGACGGAAGGGACCTGACCGTGATCCTGTCGACTCTGATACCCAGCACCGAGGACGGGTACCAGAGCGTCGCTGCGTCGGCCCTCGACGTGACCGCCGACGTTACCCTGCATCGACGCGAGCAGGAGCTCGATCTGATCATGGCCTCCACCGGCGAGGGCATATTCGGCATGGACAACCAGGGCCGGTGCACCTTCGTCAACCGCGCCGCCGCCCACATGCTGGGCTACCCGGACGAAGCCGCGCTGCTCGGGCGGAAGATGCACGCCCTCATCCACCATACCTGCCGCGACGGCACCCCGCTGCCGCCAAACGACTGCCCGATCTACAGGGCCTTCCGCGACAATACGGTCGGCTGCTTCGACAACGAGCTCTTCTGGCGCGCCGACGGATCGAGCTTCCCAGCGGAGTGCCGCTCGTACCCCATGGTGAGGGACGGGACCACGGTGGGCAACGTGGTTACCTTTACCGACATCACCGAGCGCAAGGCCAGGGACGCGCAGCTCCTGCACGCCCAGAAGATGGAGGTCGTGGGGCAGCTCACAGGCGGTATCGCGCACGATTTCAACAACCTGATCACAATCATCCTAACCAACCTCCATTTCCTTCAGGCTAGGGGCGCCGAGACCGCGGAGCTCATCGCGGACGCCAATTCCGCCGCACGGGACGCGGCCTCGCTCACCCGACGCCTGCTGGCTTTCGCCCGCCGGCAGCCCCTGGAGCCGCAGTGGATGGAGCTCGGAGAATTCATCGAGCACACCTGCCGGTTCCTGCGCCGGGTGAGTGGTGAGGGTATCGAGCTGGTGCTGCACCGCGGTGCAGTACCACTCCCGGTGCGCGTCGACCGCCAGCAGCTCGAGAACACAATCCTCAACCTCACCATCAATGCGCGGGATGCGATGCCGAACGGCGGCACGCTGACGATCGAGGCGAGGCGGGAGCACATCGTTGCCGGCGAGGCGCAGAGCCCCCCTGGGTTGGCGACCGGGTCCTACGTCGTCGTGAGCATCGCCGACACCGGGATTGGGATGACACCGGAGATTGTGCAGCGTGCGGTGGAGCCCTTCTACTCGACCAAACCCATGGGCAAGGGCAGTGGCCTCGGCCTGAGCAGCGCGCTGGGATTCGCCCAGCAATCCGGCGGTGACCTCGTGATCACAAGTGCTCCCGGCGAGGGAACCTCCGTCTCGATCTACCTTCCGGAAGCCACCCCCGCAGAACAGGTGGAGGGTGAACCACGACCGGATCGAGACTCGGAAGGACAGGCCAGGGAAAGGGCGACGGTCCTTGTCGTGGAGGACGAACAGCGGACCCGCCGAACCGCCGTGCGCACCCTGTCCGAGCTCGGCTACGAGGTGATCGAGGCAGATAACGCGGATGGTGCCGCCCGCCTTCTCGAGCAGGACACGCATATCGACCTGCTGTTCACGGACCTGGTCATGCCTGGCGAGCTTGACGGCCTCAAGCTCGGGCTCTGGGCGCAAAGCCGCCGCCCCGGGCTGAAGGTACTGCTAACAAGCGGCTTTGCGCGAGACTGGGCCTCCGAGGAGGGGGCCGGCGGTGATCAGCCGCCCTTCCTGCAAAAACCCTACACCGACGAGCAGCTTCGAGACGCAGTTCAGCGCTTGCTTTATGCGCACACCGCTTAGTTTGTGGTCGATGTAACCGGGCGGCGCGGGCTGTCCAATCGCGTCAACGGGGACCTGCATCCGCACACACCTCGACATCGCCGGACAAGTCTGCGGTCCGATTGATCCGACTCGCCTGACCGGCCCGCTGAACCATCACCCAGCGCGGCCCGCCCTTCCGGACCAGCTGTTCTTTACACATAAAAATTACAGAACCCTTACAGAAGGTGCACCGCGAGCGGCGCGAGCAGTTAAGGTCGAGATCTATCCTGAATTTGGGGGCAGGAGGCACTGTAACGGGTCAGCCTCCGCGAAGGAGTTGACGTCGCAGTGTCGAATAGAGGTAAGCCTGCCTCTGCGACCGTCGCAACGGCTCCGCCCTGAACACGGAGAATGCCGCCATCCCCGACAGGCAATCCGTTGCGACCAGGGAAAGATCCAGGGGAGAGGAGTC
>CAYNBI010000095.1:0-14254 GCA_964395315.1 uncultured Chromatiaceae bacterium | reverse complement strand
ACGGCATGGGCGTCGCGGTCGGCGACTACGACGGCGACGGCTGGCGCGATCTTTTCCTGACGAGCCTCAACGCCAACCACCTGTTCCGCAACGAGGCGGGACGGTTCCGCGACGTAACCGACGAGGCGGGCGTAGCCGGAGGACGGGACACATGGAGCGCCAGCGCCGCCTTTCTCGACTACGACAGGGACGGGGACCTGGATCTGTTCGTGGTCAACTACGTCAAGTGGTCCCGCGACATCGACCTGGAAATCGACTTCCGTCTCACCGGGCTCGGCCGCGCCTACGGCGCGCCCGTCAATTTCGTCGGCACCGACAGCTATCTCTATCGCAACGAAGGCGACGGCCGCTTCATCGACGTCTCCGCCTCCTCCGGGATACAGGTATCGGATCCGGTCTCCGGCCACCCGGTCGGCAAGGGCCTGGGGGTGGTGCCCTTCGACTATGACCGCGACGGCTGGCTGGACCTCGTCGTCGTCAACGACACGGTGCGCAACTTCCTGTTCCGCAACCAGGGGGACGGCAGCTTCGAGGAGGTCGCCGTCTTCGAGGGCATCGCCTACGACCGCAACGGCAAGGCCACTTCCGCCATGGGCGTAGACGCCGCCCGCTTCCGCGACGACCAGGAGGTCGGAATCGCGGTCGGCAACTTCGCCAACGAGATGGCGTCGCTGTTCGTCACCACCGATGGACGCGCGCCCTTCGTCGACGAGGCGGTGCTGGAGGGCCTGGGACCCGCGTCTCGCATCCCACTCACCTTCGGCGTGGTATTCCTGGACTATGACCTGGACGGCCGTCTCGACCTGCTGCTGGCCAACGGCCACCTGGAGCACGAGATCCAGAAGGTGCAACAGAGCCAGACCTACGCCCAGCCGCCGTCCCTGTTCTGGAACTGCGGCGAGGCCTGCCGTGGGCGCTACCTGCCGGTGACGGATGCGGGCGACATGGCCGAGCCCCTGGTCGGGCGCGGCATCGCTTACGCTGACATCGACGGCGACGGCGATCTCGACGTGCTCATTACCCAAAACGGACGCCGGCCGGCGTTGCTGCGCAACGACCAGCAGGTGGGCCATCACTGGCTGCGGGTCGTGCTCCGGGGCATGCCGCCCAACACCGACGCCATCGGCGCCCGCCTTGAGCTCACGGCCGGGGGCGCGACCCGCTACCGGGAGGTGATGCCCACCCGGGGCTATCTGTCGCAGGTCGAGCTTCCGGCGACCTTCGGCCTGGGAGCCGCCGGCGAGATCGAGCGTCTGCGCATCGTCTGGCCCGACGGCAGCGAGCAAGAGCTAGTCCCCACCGAGGTGGATACCACTCTCGTCGTCCAGCAGGGCGCCGCGCGCGAAGTAAGGTGAGGACATGACTTTCCAGGCTTGGTTTCGCGCCACGCTGTCCACCACGCTTGCGGTGGCGTGGATCCAGGCGTCAGCGGATGTCCTCTCGGAGCTGCCCCAGCGCTGGCAGCGGATCTTGGTCCCGGTTCAGGAGGTCGACATCAGCGGCGCGGAGCGCCTGATGCAGCAGGCCATCGCCGAGGCACGTGCGGAGGTCGCAGGGCTGCTGGCCGGGCCCGAGCCGGACACTGCCTCCCTCGCCGCGGCCTACGGCCGGCTGGGGGCCTTGTTCCTGCTCGTCGAGGTGGAGGCCCAGGCGGACGCCTGTTTCCGCAGCGCCCAGGCCCTTGAGCCCCAGGAGTTCCGCTGGCCCTACTATGCGGGCTATCTGGCGATGATGGCTGGCAACGCCGATCAGGCGCTGGATTATCTCAGGGTCGCCCAGGCACTGGACGCCGACTATCCGACCCTGTACCTCCGGCTCGGCAAGGTCCACCTGGACCGTAGCGAGTTATCGGAGGCAGCTGCCGCCCTGGAGAGGATCGCCGACACCCCGGGCCTCACCGCCGCGGCCAACTACTACCTGGGCCAGATCGCGAACCTGGAGCGCCGGCACGACGATGCGGTCGCCCACCTGGAGAAGGCCCTTGCTGCCAACCCCGACGCCACCGAGGTCCACTATCCCCTGGGGCAGGCCTATCGGGCGCTGGGCAAGAACAACCTGGCGCGGGAGCACCTCGCCCTGTTCGTGGCGAAGACGCCCGCGGCGAAGGACCCCTTGCTGGAGCAGCTCCAAGGCGCGTCAAAACGCTCCCTGCCCGCGTTCCACAAGGGCATACACGCCATCCGGGAAGGCGACTACGCCGCTGCCGCCGAGCGCTTCGCCGAGGGGCTCGCCATCGACCCGGGCAATGTCCCGGCGCGGGTGAGCTATGCGCGGGCGCTCTACCTGGCCGGGCGGGGTGACGCCGCGGCCGAGCAGTTGGAGACCGCCCTCGCGGCAGAGCCGCACGACCTCCTGGCGAATTTCCTTCAGGGCGTCCTGCTTCAGCAGCGGGGCGCGCAGGAAAGTGCGGCGGACTATTACCAGCGAGCTCTGGCGGTGGATCCAGGCCATGCCGGCGCCCTGTTCTATCTCGCGAATCTGGACTTCATCGCCAGCCGTTATGCCGAAGCGGCGGCGGGCTACGCCAAGGCGCAGGCGGCGGATCGGGAGATCGCCCCGGCCCGGCTGCTGGAGCTGATCGCCCGGCTGCGGGCGGGCGATTCGGAATCCTCCGTCCTCAAGCGTCTTCGGGACCTGCGCACGCAGTATCCGCAAGATCCGATGCTGGGCTACGCGCTGGCGCGCCTGCTCGCGGCGGCGGCCGACCCGGCACTCCGCGCCCCCGAGCAAGCCCTGGAGATCGCCTCGGAGCTGAGCCTCGTCCAACCCATTCCGCCACACCGGCGGGTCCTGACCCTCGCGCAGGCGGCCTCGGGGGCCTTTGACAAAGCCGTACCAGCCCAGAGGCAGCTCCTCGCGATCGCGGCGTGGATGACGCCTCTCGCCGAGCAGGAGCTGATGCGAGCGGAGCTCAAGGCGTACGAGACGGGCGAGCTACCCCAACCCGCCTGGCCCGAGGGCGACCCGCTGCTCTCGCCACCACCCTTCGACCCGGTCGCGCCCTTCCGGGATTATCCGGCCGCGGTGCCGTACTGACCCGAGCCGCGGGCTAACCGCTTCGTGGGCGGTAGAGAGACTCCAAGGCCGCCCGATGGCTCTCGTAGACCCTGGCACGCCTGATCTTCAGCGAAGGGGTCAGCATCCCCGACTCGACGGTCAGCGGCTCGGCGGCGATGACGAAATCCTTGATGGTCTCGAATGGCGCCAGGCCTCGGTTGACCTCCGCGATGCGCTCGCCCACCAGGCGGCGAATCAGCGGATGGCCCCGGATCGAACCGGACTCCAGCTCCCCCGCCTCTGCCAGAAAGGCACGGGCGGTCTGCTCGTTGATGTCGACCAAGGCCGTGAGGTACTTCTTCCCGTCACCGTAGACGACCACCTGGCTGATCAGCGAGTCGTTGCGAAATCTGAGCTCGATGTTCTGGGGCGGGATGTTCTTACCCCCGGAGGTCACCAGGATCTCTTTCTTGCGCCCGATGATCCGGAGGAAGCCCCGCTCGTTGAAACAGCCGAGGTCGCCGGTCTTGAGCCAACCCTCCGCATCGAACATGGCGGCCGTGGCAGCCTCGTCCTTGTAGTAGCCGGCGAATACATTCTCCCCTTTCGCCAGGATCTCGCCGTCCGGCGCGAGCCTGATCCGGACCCGCGGAAAGGGCTTGCCCACCGAGTCGAAGTCGTAGTCGTCGACCCGGTTCATGGTCAGTGTCGGGGAACACTCGGTCAGGCCGTAGCCCTCGATGATCATGATGCCCGCGGCCTTGAAGAACTCTTTGACGTCGCGGCCCAGACCGGCGCCGCCGGAGAGACAGAAGGTCAGCCGGCCGCCGGTCAGCCGGTGCAACTCGGCGCATCGAGCCTGCTCGTTGCCGGGTACGGCCCGCGCCGCCTGCGCAAGCTTCTCCCAGTAGGCTGGCACGCTCATGAAGACGTTGGGAGACAGAGCGGCCAAGTGCTCCAGGGCCTTGGCCGGCCCGCTGAAGTAGGTCAGGAAGCCGAGCTGGTTGCCCAGGCAAAACTGTCCCCAACCGAAGATGTGGGACATGGGTAGCCACAGGATGTCAAGGTCGCCCTCGTGCAGGAGCGGACCATTGACCGTGACCCAGTCCTCCCCGTTGACGCCAACATTACGATGGGTCAGCAGTACGCCCTTGGGCATCCCGGTGGTGCCTGACGTGTAGACCAGCAAGCCGACATCATCGAGCCGAAGGGATGCCACACGCTCCTCCACGAGTCCCGGCTCTCGCCGCAGGACATCCGCGCCGATACTCTCCGCCTGACGCAGCGAAAAGGTCTGGGCGGCGAGCCGATCTGGGTCCAGACCCGCGGCCAGGGCCCGCGCCCGAGCGTCCACCGGATCAAACACGACCAGCGTCTCGATCGCCAGGCTGTCCCACACCCGCAACACCCGGTCGAGTTGCTCGGCGTTCTCGAGGAACAGAACCCGCGTGTCGGAGTGGGAAAGAATGTGGGTCAGGGGATCCCCGGCCAGGCTCGGGTAGACGGGTACCAACACGCCACGGGCGGCGAGCAGGCCAAGGCCGGCCAAGCCCCACTCAAGCCGGGTGGCCGCAAGGACCGCCGCCTTCAGGTCCTTGTTCACGCCCCTGCCGATCAGGAACGCGGCGATGCACTCGATGCGGCGGGCCATCTCGCCCCAAGTCACGGCTTTCCACTGGCCGCCCTCCGCGGGGATCATGCATCGAGGCGTATCGCGCAGGTCAGCTCGTCGCGCCTGAGCAAGAAAGATCGCGGCCGCGTTGCGCGATTGGCTCAACTCATGGGGCGATTCGTGCGGCATTTGTCCTCCCGCCGAGGATCAGACATCGGATCAAGTGAAAGTGACATGATGCCGCCGCGATCGCCAGGACCGCTCCCTCGGCCTCGTCGGCTGTTTCATCAACGGCAAAGGGCCGGCGAACCGGCCCTTTGCATCAAGACGGCGGGACGCGGCGCGCCGCCGTCTTTCGCGGTCGCCTTACTTGTCCGCGCCAGAGGCCGCGGGAGCAATAGCCGCGGGAGCGACTGCATAAGGATAGGCACCATAGAGCGGATAGCCATAACCGTAACCACCCCATGGACCACCCCAACCGCCGTAGTACGGGTAGCCGCCCCAACCACCGTAGTAGGGATAACCACCCCAGCCGCCGTAGTAAGGATAACCGCCATACCAGGGGCCACCGTACCAGGGGCCACCGTACCAGGGGCCGCCGCTACCCCAGTTGCCCCAGAATGCCTGGGCGGGCATGGTTGCCAGAGCGGTGGCACCGGAGAGCACGACACCCACGGCAGCAAGCCAAGTCTTCTTCATGACTTTCCTCCTCGATCTAAAAGTCTCAAAGACGGGACTCATATCCCACCGTTGATTATAGATCGCTTATATTCCCCGGTCAGCAAATTACTGAAGTGCCGCGCCAGGTTAGGAAACTGGGGGTCAATTCAGCGCCGCTTGAGTAGCTTACTGATCTTGGCCAGGATGGCCCTAGCTCAGCGTCCGGTTAGACGTGCTCAATCGCCGAGGTTGGTACCCACGCTGCGGGCTGTCTCGATCCACGGATGGTCCATGGGAATGGGCTTGCGCCGCCCGGCGACCCGTTCCAGGGCAACCGCCTCCACCCCTTCGCCGCGGGCCGCAACCATGACGCCGAAGATGTCCTGACGAATGAAATCCGCGCAGGCGCTTCCCAATCGTGTCGCCAGCAGCCGATCCGCTGCGGAGGGTGTGCCGCCACGCTGCAGATGACCGAGGATGGTGACCCGCGATTCGAGCCCAGTCAGCGCCTCGAGCTGGCGTGCCAGACTCAGCGTATGGTTGCCCCGGTTCGCCTCGATCTCCTTGATTTGGGCCTTGGCGCGTTTCTTCTCTTCCTTGTCGTCGGCCTGCGCCTTGCGCTCCTCGGCATCGTGCAGGACCGCCGCCTCCTCGACAGACATCGCGCCCTCGGCCACGGCGACGATGCTGAAATTGCGCCCGGAACGCACGCGGTGGCGGATCGCCTGGGCCACCTGCTCCACGTCGTAAGGGATCTCCGGGATCAAAATAACGTCGGCGCCGCCAGCAATGCCCGCCCCGAGCGCGAGCCAGCCCACCCGGTGGCCCATGATCTCCACCACGATGATGCGGTGATGGCTGTGGGCGGTGCTGTGCAGCCGGTCGATGGCCTCGGTAGCAATGCCGAGCGCGGTGTCGAAGCCGAAGGTAACGTCGGTGCCGTAGACATCGTTGTCGATGGTCTTCGGGAGGGTGATGACGTTCAGCCCCTTTTCCTTGAGTCGCAGGGCGTTCTTCTGCGTGCCGCCGCCGCCGAGACAGACCAGCGCGTCCAGATGGTTGGCCTGGTAGTTCTCGACGATGGCGTCGGTCATATCCTGTTCCTTACCGCCCACCAGCATGCGGTGCGGCTTTTCCCGGCTGGTGCCGAGGATGGTGCCGCCGACCGTCAGGATTCCCGCGAGCGAGGTGCTGTCGAGCCGCACGGAGCGGTTCTCGGCGAGCCCGCGAAAGCCGTCCCGGAAGCCGATGACCTCCATGCCGTGCTTGCCAATGGCTGACTTCCCGACGCCGCGGATGGCGGCATTGAGACCCGGGCTGTCGCCGCCCGAAGTGAGAATTCCGATGTACTGCGTCATATGTCTGCCAGGTTGCCGTATTGTTACCCTATTGTGCCTGCGCCATGTTACGGCCGCACGACCGCGCTACGTAGGGGGCATGCTATGATCCGGGCTCGAAACCACTAGCCCGGGAGCAAGACCATGACCTCCGCTAAGCGCTTCCTGCTCGTCCTCGTCGCCCTTGCCGCGTTGCCGGTCACGACTTTCGCTGCGGGCGCCTACGCCGTCTACGAGAGCGAGAGCGGCTTCGAGACCGTGATGGAGGGCGCCAAGACCGCGATCCTGGAGCGCGGCATGTACATCAACAACATCATGCACATGGGCGAGATGCTCGAACGCACCGGCAAGGACTTGGGGACGGACGAGCAGATCTACGGCCGCGCCGAGTCCATCGAGTTCTGCAGCGCGGTTCTCTCGCGCAAGATGACCGCGGAAGACCCCAGCCGCATCGTCAATTGCCCCTTCATCCTCGCGATCTATACCCTGCCGAGTGATCCAGACAGGACCTTTATCGCCCACCGGACGGTGCCCGCGGAAGAGACGGCCGACAGCGAGGTCATGACCGAGGTGGCGGAGATGCTGAAGAGCATCGCCGAAGCGGCCGCCTCTTGGTAGCGACGCGCAACAGGGCCTGGAGATGTCCGAGCGCCTCTTCATCCGGCTGGACTGGGTCGAACGCAACATCGCGGTGATGTTCATGGCGGACATGAGCGGGTCCACGCGGGGCTGGCTCAACAAGGCCGAGCGCGAGGCGCTCCTGCTTCTGTGCGAGGCACTGGAAACCCTGAGTGACCGCTACGCCATTGACGGCTTGTCGGGCATGACCAGCAAGCGCGGCGAGACTTATCGCATCAAGTGTTTCGAGGGTGCCTACGGCGACGACATCAAGGCCCGCATCGCCGGCATCGAAGCCAAGGACTTTCCCGCATGGGGGTCGCCATCCGCCACCTGACGGAGATCCTGAACGGCGTCGAGGCCAAGAACCGCATCCGGGCCACGCTCTCCGACGGCTACAGCGACGAGTACCGCAGCGAGTACGGGATCGAGAACACCCGCCGCGCCCTGATCGAGGCCAAGCGCAGCGGCACCCCCCTTCTGCATCACCATCGACAAGCAGGGGCAGTACTATGTGCCCCATACGTGCGGGGCGGTCAATTACACGATTGTGGACGCGGTAGAGCAGCTACCCTGTAAGGTCTCGGAGACCTGCCGACGACTGACCGCCTGAGCCGGGCTGAGCGCTGGCCCCCCATCGCGTGCGGCAGGACCACAGCGTGATGTCTCCTACCCTGGCTCAGGGCCGGTACACGAATTCTGCGTTTGCGAGCAGGTTTCCGTTCGCATCGCGCAGCTCCACCCGCCATTCGCCTCTCATGCTCGGGTAAATCCGCTTGCTGGCGTGGCTGCGCCAACGCTCGGCGGCAACCGGAACACGGATGCGCAAGACCTGCTCGCCCTCATGCAGCCAGCGGTATTCGAGGACTCTTCCCGCAAGGCCAATAACCTCGCTGAACGAGGACACCTCAACCACGCCCTTGGCGTCCGGCACGATGTCATCGAGGCCGCCCCTCGGCTCGTTGCCCTCGACCGATCGAGCCAGCACGAACCGCTTGACCGCCGAGGAGGCGACTGCGGTACTGGCTGCGCGAAATCGGCCTTGACCGTCCTCTGCGGCGGTCGTTTCGGCCGCCTCGACGGTTCGGTCCTCCGCGACATCGGGGGCAGGTTCCGACCGCAGCTCGAGCGGAGCCACCGCTGCGTCCGGGGAAGACGGTTCGGGGCCGGTCTCGCGCGGGGGCGCTTGCTCGGCAAACGGCTGCGGCTCCGCATCGGATTCAGGGGGAAGCGGCTGCGCGGCAGCGGCGCGGCGGTCGTCCACCTGGGAGGACAACGCCGGCTGCGAAATCTCATCACGCGGAGGCGGGTGAGACGCTTTCGCCTCGTCTATTCGCACGGGCAGGTCCTCGGCCTTCCCAGCTGGAGCCGGGTCGACGCCCTCGTTCTCCGCGATCACCTGCAGCGGAACTTGTTCGTCGATCGGTTCCCCTTGCACCGGCGGCCGTACGGCCCCGGACACCATCACGGGCTTCTCAGCCGGCATCGCGGGATCATCATCGGAAGCGACAGCCACTCCTTCTGTAACGGGGGCGCCTTGCGCCGGCAGGGAGGACGGGTGCGTGGCTTCTTGGGGCTCATCCCCGGGTTGTGCGGTGGGACCGGCGCCCATGGGGGCCAGCTCCCGCGCGTCTCCAAGCTTCGGACCCGCGAGCGGAGTCGGCGACCGCAGCCAGGCATGGAGACCGTACCCAGTCAGGCCGAGCACCAGCAGGAGGGCCACCGCCGCGCTGATGATGCGATCCCAGTGGTAAATGTACTCGGGTTTCGGCTCGCCTTTCGGCTCGGGTTTCGTGATCTTTACTTTGATCTCCCGCCTAGGGGACTGGTCGACCATGGCCGTCTCCAGGTGCGTATCGGATGAATCGGTTCACTGACGAAGGCCATCGCTGACAGCCCAGGCAATTGGTGCGAGATCGCGACCTGAGACGCCGTACGATCTCGTGAATCCGGTGACACGGACAGCGCGGCTGAGCAAGAGCGCCAATTTCCGCGTGGGCCTCAAGCCCGGCCGTAGCTCCCGATGCACAATGACAGCGTGCGCCCAAGATGCGAAGTGCGCAGGGGACACGAGTGACCAAGTGGTCCGCGCCGCGTCCGCAGACATCTTGTATCAGGTCGCCACCAGGGGCAACGTGCGGCCATCGAAGCGAATCGTCTGGCAGACGCCGCTCATCGCGCCGACAAGGTTCGCAGGACGTATTCCGCGACGGCCCGCGGTGCGATCTGGCGATCGAACATGGCCGCGTTCAGCGCGCCCAGCTCCCTGGCCTTACCGGGTTGGCGGCTCGCAAGGTCAACGGCTCGCGCGGCGATCTCATCCGCGTCACGCCAGGCGAACTGCTCCGCAAGATGAGGGTTTTCTTTCACCAGGTCGGGATTGTTCAGCAGGGGCTCACCGACCACTGCATTTCCGACCGCCATGGACAGGCTGAACTTGGAAGATATGCAGCCCTCCATCCCCTGCGTATAAACCGCCACTCTGGATCTCGCCAGGGTGCGGGTATATTCCTCTCGGTCGAGGCGCGGATGATGGACGTCCGCATACTTGTCCGGCAAATCGCTAAAGCTGCTAAAGCCTGTGGCGACGCTGAGACCGTGCGTGACGCGAAGCTTTTTGATAAGCCGGTAGCGCTGCGCCATCTCATTGGCGTGGCGAGCGTTTCCGCGGTAGCTGGTCACGAAGAAGATGTCGATGTCCTTGGGGATGCCTCGGCAACCGATGATCTCGCTGAAGGTTGGGAAGTTTCGCAGCTCTGCCAGACGCTTTCTTGCATCGGCCATCGCTCCAACGTAGGGCTGCTTGTGGCCCAGACCCGGCCGAAATCCGAACAGGGTCGTCGGCAATACCAGCCTGCGACACAGCGCGAGCCTCATTGCCGGACGGATCGGAAAGAACTGAGCAATGCCGCGGATCTTGTCCCGATGAGGCCTCAGCTCCGGGGTGCGATCTACCACCGCAGGGTTGTAGTTGACCTTGAACCAGGCATCCACGGATCGAAGCAGCGGCAGGTGGTACCCGCCCGGCTTACCGGGAGCGTCCAACGCATTGGCGTCGTGGGCGTCGATGCAAAAGAACCATTCCCTGTCCCCGACCCGGAGCCTGAACAGCGCCATGGCGAACAGCAGATGCTGCCACTCGGCGTCCCTGACCGCCGGCGCCAATCGGGGGGGCAGCGCGTTCGAGACGCGAACCCGTAAGTCCTGCTCAGTGCTGATGGCGCGGAAACCGGTCAGGTAATAGCCCGAGTAGTAAGCGCTCGAGGTGTCATAGAAGACGAGACTGGCTGCGCTCATTCCGTGCGGACAGATATAGAAATCGGTAAGGACGGGGGATCGCCTTGCTGGTGGAGCTTGGCGCGGCTCCGGATGCAGGGAATAGGTCGGTGCTCACCTCGTGCTTGGAGGGAGAACGCATCAAGCAACCCACCCAGTGACCTTGCGGCGCAGTGATTCCAGGGCCAACTCCTGCTCCTCTTTGCCAGCCTTGTACCACCGGTCCAAGGCGTTCCGCGCGGCGCCTATCTCCCGGGGCAAGTCGATATCGCGGTAATCGGGGGAGTAGAACACGCGAGCAACCAGGGCGCGCGTCGCGCCCAGACGTGGATACTGGGCGTAGATCAGACCCGGCGGCATCGGAAGCCGCTTGTCCTCGACCCTCCCGATGCCGGCGAAGCCGAAGGGTATGCCAGCGGACGACACGATATCCGCGAGCATGTCCAGAAGCCCGGACGCCAACACCTCGAAATGGTTGGACAGATTCATGTCCAGGTACATGTCGTTGAGCCCGAAGTGCACCTCGTCGACGCCTGGGAGCTTGACGATCTCACGGAGCCGCATGGCCGCCGACGCGGTCTCGACCAAGAGCGAGACCGTGGCGCGACCGTCCACGAGGTCGACAAAGGTCGCGGCCTCCTTGATCGTCCGGAACATCGGCAGCATCAGCACCTGCACGCCGTGATCGATCAGCTGGTCGATCTCGTCCCGGGAACTCGCGTGGATCGGGTTGGTCCGCGTGAACAACGCAGCACCAGTCAGCACTTCCCTGATCTCCTGGAGCTGGTGAATCTCGTGGTCCGAGATCCACGCCTTGGCCGGGTCCTGGCGCTTTTGCTTCCCGATGGTCTCCAGATCGAGCCCGATGCGGTCGATACCCGCGTCGTTTCCTGCTCTCGCCAACCCAGGATCATTCGTAAAGAGCGTCAGCACAAAGTCGCTACCGTAGCTCATCGGTCACACCGCACGTCGCAACGATTCAAGCCTGGGCCCAACGCAGAGCCAGCCAGGTTGTCGATTCAGAACCGGAACGGAATCTTCTCGGTATCCGGCGGCAACCTCCACTCGTCCGGGTCGGCGTAATCGTACGGCCGGTCGAAGTAGTTGATGAAACCACTCTGCGTTTTCTCCAGATTTTTCAGGCCATGCCAGATCCCTGGCGGGACGGTGACCAGTGTCGGCCGCATGCGGCTGAGGTGAAACACATTGCCCTTCCCCTGTGTGGGAGACCCCGGACGGTCGTCGAAAAGGATGACCTTGATGGTGCCGTCCGTGACGAAAAAGGTGTCTGTCTGCATCTCGTGCATGTGCCACGCGGACAAGGCATCACCGCGCAGGATGACGTGGATCATGTGTCGGACCTGATCCGGACCGACCGGCCACTCGGGCCGGTACAGCTCGGTGGTGATGCCGTTGCGGGTGATGAGGTTCGGTACCTCTTTGAGACGCACACCCTCCAGCAGATCTTGCGTCAAGTGGCCTTCGGCGGTTGCCGATTGCCGATCTTTCTTGGCGCCATCGACCATGGAAACGATCCCTCCGGTGTGGCGGGCAGTATGCCCGATCAATCGGCGGTCACTTGGGCAGGGTTGAAGCTTGCACGAAAAGCCGCGGAAGCGACCACAGAGCCATCGCCCGGACCTCGCGCGGAATGCGGAACAAGCCCGACTCTAGCGCAGCAGCCGCGTCTTCGCCATAGCTCCAGCCAACCTCACCCCAGCTTGTCGCCGCAGGACTCGTCGCTGCACTCGGCGTCGATGCGGTACTTGTCGTGCTCCTCCCTCTTCTTTTTCGCCAGCTCCGCTTGGGTTCGCAGCTCCCACACCTCCTTGCGCGCCTGGACCCGCCACTCCCAAGCGTCCTCCGCCTCCGCGATGGTCTTCTCGGCGAACAGGACCTGCCGCAGGAACTGAAAGGCAAAATCCAGCAGGATCGAGTCGTCCTTCGCCACCGCCTCGTAAAAAGTGTCGTTAAGCTTGTAGGTACGGCGGAAGTTCTCGCTCAGGACGAACCGGCGGAACATGTCCAGATTGTAGGACGCCATGAAGAACAACTGCAGGCTCATCTCGGACGGGCGCCCGACACCGGGTCCGGCGGACTTCTTCTTGAGGATCAGCCGGTACCAGTCGCGGTTGCGGTCGTCGTACTCCTTAACCCCCTGCTCGGCTCGATAGTCATCGATACTGATCTCGCGGTCCTCGAGATGCCCCTTGCAGTGATCCTCTACGATCATGGAGTAGCTCTCCTCGGCCTGGGATGCGTCCTTCTTGCGCATATTCAGCAGGGCCACCGGGTAATAACGACAGACGGTGGGCCGGTCCTCGTAGACCCCACAGCCGTTCTCTCCGTCCAGCATCACGCAAATGCCATCGTCATCGGTGCGCAGCTTGAGCCCCGGAACCCCGTCGGCATCCATCTGGAAGGGAACCGTGTATTGCTTGAGGAACTCCTCCGAGGTCGTGCCGAAGCGTTTTTTAAGGCGCAGGACATCATAGGGGGTGAGGGTGACGTCGGCCTGCTTGCAACATTCGTTGAAGCAGGAGATGCCTCTGTAGCATCTGAACTTGAACCGGGTATCGCCCCTCAACGTCTGCGGCAAATTCGGGCTCTTGAACGGGATATCGAATGTCGCGTCGCTCATGACGCAAATTATCCTCGCATGACAATCGCTGTTAACCTGGGGTCGTATCGGCGGAAATCCGCACAATGGAAGCAAATGAAGCGGGAATTCGCGTTCATTTGCCGACTGCATGTTCTCGGAGAAAAAAATCCAGGCGCCTCGCGGCGCCCGGATCACTTCATTTTGCGTTTCGCGGAGCGAGGATGCGCGGCCTAGGGGGCCGCGCCCGTGATCACTTGAAGAGCTTCGACTTGTCCACCAAGTCCGCGTGGGCGCGTCTGAAGCAGGTCCACTGCTTCGACTCCTTGTCGTAGATGGAGTTGACGAAGCAATGCCAGTTCTCCTCGTCGACCACGTTGTGGTCCATCCGATAGTAGAAGCCCGGGTAACGCGACTCCTCACGGAACTGGATGTGCTTCATATGTGCCTCGGCCGTGAGGATGCGGTGATAGTTCTCCCAAGCCCGCAACAGCTCGTGGAGGTCCTTGGCACGCATCTTCAGCGAGTCTTCCTTCAGCTTTTCCAGCTTCTGCTCGGCCTGCTCCAGCATATGGGCGTTGGTGGTGTAGTAGGTCGACACACCGGCCACGTACTCGTCCATGATCTTCTGCAGGCGGAACTGCAACATCCGCGGGGTGATGTAGTTGGGGTTCACATCGATCGCGGTCGAGTAGTCCTTGTGCTCCAGGAAATTGCGCACCGGGCGATAGATCTCCTCGATGAGGGTATCCACGTCGGTGTCCAACTCAGGGGTCCAGTCCTTGTTGTCCATGACGAACTTGACCATGGCCTTCGCGGCCAGGCGACCCTCGGCATGGGAGCCGGAAGAGAACTTGTGGCCGGAGGCGCCGACGCCGTCCCCGGCGGTGAACAGACCGGTCACAGTGGTCATGGCGCGATAGCCCCAGTTCCAACCGGAGGGCAGATGATCGGGCACGCCCGCCTCGATCTCGCTGGTCGGGGCACCGACGTCCTCGGGACCCGAAACCCAGATACCGCAGCAGCCGGAGTGGGAGCCGAGCAGGTAGGGCTCGGTCGGCATGAGCTCGGAGTTCTTCTTCTCCGGCTCGATATTCTCACCCGCCCAGATGCCGCACTGGCCGATGCACATGTCGAGGAAGTCTTCCCAGGCCT
>CAYNBI010000094.1:0-14383 GCA_964395315.1 uncultured Chromatiaceae bacterium | reverse complement strand
CGATCGCGGGCCGGCGCACGGGCCAGCCGGGTCGCAACCGTCCTGAACAGCACGCCGGCACATTCGGATCTCGGACAAAAAAAAAGCCCGGCGGCTGCCGGGCGAACTGTCTCCTTTTCAAGAGACGAGGAGGACTCGGGTCGGGCGGCTCGATGTCCCGGTCCGCGGGCGATCCGGGGCGCGCCGGGACAGAGCCGTCCGCGAATCGGAGCTCGGCTCAGATCACGAGCAGGTCCATGAACTTGTTGACCGGCGTCGCGGCCAGAGCCTCGGCATCCAGGCACAGGTCGTAGATTCGCCGCGCCTGGCCCTTGGGGAAGCGGGTGTGCAGGGCGTCGAAGAACTTGCGCTCCAGGACCGGGATGCCCTCGGCCCGGCGGCGGCGATGGCCGATGGGGTAGTCGATGGCGACCACGTCGGTGCTGCTGCCGTCCTTGAAGAAGACCTGGACGGCGTTGCCGATCGAGCGCTTGTCCGGGTCGAGATACTCGCGCGTAAAACGCTCGTCCTCGCGCACCAGCATCTTGTCGCGCAGGACGTCGATCCGGGGGTCGGCGGCCACCTCGTCCTCGTAGTGATCCGCGGTGAGCGCGCCGTGTATCAGGCCGATCGCCACCATGTACTGCAGGCAGTGATCGCGGTCCGCCGGGTTGTACAGCGGTCCCTGCTTGCTGATGATGCGCACCGCGGACTCCTGGGTCGCGAGCTCGATGCGGTCGATCTCGTCCAGCCGGTCCTTGACCTGCTCGTGCAGGATCACGGCGCACTCCACCGCCGTCTGGGCGTGGAACTCCGCCGGGAAGCTGATCTTGAACAGGATCTGCTCCATGACATAGCTGCCGTAGGGGCGCTGGAAGGCGAACTTCTTGCCCTTGAACAGGACGTCGTAGAAGCCCCAGGTGGGCGCGGTCAGCACCGAGGGCAATCCCATCTCGCCCTTCTGCACCATCATGGCCAGACGCACCCCCCGGGAGCTGGCGTCGCCCGCCGCCCAGGACTTGCGTGATCCGGTATTGGGCGCGTGGCGGTAGGTGCGCAGTGACTGACCGTCGACCCAGGCCTGGGACAGGGTGTCGATGACCTGCTCCCGGCTCATGCCCAGCATGTGGGCCGCGACCGCCGCGGAGGCGACCTTCACCAGCACCACGTGGTCGAGCCCGACCCGGTTGAAGCTGTTCTCCAGGGCAAGCACGCCCTGGATCTCGTGGGCCTTGATCATGTAGCCGAGCACGTCGCCCATGGTCAGGGGCGCCGCACCCTCCGAGACGGCCACCCGGCTCAGCCAGTCGGACAGGCCGAGGATGCCGCCCAGGTTGTCCGACGGGTGCCCCCACTCGGCGGCCAGCCAGGTGTCGTTGAAGTCCAGCCAGCGCACCAGGGCGCCGATGTCCCAGGCGGCCTTGACCGGATCGAGCTGGAACTGCGTGCCCGGCACCCGCGCCCCGTGCGGCACCACGGTGCCGGTGGCGATGGGACCGAGGTGCTTGGTGCATTCGGGGTACTGCAGCGCGAGCAGCGCGCAGCCCAGGCTGTCCATCAGGCAGTTGCGGGCCGTGTCGAAGGCCTCTTCCGATTCGATCTCGTAGTCGCAGACATAGTCGGCGATGTCCACCAGTTCCTGGTCGGGGTCCGGACGCAGATTGACGTCGACGTTGTGTGAGCTCATTGGCGTGTCTCTCGAATGTGGTCGCTGTCGGCGCAGGGCGCCCGATCAGCCCGATTCTGGCGATGGTTGACGATCCAGGGCGCAGGGCCCGCTTGGGAATTACCTCTGCTCGATCGGCACCCAGGGAAGCGGCTCCGGACCCGTGTAGTTCGCGCTCGGGCGGATGATCTTGCCGTCCGCGCGTTGCTCGATCACGTGGGCCACCCAACCGGCGGTGCGCGCGACGACGAACAGCGGCGTGAACATGGAGGTCGGGATGCGCATCATCTGGTAGGCGACGGCCGAGAACCAGTCCAGGTTGGGGAACATCTTCTTCGCGTCCCACATCACTGCCTCGAGGCGCTCGGCGACGTTGTACATGGTCATGTCGTGCGCGGATTCCGAGAGACGGTGCGCGACCCTCTTGATGATTTCGTTGCGCGGGTCCGACACCGTGTACACCGGGTGGCCGAAGCCGATCACGATCTCCTTGCGCGCGACGCGGTCGCGGATGTCCGCTTCCGCCTCGTCCGGGGTGCTGTACCGCTGCTGGATCTCGCACGCGACCTCATTGGCGCCGCCGTGCTTGGGGCCGCGCAGGGCGCCGATGGCACCGGTGATGCAGGAGTAGAGGTCCGAGTTGGTCCCGGCGATGACCCGCGCGGTGAAGGTCGAGGCGTTGAACTCGTGCTCGGCATAGAGGTTCAGGGAGGTGTGCATGGCGCGCACCCACTCGTCGGACGGCTCCCGGCGATGAAGCAGGTGCAGGAAATGGCCGCCGATGGAGTCGTCCTCGGTCTCGACGTCGATGCGCCTGCCGTAGTGGCTGTAGTGGTACCAGTACACAAGGATCGAGCCGAAGGCGGCGATCAGCCTGTCGCCGATGTCCCGCGCGTCATGGACGTTCATGTCGGTGCGCTCGGGCTCGAGGGTGCCGAGCACCGAGCAGCCGCAGCGCAGGACGTCCATGGGGTTGGCCGACGAGGGGATGCGCTCCAGGGCCTCGCGCAGCGACGCGGGCAGGCCGCGCAGGGACTTCAGCTTGTACTTGTAAGCGTCCAGCTCGTCCCGGTTGGGCAGCGTGCCGTGAATCAGAAGATGCGCGATCTCCTCGTACTCGGCGCTGTCGGCCAGATCGAGGATGTCGTAGCCGCGGTAATGCAGGTCGTTGCCGGTGCGTCCGACCGTGCAAATGGCGGTGTTTCCTGCGGGGGTGCCGGAGAGGGCGACGGACTTCTTCGTGCCCGAGAGCACTTGCCCCTGTTGTTTGTCACTCATTGGTGGATCTCCTCAGATGGTGTTCGTGTCTCCGCCCGGCGTCGCTGGCGCCTCGGCGGCTGGTTGCAAAGCCGGGCTCAATCCCCGGTCTCGCCCTCGGCGAACAGGGCGTCGAGCTTCTGCTCGAACGCGTGGTAGCCGAGGAACTCGTATAGCTCCATGCGCGTCTGCATCGTGTCCACGACGTTCTGCTGGGTGCCGTCGCGCCGTATCGCCCGATAGACGCCGAGAGCCGCCTTGTTCATGGCGCGGAAGGCGGACAGGGGGTACAGCACCAGACCGACCCCCGCCTCTCCCAGCTCCGCGACCTTGAACAGGGGCGTCGAGCCGAACTCGGTGATGTTGGCCAGGACCGGCACGCCCACCGCCGCGGCGAAGCGGCTGTACTGGTCGAGCTCCGTCATGGCCTCGGGGAAGATCATGTCAGCTCCCGCCTCGACGCATGCCTGGGCGCGCTCGATGGCGGCCTCCAGGCCCTCCACCGCCAGGGCGTCGGTGCGTGCCATGATGACGAAATCGTCCGACCTCGCGTCGGCGGCGGCCTTGATGCGGTCTGCCATCTCCGTCTTGGAGACGATGGCCTTTCCGGGCCGGTGGCCGCAGCGTTTGGCCTGGACCTGGTCCTCGATGTGGCAGCCCGCCGCCCCGGCGCGGATCAGCTCGCGCACCGTCCGCTCGATGTTGAACGCGCTGGACCCGAAGCCGGTGTCCGCGTCGACCAGCAATGGAAGCCCGCTGACGTACGTGATGCGGCGCACGTCCTCGAGCACGTCGTGCAGATTACTGATGCCCAGATCGGGCAGCCCGAGGGACCCGGCGGCCACGCCCCCGCCGGAGAGGTAGAGGGCACGGTAGCCGACCTTCTCGGCCATGGTCGCGTGGTAGGCGTTGATGGCGCCCACCACCTGCAGCGGGCGCTCCTCGCGCACGGCCTGGCGCAGACGCGCGCCCGGGGTCGATGTCTGGTTCATGGGCTTGGTCTCAATGGGTGTTCGGGACCTTGACGGGCACCTCGCCCTCAAGGCGCTGCTCGACGCTCCGGCGGGAGGCCCGGATGTGGCGGCGCATCAGAATCTCCGCCAGCTCGCCGTCGCGATCCGCGATCGCATCCACGATCTGCGCGTGCTCGCGGAACGCCCGGCGCGCGCGCGGGCTGACCATGCCGAACTGGCAACGGTACATGCGCACCAGATGGTAGAGGTCGTTGCACAGGAGACTGACGAGCCGGTGGTTGTGACTGCCGCGCACGATCCGGTAGTGGAAGTCCAGATCGCCCTCGCGCTGGAAATAGGCCCTGCCCTGCTCCAGCTCGACCTGTCGCCGGTGCTCCGCCAGCAGGGATTGCAGCTCCTTCACCTCCGCCCCCGGCATCCGCTCCGCGGCGAGACGCGCGGCCATGCCCTCCAGCGCCTCGCGCACGTGGTAGATCTCCAGCAGCTGCTCGCTGCTGAGCGTGATCACCCTGGCGCCCACGTTGGCCCGGCGGCTCACCAGGTTCGAGGACTCCAGACGCCGCATCGCCTCCCGCAGCGGCCCACGGCTTATGCCGTAGCGGCGCGCCAGCTCGGGCTCGCTGATCTTGCTGCCCTGCGGGATGCGGCCCTCGACGATCTCCTGGCGGATCTCGGCGAAGATCTGATCGGCGATGGTGACGGCGTCTTCGGTCATGTCTCGGCGGCGGGCGCGCGCTCCCTGCTAGGCGTGTCGGGCGTAGCCGATGGTCTGCAGGGCCTGGTCGATCTCGCCCAGGATGGCGGGATCATCGATGGTGGCGGGCATCTTGTACTCCTGCCCGTCGGCGATGCGCTTCATGGTGCCGCGCAGGATCTTGCCGGAGCGGGTCTTCGGCAAGCGCTCCACCACCGCCACCTTCTTGAAGGCCGCCACCGGGCCGATCTTCTCGCGCACCAGCGCCACCAGCTGACCGACGATCTCCTCGTGGCTGTGGCTCACACCGGACTTGAGCACCACCAGCCCCACCGGCAGCTCGCCCTTGAGCTGGTCGGCGACGCCGATCACGGCGCACTCCGCGACGTCGGGATGGGAGGCGAGCACCTCCTCCATGCCGCCGGTGGATAACCGGTGCCCGGCGACGTTGATGATGTCGTCGATACGGCTCATGATGAACAGGTAGCCGTCCTCGTCCTTCATCCCGGCGTCGCCGGTCAGGTAGTAGCCGGGCTGGGCGCTGAGGTAGGACTCCACGTAGCGGTCGTCCTTCTGCCACAGGGTGGGGAGGCAACCGGGGGCCAACGGAAGCTTGATCATGATGCGGCCGATCTCGCCGGACTTCTGCTCTCTGCCGTCCTCGTCCAGGATCCGCACGTCGTACCCGGGTACGGCCTTGGTGGGCGATCCGGGCTTGACCGGCAGCTGCTCGAGCCCGATGCAGTTGGCGGCGATCGCCCAGCCGGTCTCCGTCTGCCACCAGTGGTCGATCACCGGCACCCCCAGGATGTCCACGGCCCAGTTCAGGGTATCCGGGTCGCAGCGCTCTCCGGCCAGGAACAGGGCGCGGAATCCGCTCATGTCGTACTTCCTGAGGAACTCGGCGTCGGAGTCCACGCGCTTGATGGCGCGGAAGGCGGTGGGCGCGGTGAACATGACCGCCACATCGTGCTCGCTGATCACGCGCCAGAAGGCCCCGGCGTCCGGGGTGCCCACCGGCTTGCCCTCGTAGATCACGGTGGTGCAGCCGTAGAGCAGGGGCGCGTAGACGATGTAGGAATGGCCGACGACCCAGCCCACGTCCGAAGCGGCCCAGAAGACCTCGCCCGGCTGCATGCCATAGACGTTCTGCATGCTCCAGTGCATGGCGACCGCGTGACCGCCGTTGTCGCGCACCACGCCCTTGGGGATGCCCGTGGTGCCGGAGGTGTAGAGGATGTAGAGCGGATCCGTGGCGGCCACCGTGACACAGGGATGGGGCTCGGCCGCGGCCATCGCCGTGGCCCAGTCGAGGTCCCGACCTTCGATCATGCTGCCCGGCCCCTGCTCCCGTTGCAGCAGGACGCAATGGTCCGGCTTGTGCGAGGAAAGCTCGATGGCCTGGTCCAAGAGCGGCTTGTAGTACACCACCCGGTTGGGCTCGATGCCGCACGAGCCGGCGACCATGACCTTGGGCTTGGCGTCATCGATACGGGTGGCGAGCTCCTTGGAGGAGAAGCCGCCGAACACCACCGAGTGGATCGCCCCCAACCGCGCGCAGGCCAGCATCGCAATCGGCGCTTCGGGCACCATCGGCATGTAGATGATGACCCGGTCGCCCTTGGCTACGCCGAGCTTTGCCAGGACGCCGGCGAAGCGGGCGACCTCGTCACGCAGCTCGGTGTAGCTGTAGGTCCTCTTGGTCCCGGTCACCGGGCTGTCGTAGATGAGCGCGGCCTGGTCGCCGCGGCCGGCCTCGATGTGACGGTCGATGGCGTTGTAGCAGGTGTTGAGCTCTCCGCCCGCGAACCAGCGATAAAAGGGGGGATTGCTGTCGTCGAGCACACGCTCCCAGGGCTTCTCCCAATGGATCGATCGCGCGGCATCGCCCCAGAAACCTTCCGGGTCGGCAAGGGAACGCGCATAGGCTTGTTCGTAGGACACGGCCATCTCCTCCGGTGGTTGTCGTCGTCTTTGTCGTACTTGATTGGGACGTGTGCATCACGCCCGCCCGGACAGATTGTCGACAATCTTCGAGCTTGCAAACGAAAATAGCCGATTAAAGCCGCAAGTCAACCCAAAATGTCGACACAATAATCTCAATTGACAAACTTCAGGCTTGCTCGGAAATCACCACGGAGCAGCGAACCGCGCTCGGAGCACCCGGCCCGACGGCGTGTCCGCCTCGCTCGCGCGTGTTGACCCGGCAACCAAAGGCGGGTCTCCGCGGTATAGAATCCGCCTCATGCTGCTTTCGCTCAAACACCGCTTCCTGTTCGTGCACATCGCCAAGACCGGCGGCACCAGCGTGCGCGCCGCACTCCAGGGCCTGCGCTGGCGCGACCCCTGGTACTGGCCGGCGTTCCTGTGCAGCCGTCTCAGCCACCTCAGTGGCCACCGCATCGCCACCAAGCTGCCCCGCCACGCCAAGGTGATCGCGGCCCGGGAGATGCTGCCGAAGGAGTTCTTCGATTCCCTGTTCAAGTTCGCCTTCGTGCGCAACCCCTGGGACCTGCAGGTCAGCTCCTTTCACCATATCCGCCGGGAGCGGCCCCACTACCTGGGGGGCCACCAGGACTTCGCGGGCTTCCTGCGCTGGAAGCTCGATCCGGAGCGCGCGTACCAGTACCACATCGACACCTCCATCGAGCTGCAGAGCGACTACCTCATCGACCTGCACGGCCGGGTGCTGGTCGACTTCATCGGCCGCTACGAGCGCCTGACGGAAGACTTCGCCGAGGCCTGCGACCGCATCGGCATCCGGCCACCCGAGCTGCCGCACCAGCGCAAGGCGACGGACCGGCAGTCGGACTACCGCAGCTACTACACTGAGGAGACCGCCGAATTGGTGGCGGATTACTTCAGGCAAGACATCGAGTTGCTCGGGTACGATTTTGACCCGGACTCGACAGCCCGCCGGCAACCGGCGGCCGTCAAACACTCCCGGAGCGACCCATGACCCAACCTCATTTCGACGCCGTCGCCGACGGCGTCTACTGCATCGAGACCGGCCTCTACCGCCACGGTCTGGCCGCCTGCTATCTGGTGCGCGAGGGCGAGCGCGCGGCGTTCGTGGACACCGGCACCTCGAACACCGTTCCCCTGCTGATGGCGGTGCTCGAGACCCTGGGGCTCGGCCCGGAGCAGGTCGACTACGTCATCCCCACCCACGTCCACCTGGACCACGCCGGGGGCGCCGGCGAGCTGATGGCCCGCTGCCCGAACGCCAGGCTGGTGATCCACCCCAAGGGCGCCCCCCACATGATCGACCCCTCGAGGCTGACGGCGGGTGCGACGGCGGTGTACGGAGAGGAGGCGTTCCTCCGCGACTTCGGCAAGCTGGTCCCGGTGCCGGAGCAGCGGGTGACCGTCGCCGACGACGGGATGGTGATCGACCTCAACGGGCGCCTTCTCACCTTCGTCGACACCCCGGGCCACGCCAACCACCACGGTTGCATCTTCGATGCGCGCTCCGGCGGGTTTTTCACCGGGGACACCTACGGCATCTCCTACCGGGAGTTCGATACCCAGGACGGCCCGCTGCTGTTCGCGCCCACCACGCCGGTCGCCTTCGACCCCGATGCATGGCAGGAGAGCCTGGACAAGATCCTGAGCTTCAACCCGAGGGCGGTGTACCTCACCCACTACGGGCGCGTCGATCACCCCCAGACGCTCGAGCGCGACCTGCGCAAGAGCATTCGCGACCTCGCCGAGCTGGCGCTTGCCGAGGAGACGACCGGTCGCGAGGGACGCCTGGAGCGGCTGAAAGCAGGCGTCGCCAGCCATCTGATCGCGCAGGTCCGCGGACACGGGTGCGATCTGAGCGAGAATCAGATTAGCCAGCTGCTCGCCGTCGACATCGATCTCAATGCCCAGGGATTGGAGGTGTGGCTCGTGCGGCGGGAGAAGCGGGCCGCGGAGGGCGCAAGCTAGCGCGCCCGCCGCTGGCGGGCCGCGTACCGGGGCAACTCAAGCAGTCGGGCACGATCCGGATCAGCAGGAGGCGCCCGGCTCACACAGCCGGATGTGCTGCTCCAGGGGCAGATCGGGGCGGCGCGCCCATTCCATGGTGGAGCCGTCATAGAGCCTTGCCTTGTCATTGCCCAGCACGGCGTATGCGGCGAACCAGGTGAGCGCAGCGCGATTGCCGGAATGACAGAAGTGGACCTGCTCCCCCTCGGTCGGGATGCCCCGCGCCTCGAACAGGGCCTTCAGGGTGTCCGCGCTGCGCAGCCGCGCCGACCCGTCCTCGGCGACCCAGTCGTGAGGGAGATGGCGCGACCCCGGGATGGTGCCCGGGCGTTCCTCCTTGGCACCCGTGTAGAGCCCCACGAACTCCCCTTCGGAGCGGGCGTCGACGAAGCCGCTGCCCGCGTCGAACAGCGCCTTTGTCCCGTCCGCAGTGAGCATCAGCTCGGCATTCGGGCTCGCCTGGTAGGTCGCCGCCCGCGGCTTGCTGGTGCCGGACTCGAGCCTTCCCTTCGCCTCCGCCCAGGCGACCAGGCCGCCATCCAGCACCGCCACCGGACCATGCCCGAGCACCTTGAAGGTCCAGAAGACCCGCGCCGCGGCGGCGAGATCGCTTGCACCGCGGCCGGTGGCGACGATCACGACCGTGCGCTCGTTATCGATACCCAGTCCGCCGATCAGTTCCTCCAGGCGCTCGACGGGCGGAAGCATGGAAGGGCCAGCTGGGTCCTTGGCCCCGGTGCGCCAGCGGCCATAGGGCGCGTTGACCGCGCCGGGCACGTGGAAACGCGCAAAGTCCTTTGGCTCCTGGATGTCGAGCACGGTGAGGTCCGGCCGATCCAGGTTGGCGGTGAGCCAGTCGACGCCGACCAGGGCCGGCACGTCCGCGGCCCGCGCCAGCGGGCCGACGAGCAGCAGGAACAGGGTAATCGCGACGGATCTGAGCATGGACTGACCTCCCCCACAAAGGGCTCTGCGCTGGCGATGAGATTCGGTTCTCAACACATAGCAACCCAGCCGCCCGGCTTCAAGCGCAGGCCGGCACGGTTCCAGCCCCAGGTCGGCGGGGCTATGATAGGCCCCTGAAACCGGATTCCCTGCCCGCCTACCCAAACGAGAGCCCGCAATGCGACCAACCCTCCTCGCGTTCCTCCTGATTCCATTCGCCGCCCTAGCTGAATACCCGCCGGCCACCGTCGACATGACCCTGCAGCGGGTGTCGGAGCACGTCTACTACGCGCAGGGTGCGGCGGGCATCGCCACCGACAACCAGGGCTTCATCTCGAACGCGGCGGCGGTGGTCACCTCCCAGGGCGTGGTGATCGTCGACGCCCTGGGCTCACCCTCGCTCGCGGAGCGATTCCTCGGTCTGGTGCGCGAGGTTACGGACCAGCCCGTCGCCAAGGTCATCGTCACCCACTACCACGCCGACCACATCTACGGCCTGCAGGTGTTCGACGACCTCGGCGCCGAGATCATCGCCCCCGGAGGCTTCCAGGACTATCTGGACTCTCCGGCCGCAGTGGCACGATTGGAAGAGCGCCGTGTTTCCCTGTATCCCTGGGTCAACGAGAACACGCGCCTGGTGCGCCCGGACCGCATCATCACGGGTGATACAACCCTCAACATGGGCGACATCACCCTCCACATCGGCTACTTGGGGGCCGCCCACTCCGATGGCGACCTCAATGTGCTGGTGGAGCCGGACCGGGTGCTGATCTCCGGTGACATCATCTTCGAGGGCCGGGTTCCCTTCACCGGCGGCGCGGACACCGGTCACTGGCTGGCCGCCCTCGAGGGGCTCGAGCAGAACGGCCTCAACGGACTCATCCCGGGCCACGGGCCCGCCGCCAGCGACCCCGAGGAGGCTGTGCGAGCCACCCTGCGCTACCTCCGCTACACGCGCGAAAGGATGGGCGAGGCGGTCGACGAGATGGTTCCCTTCGCCGAGGCGTACGAGGCGACCGACTGGTCGGAGTTCTCACACCTGCCCGCGTTCGAGGCTACCCACAGGCGCAATGCCTACGGCATTTACCTCTCCCTGGAACAGGAGTCCCTTGGCGAAGAATAGCGAATCCCCCGAGTCGGGTGGCTTTCGACGCATGCCTTCCGCCCGCGACCGGTGTTGGGGGCGCCCCCGTCTTTTCCCCGGAACGCCAGCAGCAACGTTATACTGTAACGATTTCGGCGGCCACCAGCACGCCCGCGCCCTCTCGGCGGCGCGGGTTCGCCACCCGGCTCCCGAGGCATTCCTGAACATCCCGGAGGCTCCCAAGCATGCTGCGCGTTCTGTTGTTGACCCTGGCCCTGACGCCCCTGAGCGGCAACGCGGCTCCGCTGCGTGTATTCGTCAGCGTTCCGCCGCAGCAGACCTTCGTGGAGAAGGTCGGTGGCGACCATGTCGCGGTGACGGCAATGGTACGGCCTGGATTCAACCCCGCGACCTACGAGCCGAGCCCCCGGCAAATCAGCGCGCTCGCCGACACCTCTCTCTATGTACGCACGGGAGTCCCCTTCGAGAAGGTGTGGATGGAGCGCATCCGTTCCGCCAATCCGGAGATGCGGGTGCTGGACGCCCGCGACGGCATCGATCTGCGCGCGCATCCAGGTGAGCCGGACCATGATCCCCACGTGTGGACCAGCCCGCCTTTGGTGCGGTTGATGGCCACCAACATCCGCGACGCCCTCGTCGAGCTCGACCCCGCGAACCGCCAGGACTACGCGCGCAACCACGACGCCTTCGCGGCCGAACTGGACGAGCTGGACCGGGAGATCCGGGCGCTGCTGCGGGGCGTTACGCATCGGACCTTCATGGTGTTCCATCCCGCGTGGGGCTACTTCGCAGACACCTATGGGCTGACCGAGATCGCGATCGAGCACGAGGGCAAGGAGCCCGGGGCGCGCACCCTCGCCGCGCTCATCGAACGGGCGAGACGTGAGAACATCCAAGTGGTATTCGCCCAGCCCCAGTTCGATCAGAAGCTGGCCGCCGAGGTGGCGCGCGCGATCGGCGGCCGCGTCGTGCTCATCGACCCGCTTTCTCCCGATTACGCCGACAGCCTGCGCCGCGCGGCGCGGGAGATGGCCGGGGCCTTGCGGCCGTGACGGCGCCGCGACCCGTCGTCGAACTCGCGGGCGTAAGCTTCTCCTACGGCGCCGCGCCCGTCCTGGAAGGCGTGACGCTCGAGGTGGCTGACGGCGAGTTTCTCGGCATCGTCGGCCCGAACGCGGGGGGCAAGAGCACCCTGTTGAAGCTCATCCTGGGACTGCTGCAATCCCAGACGGGCCGCATCCGGGTTCTCGGCCGGGACCCGCGCGAGGCCAGCCATCTGCTCGGGTACGTCGCCCAGTACCCGAGCTTCCCGCGTGACTTTCCGATTTCGGTCGAGCAGACGGTCCTGCTCGGCCGCATCGGCTGCCGCACCCGGCCGAGCCGGCTGAGCACCCTGCTGCCGGGCGGTTATTCCCGGGCCGATCGCGCCGCCGCCCACGAGGTCCTGGCGGAGGTCGAGGCGGATGACCTGGCGAAGCGCCAGATCGGCAGTCTTTCCGGCGGTCAGCTGCAGCGCGTGCTGCTCGCCCGCGCGCTGGCCTGCGAACCGCGGATACTGATTCTCGACGAGCCGACGGCGAACGTCGACCTGCGCCTGGAGAGCGACATATTCGATCTGCTCAAACGCCTGAACGCGCGCATGACGATCCTGGTCGTCTCACACGACATCGGATTCATCTCCAGCTACGTCAGGCGCGTCGCCTGCGTCAATCGGACCCTGGTCTGCCACCACACGGACGCCATCGACGGCCAGGTCATCCAGGACCTCTATGGCGAGAAGGTCCGCATGGTGGCCCACCGGCATTGACCCGCGTGCGACGCGGCGAGGCAAGACATGAGTGAGTTTTTCACCGCACTCTCGGAGCAGGCCTTCCTGCAGACCGCCCTGATCGCCGGGCTGTTGGCAAGTATCGGCTGTGGCGTTATCGGGCCCTATGTCGTGGTCAAGCGCATCGCCTTCATCGCCGGCGGCATCGCCCATTCGGTGCTGGGCGGTATGGGCGCGGCGCTTTACTTCGGCGTCCATCCCCTGGCCGGCGCCCTCGCCGCCGCCGTGGTGGCGGCGCTCCTGATCGGCTGGGTGCGGCTGCGGTGGCAGGCGCAGGAGGACACCCTGATCAGCGCCCTGTGGGCGATCGGCATGGCCGTGGGCATCCTGTTCATCGCCAAGACGCCCGGCTACCAGACCGACCTCATGAGCTATCTGTTCGGCAACATCCTGCTGGTGCCGCGGGAGAGCCTGTGGTTCATGGCGCTGCTGGATGCTCTGCTGCTGGCCGCCATCGCCTCCTATCACCGCCAGTTTCTCGCTGTTGCCTTCGACGAGGAGTTCGCCAAGCTGCGCGGCATCCCGGTCACCTTCTTCTACCTGCTGTTGCTGGTGCTGGTCGCGATCACCGTGGTGCTACTGATCCGGGTCGTCGGCCTTATCCTGGTGCTGGCGCTGCTGACGCTTCCCGCCGCTGTCGCGGGACACTACGTGCATTCCCTGGCCAGCATGATGCTGGTCGCCACCCTGCTCGGCGCCACCGTGAGCGTCTCCGGACTCGCCCTCTCCTACGGGCCCGATCTGCCCGCGGGGCCGACCATCATCCTGCTGGCCGGGGGCATCTACGTGATCTCCGCGTTCGCGGCGCGCGCGATCGCGCGGCGGCGGGCGCGGGCCTCCATCCTGCCCGCGCAAACCGGAGATGAGCGGCGTGGGTAGGGCGCGGCTCGCCGAGGTCCTGCATCGCGCCGAGCGGCTCTGCGGCGAGCGCGGGGCGAGGCTCACCAAGCAGCGCCGGACCGTCCTCGAGCTGCTGTGCGCTTCAGACAGGCCCCTGAGCGCCTACGAGATCCTGGACCGGATGCGGGCGACTACCCGCAACCCGGCGCCGCCGACGGTGTACCGCGCCCTCGATTTCCTTCTGGAGCAGGGACTGGTGCACAAGATCGAGAGCCTGCACGCGTTCGTGGACTGCGCGCACCCGGAGCACCCGCACAGCAGTCAATTCCTGATCTGCGCGGATTGCGGGGAGGTCGACGAGGTGGAAAGCGATGCGGTTCTGCAGGGCCTGCAGTCCGCGGCGAAGGCAACCGGCTTCCGCACCCGCCGGCCGGTGGTCGAGGTACTGGGCACCTGCGCCGAATGCGCGAAAAAACTACGGAGTTAGGGAAGCGGATGTTGCCCGAGTCTGGCGTGGGCCGTCAGCGCGCGGGCTCGATGATCGGGTTCTCGCCCAAGAGCCGCCATAGCTCCTCCGGCTCCAACTCTTCGATCTCGTAGCAGCCCGCGGTCCCGGTCGGAAAGACATACCGCATCTCGGAGTCGTCTTGCGGCGACTTGTTGGCTCCGGCCTGTGGCTGGCGGTGCGCTACACGCTCCATCATCGATGTCCCTCCTCTCCCCCTGGATCCACGATACTGAAAGAAATTATCGGACACGGCAAAACGAGAATCGCGGTAGTCGCGATTTGCTCGCTCCTTGGGGAAAGTCTAACCATACGAAATCTAAGGCCACACCCGGTTCGCCTGACCCATGTCAAACGCATCCCCGTTCGAATTGTGATCCAGATCACTCAAATGACGAAATCGGCTTCGAACAGGTTCGGCTCATGGTCGCCGGTCGCCGCCACCGTCTCTGTTCGGCGGACGGACCGCCGTGACGCAGGTAACGACACCGGTGGCCTCAGGCGGCGCGGCGAGAGGCGTGTGGACGGCGTAGGGCCCTTCGGCCTGTACCGATGCGGTGCAGGCGAGCGCCGCGAGCGGGTGGCGAGGTTTCCGCGGCGCCCCGTGTACTTCTCCCG
>CAYNBI010000093.1:0-14409 GCA_964395315.1 uncultured Chromatiaceae bacterium | reverse complement strand
CGCACGCTGGAGAACGAGCGCGAGCGCAAGCTCACCATCCTGATGAACCCCTTCATGTCCTGCGGGGCGCGGTTGCCGGTTTATGTGCTGTTCGCCTCGGCCTTCTTTCCCAACGCGGGCCAGAACGTGGTGTTCGCGCTCTATCTCACCGGCATCGTGGTCGCCGTCCTGACCGGGCTGGTGATGAGGAAGACCCTGCTCCAGGGGGAGAGCACCGGCTTTATGATGGAGCTTCCGCCGTATCACCTGCCGACGCTCAAGGGAGTCATGCTGCGCACCTGGGATCGGGTCAAGCTGTTTCTCAAGGAGGCGGGGCGGGTGATCGTGGTCATGGTGCTGGCGCTCAACATCCTCGGCAGCGTGGGCACCGACGGCAGCCTGGGCGAGGTCGAGAGCGACCAGTCCGTGCTCGGGGCGGTGAGCCGCACGGCTACGCCCCTGTTCGCGCCGCTGGGCATTCGCGAGGACAACTGGCCGGCGGTCCTGGGCGTCTTCTCGGGGATTCTGGCCAAGGAGGTGATCGTGGGTACCCTGGACTCACTCTACGGACGGCTCGCCGCGGAGGCCCAGCCCCAGGCGCAGACTGGGCCGTTCGACCTGTTCGCGTCGCTGGCCGCGGCGGCGGCCACTGTCCCGGCCAATCTGGCAGCTGTGGGGGAGAGCCTGCTCGACCCCCTGGGGCTCGGCGTCGGCGATCTCAGCGACCGCGAGCAAGCCGCCGCGTCGCAGGGTGTGGGGGCGGGCACCTTCGGCGCCATGGAGGCCCGCTTCGACGGCCGGGTCGGCGCCTTCGCGTATCTCTTGTTCGTGCTGCTGTATTTCCCATGCGCCGCCACCGTTGGCGCGATCGTGCGTGAGGCGGGGGCACCCTGGGCTGCCTTCGTCGCCGCCTGGTCCACCGGCATCGCCTTCGTGACCGCCACCCTCTTCTACCAGGCCGCCACCTTCGAGCGTCACCCCGCGAGCTCGGCGGCCTGGATCGTCGGTCTCACCGTCCTGCTGGCAGTGGTGTTCGCGGCCCTGCGCGCCTGGGCCCGCAACGGGCGCGGTCGCTTCGCCGCCGCGGGGGCGGACGCGTGATCCTATCGGACCTTAGGCGTTACCTGCAGCAGCGGGAGGAGGCCACCCTCGCGGACATGGCCCTGCATTTTCAGGCCGATCCCGAGGTGGTACGGGCCATGCTGGAAGTCTGGATCGCCAAGGGGAAAATCGAGCGCTGCGCACCCTCAACCGCCTGCGCGGGCAACTGCAACCAATGCGGTCCAGGGGCGGCGGAGGTCTACCGCTGGACGGGCGGGGAGCGGCACAGGGCCAAGGCCGAACCCGGAGGTGGCGGTGGAGATGGGCCGAAGGTCAGCGGCTAAGCGCCGCCCCGCCGCTACTTGAGCTTTACGGTGATGCTCTCCAGCCCTTTGCGCGAGAGCTGGGCGCGGGCCTGGTTGGCGGCGTCCTTGTCGCGGTAGGGGCCAGCCCGCACCCGGTGGTAAGTGTCCTTGCCGTTGATGGTCACCTGCTGGATCTGGGTATGGATTCCACTCAGGGCCAGCTGTGCCTTGAGCCGCTCCGCGTCCGCCGCGCTGCGGTAAGAGGCGACCTGCAGCAGGTAGGAGCCGTCGGCGGCGGCGGGCGGGGTCTGCGTCTGCGCCTCGGCAGGCTGCGTGGGCTGAGCTGCCGGGTCCGGCTTTTGCGGCTTGGGTGGAAGGGGCGGCGGCTTGGCCGCAAGCTCCTCGTCCGGCACCACGACCTCCATCTCCGGCAGGATGGTATGGAAGTCGAAACGCGGCTTAGCGGTGGGCTGCCGGGCAGGCTCTGCCGTTGCCTGGAGCGGCGCGGCCTGCTCCGCGTCCTGAAGCGTCCAGGCGAGGCCGACGCCGAAGGCCCCGACCACCACGCCGGTGACGAACCAGAAAAAGCCCGAACCGCGGTTGCCGCGGCGGGACCTGGCGCTGGGGCGCGCCCTGTAATCCCTCGCCATGCTACTTCCCCTACATGCTCTCGGGCGCCGACACGCCGAGCAGGTTGAGCCCGTTGCGCAGCACCACCCTGACCGCGAGGATCAGCTTGATGCGGGCGTCGCGCAGGTTGGCGTCCGCCACCAGGAACTGGTGGGCGTTGTAATAGGTGTGGAGCTCGTTCGCCAGTTCGCGCAGGTAGTGGGTCAGCTGGTGCGGCTCCTCGCTCAGGGCCGCCGCCTCGACCACCTCCGGATAGCGCGAGAGGGTCTTGAGCAACGCCAGCTCGTGCCCCTCGATGAGGCGCTCCAGATTGGCCTCGCCCGCCGTCGGCTCCACCGCGATGCCCTTGTCCCCAGCCTGCCGCAGGACGCTGCACACCCGGGCGTGGGCGTACTGCACATAGTAGACGGGGTTGTCCGCGGACTGGGACTTGGCCAGGTCCAGGTCGAAATCGAGATGCTGCTCGCAGCGGCGCATGACGTAGAAGAAGCGGGCGGCGTCGCGCCCGACCTCCTTGCGCAGCTGGCGCAGGGTGACGAACTCCCCTGAGCGGGTGGACATCTGGGCCTTCTCGCCGCCGCGGTAGAGGATCGCGAACTGCACGAGGAGCACGTCGAGCTTGGAGTCGTCATCGCCAAGGGCCCGGAGCGCCGCCTTCACCCGCGGCACGTAGCCGTGGTGATCGGCCCCCCAGACATCGATCACGCGGTCGAAGCCGCGCTCAAGCTTGTCCATGTGGTAGGCGATATCGGAGGCGAAGTAGGTGGTCTGGCCGTTCTCGCGCACCACCACACGATCCTTCTCGTCGCCGAAGTCGCTGGAGCGGAACCACAGAGCCCCGCCCTTCTCGTACAGATGGCCGGAGTCGCGCAGGCGCTCGATGGCGCGGTTGACGGCCCCCTTCTCGGTCAGGGACCGCTCGGAGAACCATTCCTCGTACTCGACGCCGAATAGCGCCAGGTCGTCGCGGATGTCATCCAGGATGGTGTTGAGGCCCAGCTCGAACACGTAGCGGTAACGGTTGTCACCCAACAGCCGCTTGGCGTTGGCGATCAGACCGTCGATGTGGGCCTCCTTGTCGCCGTCCGGCGCGTCGGGGCGTTCGTCCGGCGGCACGCCCTTGACGACCTCGCCGGCGTCGCAGCGGTAGTCGTCGCCGTGCTCCCGGTGCAGGGTGGCGGCGATGTCCCAGACATAGTCCCCCTTGTAGCCGTTGCTCGGGAAGTCGAGCTCCTCGCCGCAGAGCTCCAGATACCTGAGCCAAACCGAGGTGCCCAGGATGTCCATCTGCCGCCCAGCGTCGTTGACGTAGTACTCCCGGTGGACCTCGAAGCCGACCGCCGCGAGCAGGTCGGCGACCACGGCGCCGTAGGCCGCCCCGCGGCCGTGGCCGACGTGCAGCGGGCCGGTGGGGTTGGCGGAGACGAACTCCACCTGCACCCGCCTGCCGGCGCCGAGGTCGCTGCGGCCGTAGGCGTGGCCGGCGTCCAGGATCCGTGGGACCAGGGAAAGGTAGGCCGTGGGCGAGAGGTAGAAGTTCACGAAGCCGGGGCCCGCGATCTCGACGCGCTCGATCACGGGCGATCCGGGCAGCGCCTGCACCAGCCGCTCGGCCAGGTCGCGGGGCCGCGCGCGCGCCGCCTTCGCCATCACCATGGCCACGTTGGTGGCGAAGTCGCCGTGGCTCGGGTCGCGGGCGCGCTCGATCACCGGGGCGGCGGGTTCAGTTCCCGGGAGGGTCCCCTCGGCGGCGAGTCGGGCGAGGGCGGCTTGGACGAGATCCTGAACCTGTTGCTTCATCTGACAGTGATCGGTCGGGCGGGAGCGGGGTACGTTGCTATCCGGCGAGGCGCGAAGGATACCAGGAATCCGCCCGTCAGAGCATTTCCTGGGGATCGACGTCCAGCGACCAGCGGACCTTGGCGTGGCCCTTCAGGCTCCGCACCTCACCCATCCAGGCGGCGAGGAACCGTTGCAGGGCGGGCCGGCTGGGCGACTGCACTAGGAGTTGGGCGCGGTAGCGTCCCGCGCGCCGCTCCATCGGCGCCGGCACCGGGCCAAGCAGCTGGGCATCGGACGGGAGCAGGCCGCGCCCGCTCGCGGCGGCGGCCCGCAACATGTCCTTCGCCGCCTCCGCCAGCGGCGACTCGGCCCGCATCAGGGCCTGGTGCGCGTAGGGCGGCAGCTCGGCTGCCCGCCGCTCTTCCAGGGCGGCTGCGGCGAAGCTGGGGTATCCGCTGCGCAGCAGGGTCGTGAGCAGGGGGTGGTCGGGGTGGCGGGTCTGCAGGACGACCTTGCCTGGGCGCTCGGCGCGCCCCGCCCGGCCCGCCACCTGAACCACGAGCTGGGCCATGCGTTCGGGTCCGCGGAAGTCAGCTCCGTAGAGCCCCTGGTCCAGGTCCAGAATTCCCACCAGTGTCACGGCGGGGAAGTGGTGCCCCTTGGCCAGCATCTGGGTGCCAAGCAGCAGCGGAAACTCGCCGCGCCGGGCCGCCGCCAGCAGGCGCACCAGCTCGCCCTTGCGGCGGGTGCTGTCGCGGTCCACCCGGGCCAGCGGGACCTCGGGAAAGAGCCCGCGGATCTCCTCGTCCAGCCGCTCGGTGCCGCGGCCAAGGGCACTCAGTTCCGGCCCCTGGCACGCCGGGCACCTACGGGGCACCGGGTTGGTCAGGCCGCAGTGGTGGCACCACAAGCGGTTGTCGGAGAGGTGGAGCGTCAGACGGGCGTCGCAGCGGGGGCATTCCCCCACCCAACCGCAGGCGTGGCAGGTGAGGACGGGGGCGAAGCCGCGCCGGTTGAGGAACAGCAGCACCTGCTCCCCCGCGGCGAAGCGCTCCCCCATCATCCGGATCAGCACCGGCGAGAGCCCCGCCTGCAGCGGTTGGGCGCGGATGTCCAGCAAGGCGATCTCGGGCGGGCTCGCGCCGCCCGCACGCTCGGGTAGCGCGAGCAGCTCATAGCGACCGCTGCGCACGTTGTACAGGGTCTCCAGCGACGGGGTGGCGGAACCCAGCACCACCGGGCAACCCGCGTGCTGGGCGCGGCGAACGGCCAGGTCCCGGGCCGAGTAGCGGAAGCCGTCCTGCTGCTTGAACGATAGGTCGTGCTCCTCGTCCACCAGGATGAGGCCGAGGCGCGGCAGGGGCGTGAACACCGCAGAGCGGGTGCCGAGCACCAGCGTGGCGTCGCCGTGCGCGGCACTGCGCCAGGCGCGTTCCCGTTCTCCCTGACTCAGGGACGAGTGCAGGATCACCATGGACTCCGCGATCCGCGCCTGCAACCGGCGCGCGAGCTGCGGTGTGAGGCCGATCTCCGGCACCAGTACCAGGGCCTGTCGGCCGGCCTCGATTACCGACCGCAGCAGCCGGATGTAGACCTCGGTCTTGCCGCTGCCGGTCACGCCTTCGAGCAGGAACGCCCGGTAACGACCCAGGGACGCGCGCACTGCGTCCACCGCTACCTCTTGGGCCTGATTGAGGTCGGGGCCCGGTTTCGGCGGGGCCAAAGGCTCGCCCGCGGGCGCTGACGCCAGGCGGACACGCTCGGCCCATCCCTTCGCGTCCAGGCCGCGCAGCGCGGCGGCGCAGTCACCCAGCCGGCGCGTTAGGTCCGCGACTGGCAGCCCTTCGGGGTGAGCACGCAGCAGCTCCGCGACCCGAGCCTGTTTCGGGGCACGGGAGAGGCAGTCGGCGGCTCGCTCTCGGCCCTCGGGCGTGAGTCGCCAACCCGGGTCCCCGGGTTCCGTGGGCATCCCTTGTCCGCGAAGGCCCTGGGGCAGGGCGCTGAACAAGGCATCGCCCGGCGGATGCTGGTAGTAGGCCGCGGCCCAGAGGATGAGCTGGAGGTCCGCCTGATCGAGCAAGGGCGCCGGGTCGAGCACGTCCTCGATCTCCTTGAGCCGGTCCAAGGGCTGTTTCGTCCCCCGTACCAGCTCCACCACCATACCGATCAGCCTGCGCCGGCCGAACGGTACTCGGACCCTGACCCCGGGGACTGGGGTGCCCCCACGCTCGGTGGACGAGGGCAGATAATCGAACAGCCGCGGAAGCGGCGCCGAGACGGCGACCCGCAGGATGGTGGGAGGCTCCGTGATCATGGATGGATTCGTCGCTGTTGGGCCTCACCCGGATACGCGGACCCGTGGAACTGGAAGGGAAGCTTGACCTCGATTGTATCGGGCTTCTCGCTCGCCGGCGTCCCGTACTTAATGGACACTCCTCACATGGTATTTGCGAAAACGCGCGCAAGCCTATGTCTGGTAGCGATAAGTGCTGCTTATGCACAAACGCTGTGGATAACTCTGGGGAAAACTCATCGGGCTTGGCTAAGAGCCCTAGTCATTGCTTAAGGTGCGTTAAGCTGTACAAAATTTACTCGATTCAATATTTTTTTTAAAAAACAATACTATAAAAGATTTTTCTTGGCTAAAGGTGAGGAGTTCCCCGTAACAGGCGTTCGAATTTGCGACGAGGCCGCCGGCATGTGCACAGACGCTTTCCCGAGGCTATGCGATCGCGTCCCTGGGCCTGCCTTGCGCGGGGTCGGCAAGCGTGTATCATTCTCGCCAACCTGAACAGGCGCCGGCCTGTACCGTGGCCTTCTCCCTCAGCGGAACGCCGCGGCCCGCCGGCACACCCCTAGGCGCGGCCCAACCATGGTGCAGCTCAGCCAACAGGTATTGAGAACCGATTTGGCCGGAATGCCCCTCGAGTGGGTGGATTACCGGTGCGCCGCCAGGCTCTATTTCCTGGGACAGGTCGCCTACGCCTGCGGTAAGCCCCTGTTCCTGCTGCGGGGCGGCATCAACGCGCTGACCAAACGGCGCAGCGCGCTCTCGATCCATTCCATCATCGCCACCCACGGCACCCATCACACCATCGCCAAGCTCAAGGACGATTACACGCCGCCCTTATCCAACCGTACCCTGTTCCAGCGCGACGACCACTTCTGCATGTACTGCGGCGGGCGATTTTCCCATCGCCACCTGTCGCGGGATCACGTGCGCCCGATCAGCCTCGGGGGCAGGAACCAATGGACCAACGTGGTCACCGCCTGCATTCGCTGCAACAACTACAAGGCCGGGCGCACACCGGAGGCGGCGGGGATGGAATTGCTCGCGGTTCCCTTCACGCCGACTCACGCGGAGTATATCTACCTGATGGGGCGTAACGTCCTGATGGACCAGATGGAGTTCCTGCGCGCCCATTTTCCGCGCTCCAGCCCTCTGCTGAAGCGCACCGGCTGAACCCGGGCCGCGACCGACGGACCACTGATGAGCGACTGGACGACCATCGCGGCGGAGATCGCCGCCGCCGGCGCGCACCCTTTCGCGCCCGATCCGCCCCGGCGCGTCGGGGGCGGCTGAAACAATTCGGCTTATGTACTGCGCGATGGCGAGCGGAGCTACTTCGTCAAGGTCAACCGAGCCGATCTGCTGTCCATGTTCGAGGCGGAGGCGGCCGGCCTCGGCGAGATGGCGGCGACTTGCACGATCCGGGTGCCCATGCCCCTGTGCACTGGCGTCGCTGGCAGCCAGGCCTATATCGTCATGGAGGACGTGCCCATGGGCGCGCGCGCGGGCGGTGACGCGGCGAAGGCGGGACGCCAACTCGCGGCCATGCACCGGACCGCCCGGCCCGATTTCGGTTGGGACCGGGACAACACCATCGGATCGACGCCGCAGCCCAATTCCCCGGACCCGGATTGGCTCGCGTTCTGGCGCGAAAGGCGTCTCGGCTTTCAACTCCAGCTCGCGGCCCGCAAGGGTTACGGCGGCCGGCTGCAGAGCCTGGGCGAGCGGCTGCTCGCGGACTTTCCCGCACTGATCGATCACGACCCGCGCCCGTCTCTGCTGCACGGCGACCTATGGGGCGGGAACCTGGGCTTCGACCGGCAGGGGGAGCCGGTCATCTTCGATCCCGCCGTCTACTACGGGGACCGCGAGGCCGACCTCGCCATGACCGAGCTGTTCGGCGGCTTTGGCGGCGACTTCCATGCCGCCTACAATGAGGCCTGGCCACTCGACCGCGGGTACCGCGTGCGCAAGACGCTCTACAACCTGTACCACATCCTCAATCACCTCAACCTGTTCGGCGGCGGCTATCTGGGGCAGGCACAGGGGATGATGGAGCGCCTACTGGCCGAGATCGGTTGAGCCAGCGATGGTCCGATTTGGAAAATCCGGCGTGTGTGCTAAATACTCCCGCATGGCCGGAAAGGCCTCGACCCCTCGGCTCCAACCACCTTCGGACGACAAACCCCCATGCACCGCGAGCTTCTGATCCTGCGCCACGCCAAGTCCGACTGGAGCACCGGCGCGACCAGCGACTTTGAGCGCCCCCTCGCCAAGCGAGGCCGCCAAGACGCCCCGCGGATGGGGGAATGGCTTGCCCGCGAAGGCTTGCTGCCTGAGGCGATCGTCAGCTCCCCCGCCGAGCGTGCACGGCAGACCACGCTGCTTGTCTGCAAGTCATCGGGGTTCAAGCCCAAGAAGGTGGTCTGGGCGGATGCCGTCTATGCCGCCAGTCTGTCCGAGCTGCTCGGTGTGCTTGCCGGTTGTCCCGCCGACGCGGCGAGCGTCATGCTGGTCGGACACAATCCAGGGCTCGAAGACCTGGTGGACTTCCTCGCCGACGGGGTTGAGGAGCCGGACGACGGCAAGCTGTTGCCGACGGCCGCCCTCGCCAGGTTGGAGATGCCCGAGGACTGGGGACACCTGAAATCCGGGTGCGCCCGGCTCCTCTCGATCACGCGCCCGCGCGACCTCGGCGACTGAGCGTCCCGCCCGATCAGCCGTGAACGACCGGCTCGCCGCAGTGGGCGGCGATGAAGGCGTGAGCGGCGTCGCGCAGCGCCACCGCGTCCTTCCACTCCTTCCCGGCGGGCATGCTGAGCTCGCCGATGCTGATCTCGGCGCGCCCTGGGCGCGGCAGGAAGCTGTCGCCGCCCAGCAGGTTGCGGGTTTCCCGCAGGGCCACGGGCAGCACCGGCAGTCCCGCGCGGGCGGCGGCGATGAAGGCGCCCATGCGGAACGGCAGCAGGCCCGGTTGGTCGCGGAAGGTACCCTCCGGAAAGAAGGCCAGGATGCGCCCTTCCGCCAGGGCCGCGGCGAAACGGTCGGTCTCGGCCGCGCTGCGGTGCAGGTCGAAGCGCTCGACGAACAGGGTGCCCAGCCGCTGGAGCAGAGGGCCGACCATCGGCACACCCAGCAGCTCGCGCTTAGCGACGAAGTTTAAGGGGCGGGGCACGGCCTCGATCAGGAGCAGGGCGTCCAGGTAGCTCTGATGGTTCGCGGCGAGCACGAAGGGCCGGCCCGGCGCGGGGACGCCCTCCACGCCGGAGATCTCTAGGCGCATGAATGCGAGCCGGCGCGCCCAGCGGATGCCGCCCCGGACCAGGGCCCAGCGCAGCTCGGCACCGGGGGCGATCATCACCCCAGCCCAAACTAGCACCGCGAGCAGGCCGAACAAGGCCCAGGCGTAGCCGGCGTAAAGCCAGCCGGGCACGCGGCCGATCAGGCGCGTCAGATTGCCTGCGATCCCGGACAGACCCACGCGGACCAGCTGCCAGAAGGGGCTGGGCGGCGCCGCGTTCAGCCGGCCCGACAGGTAGCGGTCGCGCACGTCGCCGCGCCTGAGCTTGCCGCTGGAGGTCTTGAGCACCGCCCTGGGGGGCGCGAGCACCACCTCGTCCGGCGGCATCCCGATCACGTCCGTCGCGCGCTCGCGCACGGTCTGCTCCAGGGCGCCGCGCCGGCTCGGTTCGCGCTCGCGGGTCTCGGCCACGACCACCAGGCGCTCGCTGCCGGTGCGCTCGTCGTTCGCGGCGAAGGCCACCACGCAACCCTTGCGCACGCCCGCGATCTCGCCGACCGCCTGCTCGACCTCGTAAGGGTAGATGTTGCGCCCCCCGCGGATGATCAGATCCTTCACGCGTCCGGTGAGGTGGATGTCCCCGCCCGCCAGGTAGGCCCGGTCGCCGGTCTCGTGCCAGCCGTCGCGGATCAGGCGCACGGTGGCCTCCGGATTGCGGTAGTAGCCGCGGGTCGCGGACGGCCCCTGGAATTGGAGCAACCCCTCGTGGCGCTCCGGCAGCGCGCGTCCCGCGTCGTCCACCACCCGCACCCGGTAGCCGGGGAGCGGCCGCCCGCAGGCGACGACCGCCATGGCGCTGTCCTGGTCGCAGGGAATCGGCAGGGCGTGGCCCGAGCGGGCGAAGCGCGTGCGGTCGATACAGTCGATGCGTGGTCCCCGGTCGGGCGGGGGGAAGGCCAGCCCCACGGCCGCCTCCGCCAGGCCATAGACGGGGGCCAGGGCCTCGAGTCGCAGGCCGCAGGGCGCGAAACGCTCGCCGAAGCGGCGCAGGGTCTGCGCACTCACAGGCTCGGCGCCGTTGAAGGCCCAGCGCCAGGAGCTGAGGTCGAGCTTCTCGAGCGCGGAGTCCGGGATGCGCGCGAGGCATAGCTCGTAGGCGAAGTTCGGGGCCGCTGAGAGGGTGCCGCGGTGGCGGTGAATCGCCTGCAGCCAGCGCAGGGGGCGTGCCAGAAAGGACAGGGGCGACATGGACACGAGCGGCAACCCGTAGTAGAGGCTGCCGAGCCAGGCCCCGATCAGGCCCATGTCGTGGTAGAGCGGCAGCCAGCTCACGAAGACGTCGTCGGGGCGTACCTGGGCCGCCTCGCCCATGGCTCGGATGTTGCACAGCAGGTCGGCGTGGGACAGGACCACACCCTTCGGGTCCCCGGTGCTGCCGGAGGTGTACTGCAGGAAGGCTATGTCGTCCGTGCCAGGCCGGGCGAGGGTCGCGGCGGGCTCCTCCCCTTCCAGATCCTCCAGGGTCAGCAGCGAGATCAGGGACGGCACTTGCGCCCGCAGCAGCCGGGCGACGGTGCGCGCCTTGGGAATGGTGATCAGAAAGGATGCCCCCGCGTTGTCCAGGATGCGGGCGTGGCGGCGCAGGTGGTCCTCGAGCTGCTGTGGCCGAGCGGGCGGATAGATGGGTACCGGCACGCCGCCCGCGGCCAGGATGCCGAAAAAGCTCGCGAAGTACTCGGGGCAGGTCGGCAGCATCACCGCGACCCTACCGCCCGGGGAGAGACCCTCGCGCTGCAGCCGACCGGCGACGCGGGAGGCGCTCAGGTGGAGCTCGGCGTAGCTGATGGGCCGAGGCTGCTCGTCGGAGCCGTAATAAAGGATGTGGATGCGCTCCGGGTGTCGTTCCCGATGCCAGTCCAGGGAGTCGAGCAGGGTCAGGGCGAGACTCGGATCGCCCTCCGGCGCGGCGGCCCGGACCAGGTCCGGCGGCTCGGGGGGGGGGCTCGCCGGAGGCGGAGCGGTGGTGCTCGCCAGGGCCAGGAGATCGCGCCCGGTAGCGGCCAGCAGCGCCTCCTCCGGCAGCGAGACGCCCAGGCCCTGCTCCACGCGGCTCAGCAGTTCGGAGCGTCCCAGGCTGTCGAGCCCGAGGTCCGCCTCCAGCCGCGTGTCGAGAGTGATGCCGCCCTCCGGCACGGGCAGGCGTGACTCGCGCGCGAACGTCCGCAGGACCTGCAGCAGGTGCTCGGAGTAAACCGGATCGTGGTTGGCCGGGGTCATGGGCTTGGTAGCCGGCTAGTCAGCGGGCGCCGTTTCCCGCTCCTGCTTCGGTACCGTCGCGCGAGCCGGCGGGATCTCAGGGCCTAGCATGACGGCGATGGGCCGCGTCTGCGGGTTGGCGTCGAGCGCGATCTTGAGCGCCATGGTCAGCGGCACGGAGAGGAACATGCCCGCGACGCCCAGCACCCAGCCCCAGAACACCAGGGACAGGAACACCACCAGGGCCGAGAGGCCAAGGCCGCGGCCCATGAATCTCGGCTCGATCACGCTGCCCACCAGAGTGTTGGTAACGAGATATCCCGCGGCCGCCCACATGGCGGTCTGCGGTCCCAGTTGCACCAGGGCCAGGAGCACCGCGGGGACGGCCGCGATGATGGAGCCGATGTTGGGCACGTAGTTGAGCAGGAAGGCGACCAGCCCCCACAGCACCGGGAAATCGACTCCCAACGCCAACAGCCAGAGCCACACCAGGAACCCGGTGAGCAGGCTGAACAGGGTCTTGAGGATCATGTATCGGTTGATGTTGTCGAGCACCTGCCGCAGGTGCTCCATGGAATCCCCCGGTGCCTTCAAGGCAGCGTGAAGCTTGGCGGGGAGGCCGGCGGCCTCGAGCAGGATGAAAATCACCGTAAGCAGGATCAGGAAGGCGTTGGCGAGCAAGTCCCCGAGTCCGCCGAGCAGCGCACCGGCCATTTTCATGGCCTTGCCGGCGTTCAGGGAGCTGACCACCGCATCGCGCGGGATGTGCACGCCGAGGCCTTCGAGCCAGTCGACGAACTCGCCGGTCAGGAGCTTGAGCTTGCTCTGGTATTCGGGCAGGTTCTCGGTGAAGCTCGCCAGCGAGGCCGACACCATGGTGACAATGACCGCGCCCATGGCGGTAATCACGACGATCACCACCAGCATCGCGGCCCAGGATGGCAGGCCGTGCCGCGACAGGTAGAACATCGGCGGCGTGGCGATCACCGCGATGAAGACCGAGAGCAGGAAGGGCGTGATCAGGGGCGCGGCGGCGCGCATGCCCGCGACCACGACGATGAACGCGCCGGCGACCAACAGGAAGCGCGCAGCTGAGGAGAAACCTGTCTCGGTGTGCATACGCGGCTCCTGAGGTGGGGGGTGATGTCGGCTCACCGCTCGCTCGGCGGGCGTGCCTCCCGCGCCAGCGCCCGGCACCGTGAGCCGTGGCTATCTGAAGGCCGGCAATCCGGAGTCCAGCCACCAGTTGTTGGTCTCGGGGTCGTAACCCCACTGCTGGCGGTCGTGGATGGTCCGCATGAGTTGCCGGTCCCTTTGCACGTAGTCGATGCGCACCACCTGAATCACCGTGTTCTCGTCGGCGGGCAGCGGCGGCTGCTCCACGTCATAACCGGTGACCTGAATGTTATCCAGGTTCGGCGGCACTGCGCCCCGCTTGTCCGGGCGCACCAGCTCGTAGGCGGGCCCGTAGTAGCCCCAGCGGATGGCGTCGCCGTAGCGGTTGAGGGCGGCCTCGAGGGAGATGCGCCTCTTGTCCTTTTCGATGGTGCCGCACCCGGCGAGGAGCACGGCGGCGATCAGGCAGAGCAGCAGACGGGTGATGATCGGCTTCATGGCGGCGGAAGGTCCGTAGCTTCGCCGCGATGATAAGCGATCGCGCCGCGCGGGACCAACGCGCGGGGGGCGGGTGCGCCGCGCCCTCGCCGGTCGGTTATCATGCAACGCTTTGTCGCGCGTAATCTATGACCACCGCCATGCATGACTCCGACGAGCCCAGCGTTTCCGTCAGGCTCGGGGACGCCGAGTTGACGCTGCTCGGCACCGCCCACGTCTCCCGCGCAAGCGCGGATAAGGTGCGAGAACTGCTTGAAGGCGGCGACTATGACGCCGTGGCCGTGGAGCTCTGCCCCAGCCGCTACAATGCTGTGATCGATCCCGACGCCCTAGCCCGCATGGACCTCTTCTCCGTGATCCGCGGCGGGCGCGCCTACATGGTCGTCGCCAGCCTGGCGCTCGCCGCCTACCAGCAGCGCCTGGCGGACCAGTTCGGCATCGAGCCCGGCGCCGAGCAGCGGACGGCCATCCGGATCGCCCGGGAGCGCCACCTTCCGGTGCTGCTAGTCGACCGCGAGATCGGCGTCACGCTGAAGCGGGTATCCGCGAACCTGGCGTGGTGGAAGCGCCTCGGGCTCTTCTCCGGGCTGCTGGCGGCCATGCTCTCGCGCGAGGAGGTGGCCGAGGAGGAGATCGAGCGCCTCAAGGAGGGCGACGTGCTCGAGACCACCTTCGCCGAGTTCGCCGAAGACCGCGAGGACCTCTACCTGCCCCTGATCGACGAGCGCGACCGCTACATGGCCGCGCGTCTGCGCCAGGAGGTCGAGCGCGCGGGTCACGCCAACGTCCTCGCCGTGCTCGGTGCCGGTCATCTGAAGGGCGTGGAGCGCTACCTGCGGGAGGACACCCGGGACCCGGGGGAGGAGGTCGCGGAGCTGGACCGCCTGCCCGAGAAGAAGCGTTGGCCCAAGCTCATCCCCTGGGCCATCGTCGCCTTGATCCTCGCCGGCTTCGCCTACGGCTTCAGCCAGAGCACCGAGCTCGGCTGGCGGGTGGTCGCCGACTGGGTGCTGATCAACGGCAGCCTGTCGGCGCTCGGGGCGCTGATCGCGGCGGGCCACCCGCTCACCGTGGTTACGGCCTTCCTCGCCGCGCCCCTGACCTCGCTCAATCCCACCATCGGAGCCGGCATGGTCACCGGCGCCGTCGAGCTCTATCTGCGCAAGCCGAGCGTCGGCGACTTCGGACGCCTGCGCCACGACACGGCGGAGCTCAAGGGCTGGTGGCGCAACCGGGTCTCCCGCATCCTGCTGGTGTTTATCCTGTCGACA
>CAYNBI010000092.1:0-14483 GCA_964395315.1 uncultured Chromatiaceae bacterium | reverse complement strand
GTGTTGCCGTGGTCGCAAAAGCGGTGGAGCACGTCCAGGAGTTGCTTGACGTCATGAAAGTGCAGGCCGGTCGTGGGCTCGTCCAGGATGTAGAGGGTGCGCCCGGTGTCGCGCTTGGAGAGCTCGCGGCTGAGCTTGACCCGCTGCGCCTCGCCGCCTGAGAGGGTGGTCGCGCTCTGTCCCAGCTTGACGTAGGAGAGGCCGACGTCCATCAGGGTCTGCAGCTTGCGGTTGATCACGGGCACCGGGGCGAAGAAGGCCAGGGCGTCCTCGATGGTCAGATCCAGCACCTGGGCGATGGTCTTGCCCTTGTAGCGTATTTCCAGGGTCTCGCGGTTGTAGCGCTGGCCCTTGCAGATGTCGCACTGGACGTAGACGTCGGGCAGGAAGTGCATCTCCACCCTGATGAGTCCGTCCCCTTTGCACGCCTCGCAGCGCCCGCCCTTGACGTTGAAGCTGAAGCGGCCGGCCGTGTAGCCGCGGGAGCGCGCCTCCGGCACCGCGGCGAACAACTCGCGCACCATGTTGAACAGACCCGTATAGGTCGCCGGGTTGGAGCGGGGCGTGCGGCCGATGGGGCTCTGGTCGATGTCGACGACCTTGTCGAAGTGCTCCAGGCCCGCGACCTCGTCGAACGGCGCGGGCCGCAGGCTCGCCCCGTTTAGTCTGCGCGCCGCCAAGGGGTACAGGGTGTCGTTGATCAGGGTGGACTTGCCCGAGCCCGACACCCCGGTGATGCAGCAGAAGGTGCCCACCGGAATGGCGACGTCCACCGCGCGCAGGTTGTGTCCGCTGGCGCCCACCAGGCACAGCTCCCGTTGCGGGTCGGCCGGCCTGCGGCGCATGGGGATCTCGATGCGCAGGTCGCCGGACAGGTAGCGCCCGGTCAGCGACGCGGTACTGGCCGCGATCTCATCCGCCGACCCCTGCGCCACCACCTCGCCACCGTGGATGCCGGCCCCCGGCCCGAGATCCACCACCAGGTCCGCGCTGCGGATCGCCTCCTCGTCATGCTCGACCACGATGACGGTATTGCCCAGGTCGCGCAGATGGGTGAGGGTCTGCAGCAGGCGCGCGTTGTCCCGCTGGTGCAGTCCGATCGACGGCTCGTCGAGGATGTACATCACGCCCACCAGCCCGGCGCCGATCTGGCTGGCGAGGCGGATACGCTGGGCCTCGCCCCCGGACAGGGTCTCGGCGCTGCGCTCCAGGGTCAGGTAGTCGAGCCCGACGTCGGCCAGGAACTTGAGCCGCTGCGCGATCTCCTTGACGACCTTGGTGGCGATCTCTCCGCGTTTCCCTGCGAGCTCGAGCCGGTCGAAGAAGCCGAGTGCCTCGCCCACCGGCAGGGAAGAGATCTCCGGCAGCGTGCGCTGGCCCACGAACACATGGCGCGCCGCCTCGTTGAGCCGCGAGCCCTTGCAGGCGGGGCAGGGCTGTTGGGAGATGTAGCGGGAGAGCTCCTCGCGCACCGTGTTGGAGTCGGTCTCCCGATAGCGACGCTCCATGTTGCGGATGATGCCCTCGAAGGGGCGGACCTTGCCCGCGCCGCGCTCGTGGGGCAGCTTGATCTTGATCCTCTCCTTGCCGCTGCCGTAGAGGACGATACCCTGCACCGCCTCGGGCAGCTCCTGCCAAGGGGTCTCGACGTCGAATCCGTAGTGGCCCCCGAGGGAGCGGATGATCTGGAAATAGTAGGCGTTGCGTCGGTCCCAGCCGCGCACCGCCCCGCCCGCCAGGCTGAGCTCCGGGTGCAGCACCACCTTCGCGGGGTCGAAGAACTGCTCTACGCCGAGTCCGTCGCAGGTCGGGCAGGCCCCGGCCGGGTTGTTGAACGAGAACAGCCGCGGCTCCAGGTCCGGGATGCTGTACCCGCATACGGGGCAGGCGAAGGCGGCGGAAAACAGGAGCTCCCCGCGCTCCGGGTCTTCCAGCCAGGCGACGCGCGCCACCCCGCCAGAGAGCCCAAGCGCGGTCTCGAACGACTCCGCCAGGCGCAGCGAGAGGTCCGGGCGCACGCGGAAGCGGTCCAGCACCACCTCGATGTTGTGCTTGCGCTTGAGATCGAGCGCCGGGGGCGCATCGAGCTCGCAGAGCTCGCCGTCGATGCGGGCGCGGATGAAGCCCTGGGCGTGCAGCTCGCCGAGAAGACGGTGGTATTCGCCCTTGCGCTCGGAGACCACGGGCGCGAGCAGCATCAGCTTCTCGCCCTCGGGCAGGGCCAGCACCTGGTCCACCATCTGGCTGACGGTCTGCGCCTCCAGGGGCTCGCCGTGCGCCGGGCAGCGGGGGATGCCGACACGGGCGAAGAGCAGGCGCAGGTAGTCGTAAATCTCGGTAATGGTGCCGACGGTGGAGCGCGGATTGTGCGAGGTGGTCTTCTGCTCGATGGAGATCGCTGGCGAGAGCCCCTCGATATGGTCCACGTCCGGCTTGTCCATGACCGACAGAAACTGTCTCGCGTAGGCGGACAGGGATTCCACGTAGCGGCGCTGGCCCTCGGCGTAGACGGTGTCGAAGGCGAGCGATGACTTACCCGAGCCGGACAGACCGGTGAGCACGATCAGCCGGTCTCGCGGCAGGTCGAGGTCGAGGTTCTTGAGGTTGTGGGTGCGTGCGCCGCGGATGCGGATGGTGTCCAAGTCTGTATCCGGTGCGGAGCCAAACTGCTACTATAGCGAGCCTTTCACGGCAGAGGCAAAGAGCAGTTTGATGAGCAGGGCGAGCGGGCCGGTGGTGCCCATGACGGGTTCCGAGCGGCGCGCCGCTGTCGGCCTTGCCGGAATCTTCGCGCTGCGGATGCTGGGCCTGTTCCTGGTCCTGCCGGTGTTCGCCCTCTACGCGGGAGACCTCGCCGGCGCCACGCCCCTGACCATCGGTCTGGCCATTGGCGCCTACGGTCTCACACAGGCCCTGCTGCAGATCCCCTTCGGCATGCTCTCCGATCGCGTGGGCCGCAAGCCGGTGATCCTCGCCGGGCTGCTGCTGTTCGCCGTCGGCAGCATCGTGGCCGCGATGGCCGACAGCATCCAGGGCGTGATCCTCGGACGCGTGCTCCAGGGCAGCGGGGCTATCGCCGCGGCCGTGATGGCCCTGGCGGCGGACCTCACCCGCGAGCAGGTACGCACCCGCGCCATGGCGACCATCGGCGTGAGCATCGGCATGTCCTTCGCCCTGGCTCTGGTGGTGGCTCCCTCGCTCGCCCATTGGGCCGGCCTCTCCGGCATCTTCTGGTCTACCGCCCTGCTCGCCGCCGGCGGGATCCTGATCCTGCTCCTTGTCGTTCCTACCCCGGAGCGGTCCAGTGTCCACCGGGACGCGGAGCCGGTGGCCAGCCAGTTTCGGGCCGTGCTTGGGGATCGGGACCTGCTGCGCCTCGACTTCGGGGTGCTGACCCTGCATACGCTGATGACCTCGCTGTTCCTCGTGGTTCCCCTCCACCTGCGTGCAGCCGGGCTGGATGCCGAGCACCACTGGTGGCTCTATCTGCCTGTCCTCGCGCTGTCGGTGCTCGCCATGATCCCTTTCATCGTCCAGGCGGAGAGCAAGGGGCGGGCCAAGCCGGTGTTCCTGGGCGCGATCCTGGCCCTGTCGGTCGCGCTGGTTGGCATCTACGCCCTGGGCGCCAGCCTTGCCGGCCTGGCGCTGTCCCTTTTCGTGTTCTTCACAGCATTCAACCTGCTGGAGGCATCGCTTCCTTCCATGATCTCCAAGATTGCGCCGGCCGCCGCCAAGGGCACCGCGATGGGCGTGTTCTCGACCTCGCAGTTCTCGGGCGCCTTTCTCGGCGGCGTGCTCGGAGGATGGGTGCATCAGGCATACGGCGAGGGCGCGGTGTTGCTGTTCTGCGCGGGGGCGGCCCTGGCGTGGCTCGCGGTGGCGGGGTCCATGAGCGCCCCGCGGCAGGTGAGCAGCCGGGTGATCCGCGTCGGCGGCATGGGTCAGCCGGAAGCGGCGAGCCTGCAGCGACGGCTGCTGGAGATTCCCGGTGTCGAGGAGGCGGTGGTGGTGGTGGAGGAGGAGCTAGCCTATCTCAAAGTGGACAACGCCCGGCTTGATTGGGCAAGATTGGACGCGTTGACCAGCGAGGGATAACTCGCCCACCCCGAAGATCGGGCGGCGTGCCCGCTTCCAGATTCTCTTTCATTGCCGCCGAGCAGGGCGGTTCCCGTTTCAATCCGAGCGGCGGCGCGGGCCGGCGCCCAGCGCAGGAGCAGAGGAGAAGACCTTGTCTAAAGGCAGCGTCAATAAGGTGATCCTGATCGGGAACCTCGGGGCCGACCCCGAGACACGGTACACGCCGGGGAACATGGCGATCACGAAGCTTCGCCTGGCGACCACCGAGGTGCGGCGTAATCGCGACTCCGGGGACACCCAGGAGCTGACCGAATGGCATCGGGTGACGTTGTTCGGCAAGCTCGGCGAGATTGCCGCCCAGTATCTGCGCAAGGGCGCCAAGGTCTACATCGAAGGCAAGCTGCGCACCAGCAAATACCAGGGGCAGGATGGCCAGGATCGCTGGTCGACCGAGATCATCGCCGACGAGATGACCATGCTCGACAGCCGCGGCGGAGGCGGTGGCACCTCGGACTTTGGCGACAGCCAGGAGCGGAGGCCCTACAGCCAGGGATCGTCGGGCCAGGGGGCGCGCCGTGACTCTCAGCCGTCCGAGCCGCCGGACTTCGACGACGACATCCCCTTCTGATTCAGCACATGAAAACCATCCTCGTTACCGGCGGTGCCGGTTTCATCGGCGCGAACTTCGTCCATTTCCTGATCGACGAGACCGACGCCCAGGTCATCAACCTGGATAAGCTCACCTACGCCGGCAACCTGGACACCCTCGCGCCGCTCGCGGACAACGCGCGTCACGTCTTCGTCCAGGGCGACATCGGCGACCGCGACCTGGTGCGCCGCCTGCTCGCGGACTACCGGGTGGACGCGGTGGTGAACTTCGCCGCCGAGAGCCACGTGGACCGCTCCATCGACGGACCCGCCGCCTTCGTCGAGACCAATATCGTGGGCACCTTCAACCTGCTCGACTGCGCCCGCGAGTACTGGTCGAGCCTCGGCGGCGCGAAGGGAAACTTCCGCTTCCTGCACGTTTCCACCGACGAGGTCTACGGCTCCCTCGGCGAGACCGGCAAGTTCACGGAGACTACCCCCTACGCGCCGAATTCGCCGTACTCCGCCTCCAAGGCCGCGTCCGATCACCTCGTGCGCGCTTGGCACCACACCTATGGCATGCCGGTGCTCACCACCAACTGCTCGAACAACTACGGGCCTTACCAGTTCCCGGAAAAGCTGATTCCGCTGGTGATTCTGAAGGCCGTGGCCGGTGAGCCGCTGCCGATCTACGGCGACGGATCCAATATCCGCGACTGGCTCTACGTCGCGGATCACTGCCGGGCCATCTGGCGGGTGTTGGAGGCGGGTTGGCCCGGCGAGGTCTACAACGTCGGCGGGGACAGCGAGCGCACCAACCTGCAGGTGGTCGACACCGTCTGCGGCCTGCTCGACGAGCTGCTGCCCGACTCGCCCCACAGGCCCCACGCCGACCTCAAGACCTTCGTCGCCGATCGGCCCGGACACGATCTGCGCTATGCCATCGACGCGACCAAGTTGAAGACCGACCTTGGCTGGGAGCCGCGCGAGAGCTTCGAGAGCGGCCTTAGGCGCACCGTTCAATGGTATCTGGATCATCAGGACTGGTGCGGCCGTGTCACCGACGGCAGTTATCGCGGGGAGCGCCTCGGGTCCGGAACCGAGTAGGAGAGAAGACGCGTGAACAGAAAGGGCATCATCCTCGCCGGCGGCTCCGGGACCCGGCTCTACCCGTTGACCCATACCATCAGCAAGCAGCTGCTGCCGGTCTACGACAAGCCCATGATCTACTACCCCCTGTCCACGCTCATGCTGGCGGGGATTCGGGACATCCTGGTCATCACCACGCCCCGCGACGAGGGCTCCTTCCGCGATCTGCTCGGGGACGGCAGCCAGTGGGGAATCAAGCTGTCCTATGCGGTGCAGCCGCACCCGGGGGGGCTAGCCCAGGCATTCATCATCGGTCGCGACTTCGTAGCCGGGGACCCGAGCTGCCTGGTTCTGGGCGATAACATCTTCTACGGGCATGGCCTGGTGCAACAGCTGCGTGCCGCCGCCGCGCGGGAGCGCGGGGCGACCGTCTTCGGCTACTGGGTGCGGGATCCGGAGCGCTACGGCGTGGCGGAGTTCGGGCCCGACGGGACCGTCGTGAGCCTGGAGGAGAAACCCGCGCGCCCCAAGTCCAACTATGCGGTGACCGGCATCTATTTCTACGATTCCCTGGCCTGCGAGCTTGCGGCGGACCTCGCGCCGTCCCCCCGCGGCGAGCTGGAGATCACGGACCTCAACAATCGCTATCTCGAAGCGGGCGGTCTGTACCTGGAAAAGCTCGGGCGCGGCACCGCCTGGCTCGATACCGGGACCCACGAATCCCTGATGCAGGCGGGGAACTTCATCGAGACGATCGAGCAGCGGCAAGGACTCAAGATCTGTTGCCCGGAGGAGGTTGCCTTTCAGCGCGGCTGGATCGACGGGGCGCAGCTGCGCGAGGTCGCCGCGGCGCTCGAGAAGAGCGGTTACGGCGAATACCTGCTGGGTCTCCTGGCGCGGGAGGGCGAGCCGTGAATGTGATCGAGACGGCAATCCCCGGTGTGCTGATCATCGAGCCCAAGACCTTCGGGGACGCGCGCGGCTTCTTCATGGAGACCTACCAGCGGGAGCGTTACGCGGGTATCGGCATTCCGCCCGATCTGGTGCAGGACAACCTGTCTTACTCCGGCCATGGTGTGCTGCGCGGCCTGCACGTGCAGCACCCGCACGCGCAAGGGAAGCTGGTGCAGGTCTTCCGCGGCGAGGTCTTCGATGTCGCGGTGGACATCCGGCGCGGCTCGCCCACCTTCGGCCGCTGGGCGGGTGCGCGCCTCTCCGGCGATAATCGCCGCCAGTTCTGGGTTCCGGCGGGTTTCGCCCACGGCTTTTGCGTCACCGGCGAGGACGCTTTGTTCGCCTACAAGTGCACCGACTACTATCATCCGGAGACGGAGTTCTCTATCCGTTGGGATGACCCCGACATCGGTATCGAATGGCCCCTTGACGGCCCGCCGGAGCTGTCCCAGAAAGACCTGGGCGCCTCGCTTCTGAAAGAGGTCCCTGCCGATCGATTGCCGCCCTACGAGTCGACCTGACATGCCCGAGCAAGCGCGAAAAAGCCCGAAGATCCTGCTGGTCGGCTCCAGCGGCCAAGTCGGTTGGGAGTTGCAGCGGACCCTCGCCCCGCTGGGGAACCTTGTTGCCGCGTCTCTGGAGGGCGACCACGGACCGCGGGTCGATCTCGCCGATCCGAGATCCCTCAGCCGGCTCCTGCAGGAAACCGAGCCCGACGCGGTCGTCAACGCGGCGGCCTATACCGCGGTGGACAAGGCCGAGACGGATTGCGAGCTTGCCCATCGCCTCAACGCCGAGGCGCCGGGGCAGCTCGGCGCGCTGCTGCGGGACCGGGGGATTCCCATCATCCACTACTCGACCGACTTCGTTTTCTCGGGGGACGCCAAAGAGCCCTACAGGGAGGACGACGAACCGGGCCCCCTCAACGTCTACGGGGAGACCAAGCTGGGCGGCGAGCGTGCGCTGGCGGCGAGCGGGGCCAATGCAATCATCCTGCGCACCAGCTGGGTCTACGGCGTGCACGGGCATAATTTCCTGCTCAGCATGCTGCGGTTGTTCCGGGAGAAGGACGAGCTCAAGGTCGTCGATGACCAAGTGGGCGCGCCCACGTGGAGCCGCATGCTCGCCGAGGTCACCGCCCAGGTGCTGTACCGGGTGCTGCGTGGCGAGCTGGACGTGGAACGGGTCAAAGGGGTCTACCACGTCACGGGCGCGGGCCAGACGAGCTGGTACGGCTTTGCCGGCGCGATCCTCGAGGCCAGCGGCATCGAGTGCAACCTGCTCCCCATCCCGTCCTCGAAGTACCGCTCCCCGGCCAAGCGCCCGGCGTGGTCGGTGCTCGACAACACCAAGCTCAAAGAGACCTTCGGCCTAGCGCTGCCGGCGTGGGAGCTGTCCCTGCGCCAATGCCTGGAAGACCTGCGTTAGCGGCCCGCGCAATCCGTTGCCCATGTGCCGCGCACGGAGTCCCATGTTGATCCCGGTTCGCGGTTCGCTTATAAGCCGGAACCTATAGTCAACAGGGGGGCAAAGGTGCGAACCATCAAACCCGTCGACGCCTACGTCATCGTGGTGGCGAACGAGAAGGGCGGCACCGGCAAGTCGACCACGGCGATGCATCTGGCCGTCAGCATCCAGAAGCAGGGTCGCAACGTCGGGGTGATCGATCTCGACGTCAGGCAGAAGTCGGTCACCCGGTACCTTCAGAATCGGGCTGCGTTCGCAGAACGCCGCGGGCTTGGCTGGAGGATTCCGGAGCATACCGTCGCTTCGCCTTCCACGCTCCAGGACATGCGGGAACGGCAGGAGGAGGACGAGGAACGCCTGCTGTTGTTGGTCGAAAACCTGGCGCGGGACAATGATTTCATCGTCATCGACTGCCCGGGGGGCAACACGCCGCTGGCCAACATCGCCCACGCCATCGCAAATACCCTGGTCACCCCGCTGAACGACAGCTTCGTCGATCTGGATCTGCTCGCGCAGGTCAATCCCGACACCTATGCCATCGAGAAGCTCAGCTTCTACGCGGAGGCGGTGTGGGAGAGCCGGAAGCTGCGGGCGGCCTCAGGGCTGCCGGGTCTGGACTGGGTAGTCATCCGCAACCGGATCTCCACCACCTTCTCGAAGAACCGGCAACGCATGGACATGGCTCTGACCCAGCTGCAGAAGCGCCTGGCGTTCCGTTACGTCAGCGGGCTCTCCGAGCGGGTGATCTACCGTGAGTTGTTTCCGCAGGGCCTGACCCTGGTGGACCTCAAGGACCTCGACGAGGGACCAAAGCTCACCATGTCCCACGTGGCGGCGCGCCACGAACTGCGCTCCCTGATCAACGAGCTCGCCCTGCCAGGCCTGGCCTGACCCGGGCGCCGTCGCCGGCGTGATGCCACGGGGAGGCGCCGTATGGATCAGCGCTTCCCTGGACGCAACGGTGGTTCGGACGAGGTTGTCGGTGCCGCCCTGGCCAGCTGTTCCTCAGCGCACCTCGTGGACCGGGACGGCGCGCGCACCCTTCTCGATGGCGACGACCGAATCGTAGAACGAGATCCGGCGTATCCACGCCTGGACGTAGGGTACCTGCAGCGTGCGCACCGCGCGTTCGCCCTGGAACCGGAAGAGATCGGTGGACTGGAGGTCCACGTAGTGGGCGTGCATCAGTTCCACGAGTCCATTGCAGAACTCGAGAAAGGTAATCTCGGAATCGACGAATCTCGGCCAGAAGTTCGTGTGGGTGTCCTCGACGAGGTATATGCCCCCCGCGGCGAGGGCGTTATGAAAGAGCCCGTTGAACGAGGCGATCATCTGGCTGGTCTTATGACCCCCATCGTCGAGGATCAGGTCGAAGGGGCCGAACTGGGCGGAAATGTCCCGCAAGAATACCGGGTCGCTCTGGTCTCCGATCCTGACGAAGATGTTCCGGGTGGCGTCTTCATGTTGTCGGCAGGACTGGTCGATGTCGATGCCGACGATCACCGAGTCGGGATGGAACCACTGCCTCCACATCTGGAGCGAGCCGCCGCGGCAGACACCGATCTCCAGCATACGGATGGGACGATGCCGCAGTGGCTCGAACTCCTCCGAGTAGATGTCGAAATAGTGATGCCATTTGTGGAGGTTTCCGAATTCTCCAAATAGCTCGAACAACGCGTTGTCAGGCTCGCGCTGCTCCAGGGTGACTGGCTCGAGGAGATCGGCGGACAGCATTCGCCGCGCTACCCTGGCTCGGCGGCTCAGGGGCGTCCAGCGAAGAATCCGAAACGGCTTCGGCTGGATGCGCAGGCCTACCCGGGCCAGGCGCTTGTTGATCGACTTCTTGATGTTGCTCATGGGTTACTGTTCTCGGCTGGCAGGCGGCGTGGGGTAAGGACCGCCGATCGTCGTCGTCATGCATCGCAGTGGCTTCTGCCACCGGAGCGAGGCACCCGGATACGCGGGCGGATACTGGCATCCAGCAACCACGAATGGCAAGTTTGCCGCCTGCAGGGGCTGCCTGTGTCCGCCGCGTCGTGTGCAAGGCGATCTCGGCGCGGTCAGTCGTCATCAGGTTGGCTTTGGCATCAATCATCGCTTGTTCGCCTCGCCGCGCGCGGTGACAATCCATGCGGCCGCGTCGCGACCCTTCACGATCGTCTTGCGCCCGAAGCGGGGTCGAGATCGCGTCTGAACCATCAACCAACCACATGCACCGCCGAGGAAAATCAATGAAGACATTCACCGTTGCCGCAGGTCTGTTCATCGCCAGTGCGGGTTTTGCGCTGCCCACCATCGCCGGCGATTGCGTCGTGCACTACGAGCGCATCGCCTGCAAAGGCCAGGAGGCAGAGTCCTTCAAGAAGTGCGACGGCCAGGCGGCTTGCGACAAGACCAAGCCGGCGAACAGCGCGGAGGAGTGCGCCGCCGCAGCCCTGAAGTCTTGCGACAACGATCGCCTCGACATCACCAAATACAAGGCGATCAACGCGAGCTACGATGGGAACGCCCTGGTCGGGGGCTTCGATGCGGCCGGCATGCCCGACCCGACTGGTCCGAACTTCTGCGCGGCGGACCGCCCGGACATGAACAAGTGCGAGTGATCGCCGCGTTCGCGGACTGAGCAACACTCGCGCAACTTCCGGAGGCCCTCCGGGGCCTCCGCGCAGAACTCCGGAAGATCTCTCCAGGGCGGGGACCGCCTACTGGACCTGATCCCTCAGGTAATCTGCCAGCCCCCCACCGCGCCGTCTTCGTCGCCGAGAAACACCGCCTGCGGCGCCGCGTAGATGCAGGACGCGTCGTCCGGGCGTCCGGAGCGGCAGTTCAGCAGCGTCGCGTCGATCGCCGCGAGCTGATAGAGGTGACCATCGTCGAATCCGACCTCCGTCTGCGCCTGATAGGCGACTGTGGTCTCCTTGCGCCAGCTCCCGGTACTCATGTCGAACAACCAGATGTCCACCGCCCGTCCCCGGTTCGATTGGTTGCTGATCCGCAGCTTGCTGGTCCCGGGTTGCGGATTTGCCAGCGCAGTGGTGAGCGTCACGGACCCGGTCAGCTTGACGACCGTGCCGGCGGCGGGGACCTGCGCGACCACATTGAGCTCGCTCGATACCGCGGTCGGCCCAAGGATCACCGCGCGCTTGAGGCCAAGCGCCCACAGGGCGTTGAGCGCCTGGTCCAGCCGCTGGCCAACCACAGCCGGCATCACCGTCGTTGCCGGCTGTTGCACCGCCGGGGTGGTCGGTTTTCTCACCCGGAAGCTGATGCCGTTGCCATGGTTGCGGCAGTATGGGTTGGCGCTATAGGAATCGATCGACAGCACGAAGTTGCGCGAGGCCCAAGCGCTCGGTCCCGGATTGATGACCAGCCTCACCTCGGTCAGCCGCGAAGGCTTGTCCGGATTGACGCTGCCATCCGGGCGGGTGAGCACGAAGTCGAGTGTCCACCAGCCTTTGCCTTCCGCCTCCAGCGCGCGCCGTCGTGCCAGGGTGCCGCCAGGGACCTGCTCCATGCTGATGGAGTTGAGAAACACGCCGTAACGAGCGGGAAACGGCACCACCGCATCGACATAGAACCAACGGGGAGTCGCCCGCCAAAATATCCCGCTTTTCGGAAAGTCCTGCACGTCGCCGTCGGGTTCGATACTGCCCGTGACGAGCGGCGTCAGGGTGTTGCTTCCGGAGTAGGCAATCGATGTCACCCGCATGAGCGACATCGTCAGGATCCCGGGGATATTCAGCGGGTAGGCAGGGCTCACACCCGAAAGCGGGTTTGGCATGTCCGGAAGGGAGTCCAGGTTGTTGGCGCTGATCCCGTCCGGGGAGGTGGTTAGGTATTTGTTCCCCGACGACGAGGTCTTCACCCACACCCAGGCGCGCTCGCCGTGGGGGACCTCGACAAACCACTGGAACAGCCGCGCCTCCTGCAGGGCGGCCGCCTCGGCGACGGTCAGCCCCCAGGGCACGCCGCCGAGCGTCGAGCCGCCGATGTGGGTGATGACCCCCGAGGTATTGCGGTGGACACGCTGAACCGGGACGCACATTGCCTGAGGTCTCCTCGCTAGAAACACCGACACGCGCCATGGCCCAACGGCGCCGGTACCGCGCAGGGCGGCAACCGACGCTGGTGGGTCCTGGAAGTTAATATCGAGCTATCGGAAACGAAGGGACGCGCATCGGGTCAAGGACGCACCCTGGTTCGCCAGAACGGCAGCGCGGCACCTTCGCCGGAAACAAGCTACACCCAACCGGCCTGGGCGACAATAGCAGGATGTCCGCGCGTACCGCGCCGTCAGGGCGGGTCTCCCGGACTGGTCTTCGCTCTGATCGCCCGGGATGCGGGAAGGCGGAAGCCTGTCTGCGCTTTGCCTGCCGAGCGAGTCGCTCGCAACCCGCAACGCTACAGCCTGGTGTGTTTCCCGTTCGTGCCTGGTGCGCACGGGATCCGTCGTCCTGTCTCCCGCGGGTTCCGGGTCTGGCGACTCGCCGGCCCGGGGCGGGTGATGTAAGCTTTGCCGCGACCCAGCCCCTCAACCTCCCCGCCAGCGAAAGATCATGCGCATAAGTCAGTATTTCGACATCAAGCGCGACCCTCAGGGCCGCGAGTACATGGAGGTCTACCTCGACGGGATCGCCCTGCTCAGACTGGTGATGACCAACAAGGGGACAGCCTTCACCCACGACGAGCGAATCGCCCTCGGGCTCGACGGCCTGCTCCCGCCTCAGGTGAACACCCTGGAGCAGCAGGTCGACCGCGTCTACCACGGCTTCCAGCGCGAACCGAATCCGCTGGCGAAGTATCAGTTCGTGCGCGCGCTGCAGGAGCGCTCGGAGATCCTCTTCTACGCCCTGCTCGAGCGGCACCTGGAAGAGATGCTGCCCATCATCTACACGCCGACCGTGGGGCAGGCGGTGCAGGAGTTCAGCGCCCGGTTCCAGAGCCCGCGCGGGCTGTCTTTCTCGCCGATCAACATCGACCGCGCCGGCCGCGTGGTGCATAGCTACCCCTGGAACGACGTGCGCATCATCGTCGCGACCGATTCCTCGGCCATTCTCGGTCTCGGCGACCAGGGCTACGGCGGTCTGGCCATCACGGTCGGCAAGCTGTCCATCTACACCGCCGGGGGCGGCGTAAGCCCCTTCCATACGTTGCCGGTCAAGCTCGACGTCGGCACCGACCGGCTCGACCTGATCAACGATCCCTTCTACCTGGGCGTGCGCCAGCGGCGCATCCGCGGCGAGGCCTATCTGGAATTCCTCGACCGGTTCGTGGAGGCGGTGCTCGTGCGCTGGCCGAAGACGGTTATCCAGTGGGAAGATCTCTCGAAGGACGTCGCCTTCAAGGTACTGGACCGCTACCGCGACCGTGTGCCCTCGTTCAACGACGACATCCAGGGAACCGGGGCGGTTGCCTTGGCCGGCCTGATCTCGGCGTGCCGGGTCAAGAACGAGTCGCTCAAGGACCAGCGGATCGTCGTCCTTGGGGCGGGTGCGGGCGGCATCGGCGTCGCCTGGGCCGTGACCCAGGGCCTGGTCAACTGCGGGCTGAGCGAGGACGAGGCGCGGGCGCAGGTGTTCGTGCTCGACTCGCGTGGCCTGCTGGTGGAGGGCCGGGCTATGGATGCCTATAAGGCCCCGTTCGCCCAGTCCGCCGAGCGCATCGTCGATTGGCGCTTCGCCGGCCCTGTGCCGAACCTCCTGGAGGTCATAGAGAACGGTCAGGTCACGGTGCTCCTTGGCCTCAGCGGACAAGCCGGCGCTTTCAACCCGCCCATCGTCGAGGCCGTCAGCCGCAACAACTCGCGGCCGGTGGTCTTTCCCCTGTCGAACACGACCTCGATCGCCGAGGCGCTGCCGGAGGACATCTTCGCCTGGACCGATGGCCGGGCGATCGTCGCCACCGGCAGCCCGTTCGAGGATGTCGTGCATGCCGGAAGGACGTACCCGATCGGCCAGGGCAACAACGCCTTTATCTTTCCCGGACTCGGGTTCGCATCCATCCTTTCCGAGGCGAGCCGGATCACCGACGGTATGGTGCTCGAATCCGCCTACGCGCTCGCCGACTACACGGCTGCGGGCCATGTGGAGGCGGGGCGCGTCTACCCACCAATCAGGGAACTGGCCGAGGTCAGTATCCGGGTCACCACGCGCGTCATGGCGCGGGCCATCGAGGAAGGCGTCGCGCGCAAGGAGGGGCTTGAGGGCCGCGACCTCGACACCTACGTCCGGCAGCACTTCTGGCGGCCGCGACACCTCCCCTTCGTGCGGGGCGTCGAGCCGAGCTGACGAGAGCGGCGCGGAAACGGG
>CAYNBI010000091.1:0-15430 GCA_964395315.1 uncultured Chromatiaceae bacterium | reverse complement strand
ACTGGGGCGTGTAGAGCCCGTTGTCGGGATTCTTGTCCGCCCAACGCGGCTTGCCTTGGAGCGCGGCGGCGCGTTCGTGCACGCCAACGAAGGCTCGCCCCAGAATCTCCAGCAGCTCCGGCTCCGGCAGGACCGAGCGCGCCGAGCTCGCGAAGCGCAGATGCGCGATCGGATCCGAGCGGTAGTGTCCGTAGAAGTCCCGGAAGAATGTGATCTCAGGTCCGCAATGGATCCGCGAGTGGGCATTCAGCATGCGCCTCACGAGACTCGTACCGGAACGGTAGCATCCGCCGATGACGATGGGCCAATCGCTACGAGGCATGTCCGATTTGCGCGAAGATCGGGTGCTTCTTCAGAGGGTCGGTTGGGTCCAGCCGGCCATCGGCGCCGCAGTAACGCAACTCCTGTTCGGATTGGAGCCTGATGCACTCCGGTCGCAGCCCGGCGCGTGCCCGGTGCCAGCCCGCGGATAGTTCCACCGCATCGTAGGTGCGCTCGATGTACTTCCTGCGCGCATGATCCGCGCTGAGGAAAAGATAATGCTTCATCGGAAAGGAAATCGGATACATCTTCAGGCCGGGAAAGCGCGCCCGGTGTCCCCCCGACCATGCAAGCTCGACAGGCGCAGCCTGCCTCTTCCAGGCATTCAGTCGGTTCGGAAAAGACGGAAGGTACGGGTAATACCAGCGCATGGTCTGAGTAAAGAGCGGGTGGTCGTGATCGGGCATCTCCCGCGTCGGCACAAACGTGAACTCCATGAAGTTCACCGCATTGAAACCCTCCGCATCGACACGGGCCAATGCGTCCACCAGCCGCGTGCCAGGATCCGGCGGCAGACGGATCTCGTCGGCGTCCAGGTGCAGGAACCAATCCCCCTCGAGCTCTGCAGCGAGTTTCTCCTTGCGCTCCAGAATGGGCCGCCAGGCGTAACATCCGTGTCTTGGCATCGTTTCGACACCGATTACTCCGCGCCCGACGTAGCCCTGCACGATCTCGTGGGTGCCATCCGTCGACGCGTTGTCGATGACGTAGACGGAGACGCCCTGCACGATTAGATGCTCGAGGCACCCTTGGATGAATCGTCCCTCGTTATACGTGGCCAGAAGGGCTACCGCGAGCATGCAAGAAACGACACGATACCGGTCAAGGGAATGGGTTTCGATGTCCTGACGACCCCGCACCAACACTGGCCACCGAGCGTGCGGGACGATCGCCCTCTCGCAAGGGAAAACCGTTGGCGAGCGACGAGAGGCTCGCCGCCATCGCTAGTTGTTCGCGTGGGCCAGGCAGAGCGCGAAGATATCCTCGGACTCCCCACCCGCCGCGGTACTCAGGAACGGGGGAGAGGCCATCTCCTGCGTGAAGGCGCTCCGTCGATGGCTGGTTACGCCGTTGAGGAAAGGACCGTTCTGCGCACCGTAGGGGTCGGTGAGAAGTTTGCCGTCGGTATCCGGAAACTCCGCGTTCGGGTGCCGCCAGCTCACGAACCATCCGCCGCCGCTCGAGCCTGGCGTGAGGTCGCTGCCGACATATTTCGAGACCTGGCCTCCGGGTATGACGTCCCGCTCGTACCACTCGGTCGTCGCGACCTGCTGGATCACCGTGCCGTTGAAGGGGGCGGCCGACGGGTAGCCGAATTGGACGATGGGTTGGGAAGACGGGAGGTTCCAGATCCTTCCCGCAGTGCCAGTGACACTGCCGATCTTGGCGCTGCGGACCGTTCCGGTCGTCGCGGTGACGATACAGGCATAGTCGTAATCGAAATCCCTGCCCGAAAACCAGGCAACGGAGACCCGCGCGGTGACGCCCGCCCAGCAGCCCACGGTGGCATTAGGACCGCTCGGGCTGTAAGAGGGACAGAAAAGATAGTTGGTAGAAACCGTCGAGCCGTCCCCTGCCGCGACGCAGTGCCCGGCGGTGGCGAGAGTGCTCGGCCCGATGACGGTCGCGGAGCAGACATAATTGACTCCGCCTTGCGTATAGAACAGCTTTCCGTGCACCGACCTGGGCCACTGGACATACTTGCCGTGCATGCTCCAACGCTGGAACGGGCCGTAGGGGCCGTTCACGGGGTCCGTCGGCGCCACGCCGAACGTCATAAGCGCGATATCGAAGGCATCGGGCTCGAAATTGAGCTGAAAGCTGTCATCCGGAGAAGGCGGCGGCTCACCGCTGTCCGGGGACCAGGCCGGCGCGAAACCCGGTGGCTCCAAGATTGGGGTCGACTCCTGGGACTCGATAGTCAGGCCGTTTTCCGAGTCGGAGGGGGCGGGAAGCGGCGCCGGCTGAGCTCGCTCCATGCGCTCCGGCGTCCAGTACCGCTCAATCGCGTCGGCTTGCGCCTCGATCTCGTCCGGCACAATACCCACGGCGCCCGCGGCTTCATCAACGACTATCTCTGCCGCGGGAGTCGCTGCACTGAAAGCGATCGCCAGTGTCGCCAATAAACCGAGTTCCCGCCTTCCCATCTTGCTCATCCCAGTCGACCTCCGCCGCTTGTCTCGATCCGTATGCGATCCACCATGCTAGCCCACCAGAGAACACACCCGTTGGAGCCTAGCATAGGCGCGTGACGCGAGGAACTTCTTAAGCCGCACGTTTCGAGCGGATTGCTGGCCAAGCGCGGCGAGCTGACCGGCGACGCGAAACACTACAGGTCCCTGTGTTACAGGAAGATCTAGATCCCCCATGGTGGGAGTGAGGCGCAGGCCGAACTCAGCCTCCACGCCAACCAAGCCGAACAGTCAATCGCTGCGGCCCGCTCCAGGCTCGGAAAGTATGCCTTGCCGGCCAACTCGCCCTGCTGCTGGGGCGCCGCGGGCAACGGCGGTTCAACCGACAATATCAGGCACCTGCTGTGAGAGACCTTCACCAATGGCAGCGTGATCTTGTCTTTGCGGAACGATCGTGATCGGCATCGTCGCCACGCCTACGAGTCTCGCCAAGATCCTGCGGCTGTTCGACACCCTCTTCATGGGCATGCTGTGCCTGTTCCTGCACTAGATGGGGCTCGAAGCAGCCAAGCGCATGGGCGAGTTCCGGCGCGTCGGTCTGCGCCTGACCGCCTTCGGTGTTGGCATGCCGTTGCTCGGCGGTACCGCTGGTGTGCTGGTCGGTCACTATCTGCTTGGATTCAGTGTGGGAGAGACCACCCTGGTGGCAGTCCTGGCCGCCAGCGCCTCCTACATCGCGGTGCCTTCGGCCATGCGCCTGGCGATACCCGAGGCCAATCCGTCCTGCTACCCGACGGTGTCGATCGGCGTGACCTTTCCCTTCAATGTCGTGTTCGGCATTACCCTTTACTGCTACACGGCGAGTTGGCTGGCCTCGGCCTGAGCCCACCGCCGCTCAGACCCCAAACATGCGGCGGCTCGAACCCGAGAAGCTGCTTACCATCATCACCGCCGGCGAACTGGAGTCGATGTTGATTGCAGCGATGACGAGACGCGGCATCCGCGCTTATATCATCGTACAGGCCACGGTGCCGGCGCCTCGGGCATTCAGTCAGACATGCTGGAAGGCGGACACGTCATCCTAATCGACGTCATGATGTCCCGAGCGCGGCTCGTCAGCGTGCTCGACGATCTCGAGATGCTGATGAAGCGCGGACATCGCCTCAAGGCGATCGTCGCGGACATCGCAATTCTCCCGTGCAAGTGATCGCGAGCGGGGGCACACCAGAGCGGTAGGGATGACGGCAGCAGCGGCGCCTTTTCAACTGAGGGTCTTGGGCACCGAAGCATAGAACGGCATCTGGAAGGCGATGCCCCTTTGTTTGGGCGTAGCAGCGGGAGCAACCGCCGCGCAGATCGAAAAGCGTTCCACTCTATCCGCCCGGGGCGGGACCAAGGAATTAGCTTTGCTACCTTCGAACCCTCTGCCCTCGTCGGCCGCAAACCTTTGTCCGGGCCCTTTCCCCGATTCACCCCAATTGTGCTAGCATTTTTCGCCGGTTTCGTCCCAGGTCGCGACGTTACCGAAACCGATGAACAGCATTGACATGGTGTTTTGAATCGATCCTGGGTGTAGGCGTCGCGATGGCAGTTCTGACCTATTCGCTTCCGCTGCTCATGCTGGTAGCGGCCATGGGCGTCGGCGCCGCCTCCGCGCGTCTCGGGGAGGGCGTTGCCCGGATCAGCGTGGTCGCGAGCGCGCTTACCCTGGTCCTCGCGCTCGTTCTGTTCCTGAATCAACTTTGGGCCGCGTCCGGGCAGCTCGTTGGCTTCGGACTCAGCGTCTTCACCCTCTACATCGACTGGCTGAGCACGCTGATGGCGTTGCTGGTCAGCGCCATCGGCTTGGTCGTCAACGTCTACAGCGTCCGCTACATGCAGGACGATCCGGCGTATACGCGCTACTTCATGCTCCTCGACGGCATCATCGGGATCATCCTGTTGATGGTCCTGGCGGGGGACCTGCTGACGCTGCTCCTGGCCTGGCACCTGATCGGGGTGTTCCTCTACTTCCTCCTCAACCACGACACACGGCGACCGGCTGCAAACCGTTACGCGTTCTGGACCCTGTTGACCCATCGCATCGGTGACCTGCCGCTGCTGGCGATCACCGCCCTCGCCTACCACACCTACGGCACTCTCTCCCTGCCGACGCTGTTCGAGCGCGTGGCCGAGGCGCCGCACGCGGCGACCCTGCTCGACCTGCCCTTCGCCGAGACCGTCGGCATGCTGGTGCTGATCGCGGCCTTCGCAAAGTCCGCCCAGTTCCCCCTCCATACCTGGCTTCCTTACACCATGGACGGACCAACGCCTGTCTCCGCCCTGATGCACGCCGGGATCGTCAATGCCGGCGGGTTTCTGATCAATCGCTTCGCGCCCGTCTTCGTGCATACCGAGCACGTCCTGCTGGTGGCCTTCGCGATCGGCCTGATCACAACCATCATGGGCTCGCTCATGATGCTGATGCAGAGTGACATCAAAAAGGCGCTGGGCTACTCGACCATGGGTCAGATGGGCTACATGGTCATGGAATGCGGGCTCGGCGCCTTTTCCCTGGCGATCTATCACCTCATCGCCCATGGCGTGTTCAAGGCCACGCTGTTCCTGGGCTCCGGCTCCTTGATTTCCAAGGCGCGCAAGGATCCGAACATCCCCGAGGGCGAGGTATACAAGTTCATGGTCGAGCGCAAGGTGCCCCACCCTCCGCGCTCCTGGGTCGTGTTCGCCGCGATCACGGTGACCGTGCCGCTGGCGATCGTCTTCGGTGCACATCAGATCGTCACCGAGGGCTTCCTCGGTCATCAAGGTGCCATCATCCTGCTGCTGTTCGGTTGGATCGCCGGCGCGCAGACTATCCTTTTCGTCTACAAGATCGGCGGTGAGCGGCCCTTCACGAACCTTTTCTACGTGTTGCTCGCGTTCGGGCTGGTCATCCTTACTTACGTGGTCGTCGGTCATGCCTTCGACACCTTGCTCTATCCCGACCCGCAGTTCCGGGAGGCCTTGTACCAGGCGGCGTCGATCAATGTCGTCTGGTTCGCCGTGGTAGTGATTCTCCTCGTCGTCCTGATCGCGGCGGGCTGGATGCTGGTGTTTCGCTCGGCGGCGGCGCGTCAGCCCCTACAGCGTCGCTATCGCAACCTTTACATCAATCTCTATGCGCTGATGTCGCGCGAGTTTTACATTGCCGATCTCTACAGTCGCGTTGGCGAACGGCTCATCGCGCTATCCCGGCGGCTGAACGCCTTTCTGCGCTGGGCCTGACCGGTGCCGGGATACACGCCATGACGACCTTGCTCCTCCTCCTGGCCGGCATCTTCCTTCCACTGTACCCGCTCAGCATCGGCGCCAATCTCTTGCTGCAATCCGGTGCTGGAACCGGTATCGAGCGCCCCGGCCCCTGGTCGCGCCCGATCTTCAAGGCCGCCGCGATTCTGCTGATGCCGCTGATCGGCGTGTGGCTCCTGCGGCTCGGGCTGTCGCGGATCGATGGCGACGCCTCCGGCTTGATCACGGTGTTCGCGGTCTGGGGCGGGGCGACCTCGGTGCTCTACGCGTTTCGCCTGCTCTCGACCCGCGACGGGCAGATCTGGATCGGACAGCTCTACTCATCGGCCCTAGCATTGATCTGGGTGGGTGCCGCGCACGGCGTCGCCCCACTGCTGCCGGCACTGGGGCTAGCTGTCTCGCTGTTGCCGCTGCTGTTCTTGATGGGGAGTCTCACGCGCCGCTTCGGTATCGCGCGCATCGGACTCTATCCAGGCCTCGGGGTGCGGATGCCTTTGTTCTCGGCGCTCTTTGTGGTGGCGGTCTTGGTAGCCGTTGCGGTGCCCTTTTCGCCAGGATTCTTCGCCGTCGCCGATCTGGCCTTCGGCGGGGTCGGCACCAACGAGCTCATGTCGCTCGCACCGCTCAGTGTTTCCTGGCTGCTGTGGACCTGGGCGGGTGTCAACCTGTTGACCGGCATTGTCTTTGGCCCCCCTCGAGAGGACCTCGACTATGACGATATCCTGATGCGAGACGTCCTGCTCCACGGAAGTGGCATGCTGATCCTGGCTATCTTCGGCATCATTCTAGTCGAGAGAGTGCTCTGAATATGTCCGAAACGAGACGCAACGCGCAGGCCGCCCACGCGGATAGCGAGCGCGATACGAATACCTCCCCAATGGCTTCGCGCCCCGAAGCACCCACCCTCGGTAGACGGCTCAAGATCCGTTCCATGGTCGTCATGGCGGGCGAGGTGCTGCCTTTTTTCTGGCCAATGCGCGGTTTCATTCACCACAATCCGCTGCACGGTCTCGAGAACCTCCCTTTCGAAGAGGCCGTCGCCAAGGCCTCCAAGCTCTTCCACGCCAACGGCTATCTCAAGCGCGCCGAGTACCAGCGGCTGTTCGAACGTGGCAGCATCGACAAGGATGTCATCGAATCCCTGGCGGCGGAGTTCCTTTCCGGCTGGCTGGGCAAGCAGGAGCAAGCCGCAGACGAAGAACTGGTCGAGCTCATGCATCGATGTCTGGTGACCATGATGACCCAAGCATGCCAGCCCGCGCTTGACGCACAGGCTCGCGATGCAGAAGAAGTCTTGGCAGCGGTGAAACGCAGTGGCTCCTAGTTCCCACAACCAGGCTACCTTGGCGACAAAGCCCTTCGGAGAGCAATTGGCGACGGAGCTGACCTTGTGCCAGGCCGTCGATCAGCTATTCGGGACCCGCCTCTCGGAAACCCTGAACGAACTGCTCATCAAGGGGATGATGGACTTCTTCGACGAAGGCCAGTCGGTCTGGCCCCTCCCCGGCCGCCAGAAGGGGCTCTTTCGCTGCTGGAGTCGTATCGCGCGACGCAATCGCCGGCTGCGAATGCGCGGCCTCGACGTAGACGCGGTCCTGGCCGAAGCCGACGAACCAGAGGCCTTGATCGATCATGTCATGACAAGCCTGGGTGTCCCCGAGCACCTGTGGATGGACTACTTCACTCTGGAACTGGCCCAGTTGCACGGTTGGGCGGGCTTCGTGCGTTGGCGTGCTCAGGCCAAGCACTACTATTGGCAGCAACGCAACCCGGCCGATCTCGTGGAGTTTCTCGCCGTGCGCCTGGTGCTGGTCCTGGCGCTATTGAAGGATGGGGCCCGGCGCTTGAAGCGCGAATTGACCTTCCCGGCCCTTAAAGACTTCGCCGAATCCCAGCCCCGAGAGTGCGTCCTGCGTCGTGAGCTCAATGCCGGCACCGTGTTGCCGGATTTCGCCCACCCGATCGAGGTCGCCCTGGACAACGGCGATCAGGGGCGGATCGACGCCCTATACCGCGACTATGAGCGGGAGAAGGTCACCCGAAAGGCCGACGCGCAGGCGAAGCGTCTGCTCGTCACGCTCAAGCAGGCCGGCTACGCCCGCGACGATCTGCTCCAGCGCCCCGATGACGAGCTCCTGCGATTCATTGAGGGTGTCTACGCGTTCCAGGTATGCGAGGCGTTCATCTGGACCCGGGCCTTGGAACAGACCTACATGCGCAGGCTGCTCGGACAGATCGGGCGAACGGCTGGAGCCGCCGTGGTCGAAGCGGCACGCCCCGGCGAAAGCGGCCCATCCGAGGGGACGAGTTCTTCCGATCGGGTCTTGGCGCTATTCTGTATCGACACCCGCTCCGAGCGATTCCGCCGTCATCTGGAGTCGGTCGGCGACTACGAGACCTTTGGTATCGCCGGCTTCTTCGGCGTTCCAGTCAGTTTCATCGAGCTCGGAAAGGGCCACGAAACCGCTCTCTGTCCGGCCATCGTCACGCCCCGCAACGTGGTCCTCGAGATGCCCCACAAGCACGAGCAGCCACGGCATTCGCTCTACGAGCTCGCGCACGAAGTCGTTCACGATCTCAAAAACACCGTGCTTGCGCCCTACGTAACCGTCGAGGCCGTCGGTCTGTTGTTCGGTTTCGACATGATCGGCAAGACATTCGCCCCGAGCGCCTACAACCCGTTACGCAAGCGCTTGGAGAGCGCCAAACCGCCGGCGCGCCTGATGATTGACAAGATCACGCGCGATGAGGCCGAGGAGCTCGTGCTCAACCTCCAGGACGAAATGGTGGTACGGGCCATCGCGCGGCACTTCGACATCAAACGCGAGTCCGTCACCAGCCCAATGATCCGCGAGCTGCGCGACACCGCGCTAGGGAAGCGCAGTGGTCGAACCGAATTCGCGACCCGCTTCGACCTGGACGCCGTGGAAGAAGCGGTCTTCGTGCGCTCCCTTCAGCTGGAGTATCAGATCAACTCGGGCCAGGCCGTCATCCAGCTCGAACACCTGGCCAAGCTCGGCTTCCGGCTCTGGCGCCAAGCCGAGCTGGTCGGCGCCGCACTGCGCGGCATCGGGCTGAGTGATGCGTTCCCGCGCACGGTCTTGGTCATCGGCCACGGCAGCACGTCCGAGAACAATCCCTACGAATCGGCACTTGACTGCGGCGCCTGTGGTGGCGACCACGGCCTCATCAACGCCCGCATCTTCGCCGCAATGGCCAACCGCCGCGAGGTGCGAGAGCTGCTGGTCGCACAGGGCATCGAGATACCGGCTGAGACCTGGTTCATCCCCGCCCTCCACGACACGACGACGGACGAGGTCCGGCTCTACGATCTCGATCAGCTTTCACCCGGCGTCCTGACCCGAGTTACCCGCATTCAGGAGGATCTCACGGCGGCCGGGCGGCTGTGCGCCTTTGAGCGCTGCGCGGAGCTCGACGAGACCGGCATCGATACCCCGGAAACCGCCGCTCGACGGGTCAAGCGCCGCTCCATGGACTGGACCCAGGTGCGTCCCGAATGGGGACTCTCGAAGAACGCGTCCTTCATCATCGGTCGTCGCGCCCTGACGCGCCATGCCGACCTCGAGGGCCGCACCTTCCTGCACTCCTACGACCACCGGCTCGATCCAAAGGGGCGGCTCTTGGAAGGCATCCTCTCCGGACCCTTGGTAGTGGCGCAGTGGATCAACATGGAGCATTACTTCTCCCTTGTTGACAACGAGGTCTTCGGCAGTGGCAGCAAGGTGTACCACAACATCGCCGGGCGCTTCGGCGTCATCAGCGGCAACATCAGCGACCTTCGAACTGGTCTCCCGGCGCAAACCATGCTCAAAGCGGGTGCGCCTTACCACGAGCCAGTGCGCCTGTTGACCGTCATCGAGGCTCCGCTCAAACTCGTCGAGGACCTCCTCGGCCGCCTATACAAGCCCCGCGAGCTGGTGCGCAACGGTTGGGTGCTGCTGCTGGTGCTGGATGCCGAGCGAGGCGCGGCCAACTTCTATACGAACGACGGCTGGCAGACGCAACCGATCGCCCTGCCGTCCTAAACGGACGCCCAAGCACCGCTGCTCTCGCCACTCACTCAAGATTCACGCGGATACAGGCCATGCATGAACTGACCAACCAGCACATGAACAAGCTGGAGATCATCCTCCAGGGAGAACACCAGGATTTCGTCCTCGACCTACTCCACCGCGCCGGCGTCAGTGGGTGGACCGTCATCCACAACCTATCGGGGAAGGGCACGCACGGAGCCCACGAAGGTCACCTGATGTTCAACGAGGAAGACGTCTTGATCATGGTCATCACCGTGGTCCCCGAAGAGTTGGCCGGCCACATACTCGAGGGCCTGACACCCTTCTTCAGCAAGCACATGGGCGTCGTCTTCACCACGGAAATCAAGGTCTCGCGAATTGAAAAGTTCAAAAGGCCGGTGTCCGGCGCGGATTGAGCAAAGTCGGCGAAGCCGCTGTCCGGCTACGAACGTCGAAGCGTCGCGGACTAGGTCGTCTGTTGGCCGCGAGCGGATCAAGTACGGAAACACGGAACAAATGCTGCCAACCAATGGGACACGATTGGCAGGATTCGCGACAAAAAACCACCCTGCCCTGACAGCCAAGGGTCTGCACCCCTGTCGGTTGCACGACTTGGCCAAGGCCCAGGGCGAGAAAAGTCCGAGAAATAAGCGCTTGCCCGGAGCACGTGATCGGGAAAACGGCTGCCACCCCCGGAGGGAGCGGCAGCCCATTTCATGTCGTGCGTGTAGCGACCGTGCCGTCACAAGGCCTCTTACCCTCTCGCGGAGCGCCGGTGCCATAGCGTTCCGAGAGGGCCTGCAGCGCCCGCTCCTTGTCGGCAAAGAAGCTTTCCTCGCCGAGCAGATCGATCAGACCGCCGCTTTCGAAGACTCTGCGCACCTGCTGCTTGAGTCCGCTGAACACCAGCTTGACGCCGATCTTGCGCAACCGCGGGGCGAGCTCGCGTACCTTTTCTTCGCCGGTGGCGTCGATCTCGTTGATCCCGCTCCCAATCACGAGGATGGCGCGAGCCGCAGGATACTCGGCCAGCGCCTCGAGCAGGATGTCCTCAAAATAGGCGACGTTGATGAAGGTAAGTGACCCGTCGAAGCGCACGGGGACAAAATGGCAGCTGACCGGCTTCAGGCCGTGGGTGCGCAGCCCGCCCAGCGTACCGTCCGGCTTGCGCGCGACGATATCGGCACGCGGCCGCATCGTGCGGATCAGGAACCAAAGGACGGTGAGCGCCACGCCCAGCAGAATCCCATTCGCCAGCTGTGGCGCCATCCAGAGCGTGGCGAAGAAGGTGATGACCCCGATTATCGAGGCCTGCGGATCGACCCTCCACGCCTGCACCAAGGGTTCGATGCGGATCAGGCCGAAGACGGCGATCATCACGATGACCGCCAGCGTGGCCTGCGGCAGGTGATAGAGATAGGGCGTCAGGAACAGGAGGACCGCGACGACACCCGCAACGCTGACGATCGCAAACAGACCCGTCTGCGCGCCCGTGCGCGCGGCGACCGCGGAGCGTGAGAAGGAGCCGCTCACGGTGTAAGAGCCGAAGAAGCTACCGGCGATATTCGCGAGTCCCTGTCCAACCAGTTCCTGATTCGTATCCACCTTTTGGTGGGTCGTCACGGCGATCGCCTTTGAGATTGAGGTCGCCTCCATGAAGCCGATCAGTGCCATCACCAGGGCCGCTGGCAGGAGGGCCAGCATCAGGTCGGGCTGCAAACTGGGCGCGGCGAACTGTGGCAAACCCTGCGGTATTTCGCCAACGACCGAACCGCCCCCGGACAAGGTGACCGTGTCGCCCGACACGCCGGCAAATCGCCAGGCCGGACCGCTCGCGCCCCGCTCCGCCGCTTGATCGCCGGCGATCAGAGTGAGTTCTCCATCCTCGCCACGAATACCTCGCAGCTGATGAGCGTAGAGCCGAATTTGGAGGGCGTCACCCCGCTCCTTGAGCTCTTCGAGCCGATAGCTAAGCACTTGAATCTGTGCCTGTGTCTCGGCGCGCATCTCGGCACCTGCCTCGTCCGAGGCATCCTTCTCGGCGCGAAGCTGACTGTTGAGCTCCGTCAAGCGATTGGTGGTGGAAACGATCTCCTCCCGCGCGTCCCGGTATTGCTCGATCTCTGCGCGCGCGACCGGATCCTCGATCTGACCGAGAGGCACCGTCAACTTTTCCTCGAAACCGACCGCCCAGCTGAGGATGGTTGCAATGGCAACGGCGAACAAGACGCCAGGGAGCCGGGGGGAGATGCGTCCCGTGAGCTTGATCACCACCCAGGTTCCGACGGCGAAGAGCAGTGTGGGCCAGTGGGTCTCGGGCAGTTGCTCTACGACATTCCACAGATCGCTCAAATAGGAGTCGGAGCGTGGGAAGGGGACGCCGATCAGTTTGCTGAGGAGCGACAGCCCGATGATCAGGGCAGCGGCATTGGTGAAACCCACGATGACGGGACTCGAGAGAAAGTTCACAACCACGCCGAGGCGGAAGAGTCCCAGAGCGAGCCGCAGCACGCCGACCATCATCGCCAACATGATCGAAAGCTCGATGAAACCCGGACTTCCCGGCGTGGCGAAGGGGATCAGGGCCGCCGCCGACATGAGCGAAAGCATGGCCACGGGACCGGTATGGAGCTGGCTGAGGGATCCCCACAGAGATGCGACGATCACGGGTACGAACGATGCGTAGAGGCCATAAACGACCGGCAGTCCTGCCAGCTGCGCGTACGCCATGCTCTGTGGCACGAGGACCAGGGCGACCGTAACGCCCGCAGTGATGTCCCCCCGTAGCTGTGCCAACGAAAAGGGAAACCACCTCAAGAACGGAAAGAATCGTACGAGTACTGCCTTCATACCTTTGCTCTACGTGCTCCCTTTACGGACATTTCCACTATTGGCGCGGATTCGTTGGTTGAGCGATGACCGAAGCCCAACGAACGGACGTTCAGAGCGAATCCATTGCTCGTCGGTGATCCGGACCCGAATCTACGAGCTCGGACAGTGACCAGTGGCGCTTCTCTCCGCCTTGGGCCGAGCACGCCGCGCTCACAGGGGCCACGGTCCAACCTATTTCGGACGGCTCTCGTCGAAGCGCTCCCGGGCGTTCTCGAGCTGAGCGCAGATGAGCGGCTCGCTCTCGATTGCGAACTTCAGGAAGGCCTTGGCGGGCAGCGACGGCTCGCGATTCGTCGAGTGCGCAAGGAACCAACGCCGTTCGATTGGGAAGCCCTGGACATCGAGCAGGACCAGTTTCCCGCCGCCACTCTCAAGTACGAGCGAGTGCAACGACAGCACCGAAATGCCGAGCCCACCGACGATCGCATGCTTGATCGTCTCGTTGCTGCCAAGCTGCAGGCGCACCCGCGGGGCCACGCCCGCCGCCGCCAGCTGCTTGAGCGTCGCATCCCGGATGCCAGAACCCGGCTCGCGCAGGATAAAGGGCTCCTCGGCGAGACGCGCGATTGGGATATTTCGCTGGCCGGCGAGTGGATGATCCGCTCGGGCGACCATGACGAGCGGATTAGGAGCAAACGGAACGACCTTGACCTCATCACGCAGCTCGTGCTGCTGGCCAACCACGTACAGATCATCGTCGTGAGCCGCTAGTCGCTCCTGAAGCCGGTCTCGATTGGTCACCTCCAACGCGACGTCGATCCCGGGATGGCGCTCGCAAAAGGCGCCAAGGAGCTCGGGCGCCACGTACTTGGCCGTCGTCACGACACCGAGGCGCAGACGCCCGCGCCGAAGGCCCTTCAGGTCCGCCAGGGCATTGTCCAGGTTGGCAAGGGCATTCAGGATGTCCCGACAGGCGGCGTAAACCGCTCGGCCGGCATCGGTCGGCTCGACCCTCCGACCAACCTGCTGGAACAAGGGCGAGCCAACCGCATCGGACAGCTTCTTGATCTGCATCGACACCGTCGGCTGGGTCAAGAACAGCTCCTCGGCAGTTCTCGTGAAGCTTCCGAGCCGGACGATCGCCTCCAAGAGCTGAAGTTGACGCAAGGTCGTGTGGCGAATCAGGTAGTCCGCACCCGCGCTGGGCGAGCCCTGACTACCAACGCCTACATCGGCCACAAGGGGGGATTCTTTCGACCTTCGCCCCGCCATTGGCTCAAACCCTATCCCGTCGTCATACCGATGCCGAAAGCTGTCAACCGGGCGAGGTTGTTCGCCGACAACGGCCGCCTCGAAGCTCGAGGTCTTGTATGGCTGCGTGGAGCGTGTCTTGCTGGCACTTGCGACGAAGTGACCAGAACGCTGGTCCCGACATGGATAAGACGATCGCGGTTACGCACCGCGGAGATCCGCCCGGTTCTACTACATCGGCGGCATGAATGCCGACACCAGCCGATGAGACGGGCAGAAATTCGGTGATTATCCCTGCGATTCGTCAGTCGGGCCATACGCGCCCAGCCGACTGAAAGGGATCTTTGGCGCTTGCCGCGGGGGCCTTGCTCCCAATCCGGTTCGTCCCGGCGCCGGCGCTTCGTGCGTTAGTCCCGCCGGCGCGGCTCGAAGGCTTCCGGGTCACAGTCGCCCTAGGTTTCGTGGGGGTCGCCGCAGGGGGCGCCGGCTGATCGCCGCTTGCCCCGACCTCGCTGATCGTGTTTTCAGTCCCGCTCATGGAGATTCCTCTTCAGATGCACCGACCAAGGCGTCCAGGCGGCGCGCGAAAGCCGTCAGCTCCGGGGTCAGCTCCCCACTCTCCTCGTCGGCGAAAAGCGTCAGATTGACGTAGGTCCGCCCGAAGTTGAGGTCGGGATAGATGCCCGTCTCCTCCGAGAGCGCTGCCGCGTCATCAAGAAACTCTCGGGCGGCCCCGTAATTGGAAAACTCCAGCCGCCGCTCGAGCCGAAGCGGACGATCTCTTCTCTGCCAGCTTCGAAGCTGCGGGTAGTCAGAAGTAGACACGCTCATCTTCGCCGCAACGCTGCTGGAAACCCAGCGTCAAGAGCCACTCTTGGATTTCGCGCGCGTGTGCCGACTCCTCGCGGAGCAGTTCCTCAAAAAAGGCGGCATTGACCCCGTCTCGCATGCGCTCGCAGAAACGCATCGCTTCTTCGTACAAGCCGACGATCTCCGCCTCCAACGCCAAGTCCTGGCGCAGCAAATCGATCAAGTTCGACGCAACATTCGCCGGCTGCAACTGGGAGGCGTTGGGGGCAACGCCAAGGCCAAGCATTCTCTTGACGATGCGATCGGCGTGCTGCATCTCCTCCACTGTTTCATGTCGGAAACGATCGGCTGCTTCGGTAAGGCCCCAGGCGTTGCACAGGGCGGCCTGGGTCATGTACTGCTGAACAGCGGTAAACTCCAGGCTGAGCGCGCGGCCCAGGTACCCAAGAGTGCGCGGATGTATGCTTGCGTGATTCATGCACCACCGACGCGGTACGCCCTCGCCCACGCCCTATTTCGATCCTGAATGCAGAGTCTGGGCCCAAAAGGGGGGCGCGGCGCGCTCCGATCCTTCGTTGGGCCGGGCCCGATTCTCGAAGGCCGGTTCCCCGCCACAAGCGAGAAACCGGCAAGCGTCCCGATTGGTCAGGCCGCGGAGGGCGACCCGGTCGGCAACACGGGCTCCACTTCCTTGTGGGGACGCGCGATGATGTGGGCCGCGACCAGGCCGTCGCCGACCCGCTCGCAGGCGTCGGCACCGGC
>CAYNBI010000090.1:0-15594 GCA_964395315.1 uncultured Chromatiaceae bacterium | reverse complement strand
TTCAGCAGATACTGGCCGTCCTTGTAACCGACCCGCGCGGCGCCGATGGGACCGTTGAAGGGTGCGCCCGAGATGGCGAGGGCCGCGGACGCGCCCAGCATCGCGGGGACCTCCGGGTTCACCGCGGGGTTGAGGGACTTCACCGTCGCAATGATCTGGACCTCGTTGGTGTACGCCTTCGGGAACAACGGGCGGATGGGCCGGTCCATGAGGCGCGCGGTGAGAATCTCGTTCTCGGACGGACGGCCCTCGCGACGGAAGAAGCCGCCCGGAATGCGCCCGGCGGCGTAGGTCTTCTCCTGATAGTCCACGGTCATGGGAAAGAAATCCCGTTCCACGCCCGGGCGCTTGTCAATGACCACGGTGACCAGTACGACCGTGTCGTCGACATTGATCAGTACCGCGCCATCTGCCTGGCGAGCGATCTCGCCGGTCTCCATGACGACTTTCTGGTCGCCGAATTGGAAAGTCTTGCGGATAGGAGTCACTAGAATGGTTCCTCAGAGCTGTGGGAGGCCGCTGAAACGCTCTGACGGCGGCCTGGGCCCGACAACGCATGACATCGGCCGATTGATCGATCGAATCGTCGCGGGGCTGTAAACAGGGGGATGAAATTGTCCGTCACGGTCACTGAAGGGAGAAGGCCCAACCGGGGCCTTCTCCCCGCCGCCTGTTATCGGCGCAGGCCGAGACGGGAAATCAGGGTACGATAGCGATCGAGGTCCTTGCGCTTGAGGTAATCGAGCAGCTTGCGCCGCGAGCTCACCATCCGCACCAGACCGCGACGGGAATGGTGATCGTGCTTGTGCTCGGCGAAATGTCCGGTGAGCTGCTGGATGCGGGCCGTCAGGAGTGCGACCTGAACCTCGGGCGAGCCGGTGTCGCCGGACCCGCGCTTGTACTCGTCGATGATCGTCTGCTTTTCTGCTGCGCTCATTGTCATTTTCCCTTCTCCTTGTGGGTTGGGAGATTGATGAACAAGGCCCTTTCACCGCGTCCGCGGTGCTGACCACCCCAACAATGAGCTCAGGGGGTCGGGCCAACCAAAAACAAGTGCGAGATTGTAAGTGTTTGCCAGTCCGATGGAAACGCCTGCGGCGCTACAGGAACATCGATGTGGGCCGGATGCCCCTTGCTCCCCGATGCCACATGCGCTTTTCTCCGACGGTTCGCGGTCGAAAACCGACGAGTCCGCCGCGTCGAGACCTCACAGGAGCCTTTTCGGCTGCACCTTGCCGTCCTCGAGGATGTAACCCACGCCGATGAACTTCCGCGACGGGTCGTACAGCCGCACCAAGCCCTCGGTGGGCGCTTGCGGGACCAGGACCGCCTGTCCCTGACGCAGGTAGAACGCGGCATCCTCGGACAATCGTACCGGCGGGCAGTGACCAAGGGCACTCTCGAGCGGCAACAGCAGATCATCGGCCGCGGCCGGGCCCGCCTCCTCATCGGCGAGCCGCTCCAGCTCTTCCAGCGTCACGAATCGGGTCTCCGACTCCACGTAGGGCCCCACCCCGGTGCGGCGCAAGTCAGTGACATGGCCACCGCAACCGAGGGCATTTCCGATGTCCTCCGCCAGGGTGCGCACGTACGTACCCTTGGAGCAGTGCACGTCCAGCTCGAAGTCCGGCATCTCGACCGTGCGCAGGTCGAGCCCGAAGACATTGACCACGCGTGGCGTGCGCTCCACCTCAATACCCTGGCGAGCCAGCTTGTAGAGCCGTTGGCCCTGGTGCTTGACGGCTGAGTACATGGGCGGAAGCTGCTCGATCGCGCCAAGAAAACGGTTGAGCACCTCGCGCAGGTCCGCCTCGCCGATGCCATCCACGGGCGCGGTGCTCACCACCTCCCCCTCGGCATCTGCGGTTGTCGTGGTGACCCCCAGATGCACCCGGACGCGATACCGCTTATCCGCGTCCAGCAAGAAGGTGGAGAACTTGGTCGCACCTCCCAGGCAGATCGGGAGCAGCCCGGTGGCGAGTGGATCCAGGCTCCCCGTATGACCAGCCTTGGCCGCCTGATAAAGCCGCTTGACCCGCTGCAACGCCTCGTTGGAGGTCAAGCCCTGGGGCTTGTCCAGCAAGAGGATGCCGCTGATGTTGCGCCCGTGCGCGCGCCGACGCCCCATGACGATGTCCTCCTCCCTCGCTCACAAGCCTGACTGATAGAGAAACGCAAACGGGCTCCGCGGACGCCCGAAGGCCGCTTATTGACGGCACCCAGCTCGACGTCCCGCCGCAGGGTTCGCACGTTGCCATGCCGATGATGTTGGTCGCGCGAGCCTCGAGCTCACTTGCTTTCTGGCTCACCCTGCACGTCATCGTCCGATTCACGCCGCTCCGACGCGACTGCCGCCTCGATCAGGTGGGACAGGTACTCGCCACGGGCGATGGACTCATCATGGACGAACGCAAGAAGGGGGACGGTTCGCAACCGCGTGCGACGGCCAAGCTCGTGCCGCAGAAATCCGGCCAGGCGCCCATTCAGCAGCTGGGCCTGCTCCTTGACGTCCTCGTCCATCGGAAAACAGGTGAAGAAAACCTTCGCATGCGCCAGGTCGCGGCTGACCCGCACCTCCTGCAGCGTAATGCGCCGCAGTCGGGGATCCTTGACCTCTTCACGCAGCACCTCCGCGAGCGCGCGCCGCAGCTCGGCGCCGATGCGTTCCGTCCTTTCGAATTCCTTCATCTATCCGCTGCTCGCCGGGGGTGGTCGGCACAAGGCATGTGTCGGCTCGGATGCCGTGGAAAACCCGGCACCGCCGCCAGCGCCTTGGCCCTAGAGCTCACGCTTGCGCACGATGCGCTCGAACACCTCGATATGATCTCCGACCTGGACATCGTTGTAGTTCTTCACGCCAATGCCGCACTCCATGCCCGCCTTGACCTCGCTCACGTCGTCCTTGAAACGGCGCAGCGACTCCAGCGCCCCCTCGTAGACCACCACGTTCTGGCGCAGCACGCGGATCGGATTGTTACGTTTGATAACCCCCTCGACCACCATGCAGCCGGCGACCGCGCCGAACTTGGACGATCGGAAGACGTCGCGCACCTCCGCCAGACCGATGATCTGCTCGATCACCTCGGGGCTCAGCAGGCCGGAGAGCGCCTTCTTCACGTCATCGATAAGCTCGTAGATGACGCTGTAGTAGCGCAGATCCAGCCCCTTTTCCTCGACAATGCGCCGGGCCGAGGCGTCCGCGCGGACATTGAAGCCGAGCAGAATGGCATCGGAGGTCACCGCCAGGTTGGCGTCCGATTCGGTGATCCCGCCCACCCCGCCCGCGACGATGATCACCTTGACCTCGTCGGTGGCAAGCTTGAGCAGGCTGTCCTTGAGCGCCTCGAGGCTGCCCTGCACGTCCGCCTTGATGATGAGGTTGACGGTCTTCGCCTCGCCTTCCTTTAGCTGCGAGAACAGCTGATCGAGGCTCGCGCCGCGCTGCTCATCGAGCTTCGACTGGCGCTCGCGAGCCCCGCGCAGCTCCGCGACCTCTCGCGCGCGCCGCTCGTCGCTCACCGCCAGCACGTCGTCTCCGGCGTTCGGCGTGCTCGAAAGGCCCAGGACCTGCACCGGGATGGACGGCCCTGCCTCGTTCACGCTGCGGCCGCCTTCGTCGAACATGGCGCGCACCCGCCCGTACTCGGTGCCGCTGACGATCATGTCGCCGCGGCGCAGGGTTCCGGACTGAACGAGCACCGTCGCCACCGGGCCGCGCCCCTTGTCGAGACTGGACTCGACGATGGTGCCGCGCGCCGGACCCTCGTGGGCCGCCTTGAGCTCCAGCACCTCCGCCTGCAACAAGATGGCGTCGAGCAAGTCGTCAATGCCATCTCCCGTCTTGGCCGAGACCTTGACCACCATGGTGTCTCCGCCCCACTCCTCCGGAACCAGCTCGTGCTGCGTCAGCTCCTGCATCACCCGATCCGGATTGGCATCCGGCTTGTCCATCTTGTTGATCGCCACCACGACGGGCACGCCCGAGGCGCGAGCATGCTGTATGGCCTCGACCGTCTGGGGCATGACGCCGTCATCCGCGGCGACCACCAGGATCACGATGTCGGTGACCCGCGCACCGCGCGCGCGCATCGCCGAGAAGGCGGCGTGGCCGGGGGTGTCCAGGAACGAGATCATGCCGCGCTCGGTGCGCACGTGGTAGGCGCCGATATGCTGGGTGATGCCGCCCGCCTCGCCAGCAGCGACCCGGGTGCGCCGAATGTGATCCAGAAGTGACGTCTTGCCGTGATCCACGTGCCCCATGATGGTGACGACCGGCGGACGCGGGTTCTGCTCCAGGTTTTCCGACTGCGCGTCAACTTCCTCCATCAGCACGTTCTCCGCGTCCTGGGCCTTGGCCATCACGGCCTTGTGGCCCATTTCTTCAACCACGATCGTGGCCGTGTCCCGGTCCAGGATCTGATTGATGGTGACCGGCATCCCTTGCTTGAACAGCGCCTTGATCACGTCTCCGGCCTTGACTGACATGCGGTTCGCCAGCTCAGCCACCGAGATCGATTCCGGAATCTCCACCTCGCGCACGACGGGCGCCGTCGGCCGCTGGAAGCCATGCTTGTCCTGCAGCTGCGGCTTGGCAGCCTTCTTCTTGCGCCGCAAGCGCCGTTCCCCGGGAGGCTCGGTCTCCGTCTCTTCCTCGTACTCGACCTCCGGCGTGAGCTCCCTCGCCCGCAAGGAGTCCTTGCGCGCGGCCTTCCGGATCGATTTCTCCTTCTCCGTCTCCTCGCTGCGCCTAACCGTCTTGCGTGCCTTCGCCTTCTTCTCAGCGCCCGCTTCTTCCTCCGCGACCTCGCCCGCGACCGCAACCTCTCCCTCGCCCTTCAGCCGGGCCCTTTCCTCGGCCTCAAGCCGCGCCTCCTCCTTGGCCTTGCGCCGCGCCTCATCCTCGGCCCGTTGTCGAGCTTCCTCTTCCCGCGCCACGCGTTCCTGCTCTTCCCGCTCCGCCAAACGCCGGGCGTCTTCCTCGGCACGACGTGCCTCGAGCTCGCCGCGCCGGCGCGCGTCGTCCAGCGGGGTGCGGCCGGGGCGAACCTCCGCAGTCGCGGAGGCCTGCACAGCGCCCTGGGTTGCGACCGCGGAAACTTCTTCGCCCGCCGCTTCCTGAACAGGCTCCCCGGGACCGGCACCGCGCTTGACGTACGTGCGCTTCCGCCGCACCTCAACGCTGACCGTCTTGGAGCGGGGAGCCGCGGCGGCACGTACCCCCCCGCTGGCCCGCGGACTGGCAACGGGCTGGCGCAGCTCGCTCACCGACTTGCGTTTGAGGGTGACCCGGCTCGGCGCGGTTGCGGCGGCCTCAGGCTCTTTCTTGCCATGGCTGCGGCGCAGATAGCCCAGCAGCTGGAGCTTCTCCTGCTCGCTGAGCTTCGCGTCACCATCGGCTGCTTCAATCCCCGCCTCGTGCAACTGTGCCAGAAGGCGCTCGACCGGGATTCCCACCGTGCTGGCGAGCTGTTTGACTGTGACTTCACTCATCGCCGTGGCCTCCACGCCTACTCGGTCTCCGCGTCGGCGAACCAGGGTTCGCGCGCCTTCATAATCAGACTGGCGGCCTTCTCGGCGTCCAGACCCGTCATCTCGGTCAGCTCATCCACCGACTGCTCGGCCAGGTCGTCCATGGTGACGACGCCGCTACGTGCCAGTGTGAAGGCCAGCGCCTCGTCCATGCCCTCCATGGAGAGCAGGTCCTCCGCCGGCTCTTGATCGAGGCTCTCTTCGCTCGCAATCGCGCGCGTGAGCAGAACGTCCTTGGCCCGCTCGCGCAGTGCGTTGACGGTCTCCTCGTCGAATTCCCGAATCGCCAGCATTTCCGCGAGCGGCACGTAGGCAACTTCGTCGACGCTGGAGAAGCCCTCCTCAACCAGCACCGCGGCCACGTCCTCGCCGACGTTGAGCTGCTCCATGAAGGAGGCGACCAGACGATGGGCCTCCTGCTCGCTCTTGGCCGCGGCGTCTTCCTCGTTCATCACGTTGAGCTCCCACCCCGTGAGCTGGCTTGCGAGCCGGACGTTTTGTCCTCCGCGCCCGATGGCCTGGGAGAGATTCTCCTCCTTGACCGCCACGTCCATGCTGCGGGCGTCCTCGTCGATGACGATGGAGACCACATCCGCCGGCGACATGGCGTTGATGACGAACTGGGCCGGATTCTCGTCCCACAGGATGATGTCAACGCGCTCGCCGTTGAGCTCGTTGGACACCGCCTGCACGCGGGAGCCGCGCATGCCAACGCAAGCCCCGACCGGATCGATTCGCGCGTCCCTGGTGCGCACCGCGATCTTGGCGCGGGAGCCGGGGTCGCGCGCGGCGGCCAGGATCTGGATCATGCCCTCGCCGACCTCGGGCACCTCGAGCTTGAACAGCTCGATCAGGAGCTCGGGGGCGGTTCGACTGACGAACAGCTGCGGACCCTTGAGCTCGGACCGGACCTCGTAAAGGTAGCCGCGGAGCCGATCGCCGGGCCGCACCGATTCACGCGGAATCACGTGATCGCGCGGAACCAAGGCCTCCGCGTTGCCGCCGAGATCGAGCACAATGGTGCCGCGCTCGGCCTTCTTCACCACGCCAGTGACCAGATCGCCGATGCGATTGATGTAGGCCTCCACCACCTTGGCGCGCTCAGCCTCGCGCACCTTCTGAACGATCACCTGCTTGGCGGTCTGCGCCGCGATGCGGCCGAATAGCTCAGACTCGATCGGCTCCTCGACGAAATCGCCGATTTCCAAAGACGGATCGCGCGCCTTGGCATCTCCCAGCGTGATCTGGCTTTCCGGGTGCTCCAGACCCTCCTCACCCGGATCCTCGACCACCTCCCAGCGGCGAAAGGTGCTGTAGTTGCCCGTCTTGCGGTCGATGGACACCCTGGCGTCAATGTCCCCGCCGTGCTTTTTTCGGGTGGCCGACGCGAGCGCCGCCTCCATGGCCTCGAAGATGACCTCTTCGGGAACATCCTTCTCGTTCGATACGGCCTCGACCACCAACAGGATTTCTTTGCTCATTCCAGTTTCCCGAATCAGAATTCAGGTACCAACCGTGCGGACTCAATCAGCACCAGGGCGAACCCACGCGTCTCGCCGTCGATCTCCAAGAACACTTCGCTTCCACTGGCAGCCGCGATCCGCCCTTCGAAGTTGCGTCTGCCCTCGAGCTTCTCGGCCAGCTTTAGGCGTACCTTGCAGCCGCGGAACCGCTCGTAGTGGGCGGCCGTGAACAGCGGCCGGTCCAGACCCGGCGACGAGACCTCCAGGTCGTAGTGCCCGGAAATCGGATCCTCGACATCAAGCAGACCGCTCAACTGATGGCTGACCGCGCTGCAGTCATCCAGCGTGATCCCCTGTTCGCGATCGATGTAGATCCTCAGGATCGCCCCAGCCTTGCCGCGCTGCACATGCTCGACGCCCAAGAGCTCGTACCCCATGGGCTCGACCACGGACTTCGCGAGGTCTGTCAGTTTTCCGTCGCCGCGCTGCATTTCCCGTCACTGAAAAAAAATGGGCACAAGGCCCACTGTCGAAGTTCCCGTCGCCACGCGCAATCTGGCGACGCGAAACCAAAAAAAACCCCGAACCCGGGGTCTTAGTGGCGATTAAGATCCATGTACTTAACCCACAGTCTCCTGATCTTTGTAAGTGTAACTGGCGCATCTCCTTCAAGCAAGGACGGGAGCAGGTCATTGGTTGCCGCACGGACGCCCGTTCTCCAACGCCCTCGTGCGCTCAGCGCGCGCATGCCATCACCTCCGTTGCTCCCGCACTCAAACGGAAGGCCGCCCGTGCTTCGACCTTCGAAGCAAACCCTGATATACCCTGTCTCTTACGGCACGTGGCGGCCCCACCGCCGCGGGGACCCGGTTGGCATACGACATATTGAGAAATCTCGGCGATCGTCGCGATCCATCCCGATGGGAACAGCAAAGTGATTTCGTCCAATTCGGAGTTCGAGGCGCATGAAGCCAAGGCGCTGAAGGGTCGCGCCCACGAGCGCACCCATCGACTTCTCCAACTTGCCCGAACCCACTTCGGAATCGACATACCGGCGCCGGACATCCGTTTCGATCTACGTGGCACGACCGCGGGCCAGGTGCGCGTCCGGGTTGGCCGGCTCTGCCTGGTTCGCTACAACCTCGATTTGCTGCAGCGACATCCCGAGGATTTCCTCACCGCAACCGTGCCGCATGAAGCCGCGCATCTGGTGACCTTGCGCCTGTTCGGGACAGGCGTCAAACCACACGGAAGGGAATGGCGGGCCGTCATGCGCCTGTTCGGCGCCGAGCCAAGGCGGTGCCACGACTACGACGTGGAAGGGCTGCAGGCTCACCGGATAAGGCGGTTCCGCTACCATTGCGGCTGCCGCTCTCACCTGCTCACGAGCATCCGTCACAACCGCATCCTGGATGGACAGGTATACCTTTGTCGCGGTTGCGGACACCCGTTGGAGTTGGCCACCGAAGATCGGGAGCGTGAGCCTCGATAAGCCCGGTGCGACTGAGGATAACGGATGTCAACGCCTCTGACCGATTCTCTCCCCGCGGCCTCTCGCCTGCTTGCCATGCACGGTGCCTCCTCATAGCCGATTCCTGTCCGTCGGCTCGCGCTTCCGATGCACGCCTCCGCCCCACACCCGCTCACCCTCGTGCGGTTGCGCCTCACTTCGTTCGCTGTGATCAACTCACGGCGGGACTTCCACCCACAAGAGTGCGCCCATGCTGTGCGCACAAAAAAAAGGGCGCGGCGAGCGCGCCCTTTTCAGGGCTCCACCGGGACAATCCCGGTGGATCTTTGCGATGGCTCAGCGCATACCCCCCATGCCACCCATGCCGCCCATCCCGGACATGCCGCTCATGCCGCCCATCCCGGACATGCCGCCCATGCCGTGCATACCCTGCATACCGGACATGCCGCTCATGCCTTGCGCGGCAGCGGAGCCCGCAACCGCAACGCAACCCACGAGCAGAACAGTCTTCACAGCCTTGGAAATGATCGTATTCGCCATTGTTTCCTCCTCAGGTTTTGACGTTATGGCGGGAACAGAAGTAACAGGGCGCGAACTGGCCTGTCTATGACAGGATGACATGCGCTCCAGCGCCTGGCGTTAAGAAGCCGCCTGACAGCACAACCGGGCGGACGGTCCAATACGAACCGGAAAGTTGAGCCGAATCTGGTCCGGGATGGACACGAGTCCATGCTTCTTTGCGGCGATGGCCTCGTCGCCAAGCCGCCCAGCCGCGCCTAGTGCAGCACCCAGGCCCCCTGCCGATTCGGCGCGGACGACCTCCGCGCGTGTTCAAACCCGACAGGCAGGCGGCCAGGCGAATGTCATCGGGAACGATTGTTGACTGAGCCGCCACTGCTTGGCGTGGAGGGGTTGTTGCCCGCCGCGGGCGGCGCGCGCTACGTTACAGCGGGCTCCGCAAACAACAGACGGCGTGGCCAAGAGATCGCGGGGCCGAAGCTCTTCCGGGGCGCCAACGGACCCAAGGGCGGGCCGCCTGGCCCTTCGGCACCGAGGTCGACCGCCCGCCGATGACTAAGGTCGAGGGGAATACCCTGGTGCGTAACCGGGATAGCCGTAGGGCACCGGCATGCCGCCCTGCCCCCAACGCTTGCGCATTTCCTCCTCGGCCCGCCTGCGCATGGCCTCGTACTCGGCCATGAGCCGCGCCCGCCTCTCCTCCAGAGCCTCCTGGGCGGGTCTACGGGGGGCCGGCGCTGCCGTGGGCGGCCATCGGGGCGGTGGGGACAGTGCCCGAGGAGCGGCGAGTCCTGCCACACCGGATTCCGCCGGGGCATTCGCCGGCGCAGCCGGGGCCGCTGTCGTCTCAGGCGCGGCTGCGGCGGGATCGATGACCGCTGGGGAATCGGTGCCGCCACCCGATACGTCCTGTTGTGTCTCACCCTCACTGATCACGGCTTCGGCGAAGGCCTTCGCCTCCGCCGGCGTAACCTCTGCGGCAACCTCCGCCGGTTCCTCTGCTGGCTCCGCGGACGGGATCTCAGCGATGCTTGTCGCCGATTCCAGCGCCGGCGCATCCTGCGGTTCCGTCTGACCGGTCGGCGGGTCCTCTGCCGAAGATGCCTCGTGAGTCCCGCTACCCGGCTGTACGGACTCCTCCACGGTCAACTGCTCCCCGGACGCCTCATCCACCACCTCGGACGTTATAGGCTCACCCGCCGCCACGTTGTCCTCCGTGGGGACCGCATTCGCGACCGGAGCGGCGTTTTGCCCGTTGGCCTGGCCCGACGCCTCGGGTTTGTCTCCCAAAGTCACACCCTTGTCGACATAGTCCAGGTATAGGAACCCCGCCAGAACGACCGCTCCCCCGAGCAGTATCTTTGTCCAAAAGCTCTTTTTTTTGCTGGATTCCGATCCTGACATCTCGTGCGTACCTCTCCACGTTCGTTTGGACCCGAAAGACCTTTGTAGAGCGCTCGGCACCGAGCGTTCCGGATGCGCGTAGCCCGCGCAGCACAGGAGTTGGCCGCCATCCCCTCACGGCGATCTGCAGCGCGACTTCGCGGCAAACGACCTCCGCGACAGGTCCGCGAGAATCAGGCGGAAATGACTCAGGTGGCGGCGACCAGGGCGCCCAGGAGTCGTTCGACCCGCGAGCGCGACAGCCGGATGTTGGCCTCGACCTCGGACATGCGGATCTCGCCTTCTCCCTTTCCCGCCGCCCAGTTTACAACGAAGGCGCAACAGGCGTAGCACATGCCCAACTCGCGGGCGAGCGCCGCTTCCGGCATCGCGGTCATGCCGACCAAGTCGCACCCGTCTCGTTCCAGCCGAACGATCTCAGCCGCCGTTTCCAGGCGCGGGCCCTGGGTAACCCCGTAGGTCCCGCGGGCCACGAGATCCACATCGGCGCGGTAGCCGGCAGTCAGCAGGGCGTGTCGAAGCTGCTCGCAGTAGGGGCGGGTGAAGTCTACGTGGACCACCTCTTGCGCATCCCCATCGTAAAAGCTGTGGGCACGCCCCCAAGAATAGTCGATGATCTGGTCTGGAATCGCCAGGGCCCCTGGGGCGAAGGCTCGACCGATACCCCCGACCGCGGCCAGAGCGAGAACCCGCTCCGCTCCCAAATGCTGAAGCGCCCAGATGTTGGCGCGGTAATTGACCCGGTGGGGAGGAATCTTGTGCCTGGCGCCGTGGCGGGGCAGGAAAAGAAGCTCCCGGCCTTGAAAGCGGCCACGGATCACGGGTGCGGAAGGCATGCCATACGGCGTCTCGGGAAACTCGCGCCCGAGCTCCTCGATCCCGCTCATGGCATCGAATCCGGAACCGCCGATGATCGCGAATCCGCCCATGAGCTTTCCACCGCCTGTAGCCGCTGAGGCCGCAAGTTTATCGGAGCCAAGGGCCAGAACCAAAAAAGCCGGCGCTGCAAAACAGCCGCCGGCTCATCGAGGGGAATCGCCTATGGGAAGGGCGTCAGACGCGCGCCTCCTCGAACATACCGATCTCTTGCAGCTTCGGGAACAGCACCTGCTCTTCCCGTTCGATACGGTACAGCAGCATGTCGAAGACCTCGTTCGTCTCCTGCAGGAATTCCTCGGTAAAGTTGAAGTCGCAGTTCTTCAACCACTTCTTGTAATAATCGTCGAAGGTCTTGCGCAGTGGCTTCTCGCCGCTGATGAAACCCCACGCGATCGACTTAACCTTGGGATCTTCGTGGATCAGCAGACTGGGATAGAGCCCCCTGTCCTCGCGAGCCAGATGGTCCTTCATCTTGTCGGAGAGATCGCAGAGGAGCTCATACGCCGTCTTCGCGTTGGGCCTGATTTTGAGCAGCTCCGGCTTCAGAATCGACTGCAGATCCTCGATCATCTGCAATAGTTCCGCGTGGCGACCGCGGTAGCTGGCGAGCGTTTGCATGGAACCATCCTCCTGAATATTGCTTTAGAAGGCGGCGTCGGCGCCAGCGCGAGTGCTCGCGCGCCAACAAAACGGAGGTACCGACGGGAATGCCAGGAACGGCTTGGACCGGCATCGGAAAATCCGCAACCGCGTGTGATGGGTTTAGCTCAAAACAAACACTTCGTCAACAAGCGATTAAATCTATTGGCTTTCTCAATTTTCCGAGGGTGCAGGGCCACACTAAATCAACAGTCCCGGGGATCGACGGCGAAAATGCCGTCCGCATTCCGGAAATAGCCCTTGTAGTCCAGGCCATAGCCGTACAGGTATCGATCCGGCAGCCGCACGCCCACGAAGTCCGCGCTGACACCGCGAGCGCGACCCCGATCCTTCTCCACCAGCACCGCGCTGCGGACGCTTGCCGCCCCGTCCTCATGGCAGGCCCGCACAGCAGCGGCAAGGGTGAACCCCTCGTCCAGGATGTCGTCGACGACGAGAACGTGCCGCCCGCGCACCGCCGCCGCGGGCCGGCGCACCCACGTCAGCTCCCCGCCGCTGGTGGCGCCCCGATAGCGCGTGGCGTGCAGGTAGTCCAGACGCAGCTGAAATCGCAATCGCGGCAACAGACGACCGACCACCACGACGGCGCCGGTCATCACACAGAGGATCAGGGGATCCTTGCCTCCCAGGACGGCGGTGATCCGGGCTGCCATGGCGTCCAGCGCCCTTTCCATCTCCTCGCCCGGAACCAGCAGCGTCGCGCGAGAGGCGACGGCCTCGTACTCTTGCCGAGTCATCGTCATGTGGCGCGAGCCAAGATTCCGAAGCCGCCCAAGGAGGGGCGGCTACGAGCGCAGCGCACGGGGCTAGAGCTCAAGATCGAGGGAAACGGCAACTTCCAGCTCTCCTACGGCGCGCACGGCCCGCTGCCAGCGCGGATCCAGATGCAGTCTCCCGCGCTCCAGCCCGCCCCGACCGTGCATCCGCAGGCAGCGCAGATGACCCGCGGGTTCATCGTAATCGCGGAGATCCTCCACCACCCGCGCGGCCTCAGGGCGATTGTTACACACCAGCAGCATGTCACATCCCGCCGCGAGGGCCACACGCGCGCGCTCTGGATAGCTTCCGCCAGTGGCAGCGGCCGCCATGTTCAGGTCGTCGCTGAAGATCACCCCCTGGAATCCGACGCGTTCCCGCAGCACCTTCCGCAGCCAGAATGGCGAAAAACCCGCCGGGCGGGGGTCGACCCGCGGGTACACCACGTGCGCCGGCATGACCGCCTCGAGACCACGCCTGACCAGGCGTTCGAAGGGCACCAGATCCTCCATCTCGATCGCGTCGTAGGCGCGCTCGTCCGCGGGTAACTCCTCATGCGAATCACCTGCCACGCCGCCATGTCCGGGAAAGTGCTTGCCTACGGCTGCCATGCCCGCCCCACGGACGCCGTCGCACCAGGCCGACGCCAGCTCGGAGACGTCGTTGACCCCGGCGGCGAAGGCACGATCACCGATCACGCCGCTGACGCCGCGATCGAGGTCGAGCACCGGTGCGAAGCTGAAGTCCACCCCCACCGCGCGCAGCTCCGCCGCCATCAGCCATCCGATGAGCTCTGCGGCGCGCTGCGCCCGCGCGGGATGGGACCGGCCAAGCTCGCCAAGCCTCGCCGCCGCGGGCAGTCGGGTGAAGCCCTCGCGAAAGCGCTGCACCCTGCCCCCCTCCTGGTCCACCGCCACCAGCAGATGGGGGTCGCGCAGCGCGTGAATCGAAGCGGTGAGGGCGGCGACCTGATCCGGATGCTCGAAATTCCGCGAGAACAGGATCACCCCGCCGACCGCCGGATGACACAAGAGCTCGCAATCCTCCGCGCTGAGGGTGGTGCCCTCCAGGTCCAGCATCACGGGTCCCAGAGGCAAGGGTCAATCCTCCCCGCGGCGCATTCGGCCGGGCATCTGGCGTTCGTCGAGGCGCATTGGTACGGAGCTCCCGTGGTCTGGCGTGGCGGGCGTTTGTAACACAGCATCGGCGCTCTTGTCTTTGCGGCTCAATCGCTTCGTGGCGGCGAACCCCGCCTGCACGCGGGTGTCCAATCGGTCCCGCAGCCCGTCACCCAGCAGATTGACCGACAGCACCACCAACAGGATGGCCAGCCCGGGGGCGAGCACCAGATGGGGGGCCACCAGCATGTAGCCCACGCCATCGCGGATCATGCTGCCCCAGGAGGCATCCGGCGGCTGCACCCCCAGTCCCAGAAAGGACAGCCCCGCCTCGGCGATCACCGCCCCGGCGACGCCGAAGGTCGCCTCGACCAGCAAGGGCGCCATCGCCAGCGGGAGCAGGTGCCGGATCAGTATGCGCGTCGGGCCGGCCCCGAGTGCGCGGGCCGCGGTCACGTGGTCTCGGTGCTTGAGGGAGAGGATCTGGGCGCGGGCCAGCCGCGCGTATCCGACCCAGCCGACGGTGGCCAGCGCGACGATCACGTTGTCGATTCCAGGCCCCAGTATGCCCGCAAGGGCAATCGCCAGCAGGATGCTGGGGAATGCGAGGAATACGTCGATGATCCGCACCAAGAGCAGGTCCGGCCAGCCTCCCGCAAGCGCTGCGGCACCGCCGGCCAGCACCCCGATCGAGGCGGAGAGGACAACCACCCCGAGCCCGACGAGAAACGAGGTGCGCGCGCCTACCAGCAGACGATCGACCACCGGCCGTCCCAGATCGTCGTTGCCGAGGACGGACTGGGCGCCGGGTCCGGCCAGAATTCCGCGCAGATCGACCTCGTTGGGGGCGAGCGGGAGCCAGGGCGCGAACAGCGCCGCGAGCGCCCACAGCCCGAGCATCGCCAACGCCCCCCAGGTTGCCAACCCAGGTTTCATATCGCCCGCCCGGTCTTGTCCGGGACACGGCATCGGACGACGCCCGACGAGCGGTGCCCGGGCATTCGGATCACCCGAGCCGGATGCGCGGATCCACCCACGCGTAAACCAGATCGGTGAGGGTGTTGACCAGCACATAGGCCAGGCTGATCAGGAGCACGCAGGCCTGCACCACCGGATAGTCCCTGCCCTGGATGGCCTCCACCAGCAGGCTGCCAACCCCGGGCCAGGCGAATACGGTCTCGGTGATGACCGCCCCGCCCAGGAGTCCGCCCAGCTGCAGGCCAAGCAGCGTCAGCACCGGCAGCCACGCGTTGCGCAGGGCATGGCGCCACATGACAAGGGGCTCCGGCAAGCCCTTGGCTCGGGCGGTGCGCACATAGTCCTCCTCCAGCACCTCGAGAACGCTGCTGCGCACCATGCGCGCCAGCACCGCCGCTAGGCCCGTGCCGAGCGTGACCGCCGGGAGGAGCAGACTTGCCGCACCGTCGCGGCCACTCACCGGGGTCCAGCCGAGCCACAGAGAGAAAACCAGGATCAGCATTGGGCCGAGCCAGAAGTTCGTGATCGAGATGCCGAGCAGCGAGAAACCCATGGCGCCCGAGTCCAGGGCGCCGCCGCGGTGGCGCGCCGCCAGCACGCCAAGCGGCAGTGCCAGCGCCAGGGCCAGGAGCAGAGCGGCGGCGGCTAGCTCCAGGGTCGGAGGGATCCGTTCCGCGAGCAGGTCTCGCAGCTCGTCGTGGGCGGTGGGGAGCTCGCTGTTGAAAAGCCGGGCGTGCGCGCGGGCGAGGCGGATCTTTCGCCCGGCGTCGATCTCGCTCTCCGGGAGGTTTGCCAGGGCGGCGTCGTATGCGTCGAC
>CAYNBI010000089.1:0-16139 GCA_964395315.1 uncultured Chromatiaceae bacterium | reverse complement strand
GGCACATTGACTTGACATCATCTTCAACCGGCTAAGCGATCGAGCCTGACGCCACCCGGGAACCCCGCTACTCGGCTCCCAGGCCGGCTTCCGCCAGATCGCCGATGCGCTGCCGAACCCGCACCGGGTCACCGGCCGCCAGCGACGGGTCCCACGCCACCCGGTCCGGCGGAAAGAGCAGAATGACCGTTGAACCCATGTTGAAGCGTCCCATCTCGCTGCCGCGGTCGAGCCGGAAGGTTGTTCCCTCGCCAGGGCTCTTGCCGGCGCTCGTCCTCGGCGTTACCTGCCCCGCCCATACGGTCTCCATGCTGCCGACGAAAATGGCCCCGACTAGGATGACGGCCATCGGGCCCGCCTCCGACTCGAACAGGCAGGCCACGCGCTCGTTGCGGGCGAACAGCCGCGGCACCAGGGCGGTGGTGATCGGGTTCACGCTGAACAGCCGTCCTGGCACGTGGATCATCTCGCGCAGATCGCCCGTCAGGGGCATGTGCACGCGGTGGTAGTCACGGGGGGAGAGATAGATGGTCGCGAAGCCGCCACCCTCAAACGCGCGCGCCCAGTCGTCGCGACCACCCAGCAGCTCGACCAGGGAGAAATCCCTCCCCTTGGCCTGAAAGATGCGGCCGTGTGCGATCTTGCCGAGCTGGCTCAGGGTCCCGTCGGCCGGACAGAGCACAGCGTCCGGCGACTCGGGGAGGGGGCGAGCGTCGGGCCGCAGCTCGCGGGTAAAGAAGTGGTTGAAGGTCTCGTAGGCGGTGACATCCGGCTCCATGGACTCGCCCATGTCGACCCGGAAATGGCGCACGAAGCCGCGGATGATCAGATTCTTGAGCGGCCTGTAGCGCAACCGCGTGAGGCGGTACATCAGGGCCGACAGGAGATGCTGGGGCAGCAGGTACTGCACACCCACGTACAGACGGTGGTACCACCTGGGGGACGGATCCGTCATTGGGGAGCTGGGTCCAGCAGATCGGGGCGGGCGGCCAGCGCGGACAGATCAGCCGCCATAGCGTCGGGCGACAGGCCGGCGGGGAACAGGGCCATGAGTCGGCCCCTGGGGCCGATCAGGTACGCGGGTGCGCCGTCGCCGGGCGCTGCCGCCTCGGAACCGGACGGTGAGAGATCTCCGATCGCGGCCCGCAGTCTCTGCAGCTCCGCGGCGTCCCCAGAGACCAGATGCAAAGCCGGGGAGAGCCGGGAGAAGTCCAGCGCCAGGTCCGCGGGCTGAGTCTCCGCGGCGACGGCGATCCGCACCATCGCCTGCAGGTCCGGATCGGCGGCGAGGGCGCCGTGGACCGCGAGCAGGCGGTTCACCGTCAAGTGTCCCCGCGCCTGTCTCAGGTCGCCGAAGGCGAGCAGGGTCCAGCGCTCCCGCAGCTCGGCGGCCGTGAACGGAAGGCCCTTGGCATCCTCCAGGGTGAACCCCGGAAGCTCCACCGGTGTGCGCATCAGCACGCCCTGGACCGCGGGAGGCGCACCGCTGTACTGGTAGCGGTTGCCCCAGTAGTAGCCGACCGCGAACAGGCCCATGGCGGCGATGATCATGATCAGCCGGGCGGCGGGGCCACGGGGGTTGCGCCGTAACATGGAGCCGGAACCGCGTCGCCCTTCCGGTCAGCCGTAGAGCACGGCATGGACGCGAGACAGGGCCTCGCCGGTATCCGCGTCGACACCCGCGCCGTTGAGGATCGTCCCCAATGCGCCGACGCACAGGAGGACGTTCTCCGCCCGGCTGCTGTGCCCCATGAGCCCGATGCGCCAGACCTTGCCGGCCAGGTCGCCCAATCCGGCCCCGATCTCCAGGTTGTACTCCTTCAGCAGCCGCGCGCGCACCTCCGCGTCGTCGACCCCCGCGGGGATGGCAACCGCATTGAGCTGGGGCAGGCGCTCAGTCTCCGGCACCATGAGCTCCAGTCCCAGGGCTTCCATACCCGCCCTGAGCGCGAGATGGTTCTTGCGATGGCGCGCCCACGCGTATTCCAGGCCCTCCTCGCGCAGCATCACCAGCGCCTCGTGCAACCCGTAGAGGGCATTCACCGGCGCCGTGTGGTGGTACGAGCGCTTCTGATCGCCGCCCCAGTAGCCCATCACCAGATTGAGGTCCAGGAACCAGCTGCGAACCTTGGTTTCCCGGCGCTGGACCTTTTCGAGCGCACGCTCGTTGAAACTTACCGGGGCCAGTCCGGGGGTACAGGACAGGCATTTCTGGGAGCCGGAATACACGGCGTCGATGCCCCAGGCGTCGACCTCAAGCTCGCAACCACCAAGCGCGGTCACGGTGTCGACGATGCTCAGGCAGTCGTGGCGATGGGCGATCTGCACCAGCGTCTTGACGTCGGAACAGGCGCCGGTCGAGGTCTCGGCATGGACGAGGGCGACGATCTTGGCGTCAGGGTGTCGCTTGAGCGTGTCTTCCAGCTTGTTCGGGTCCACCGCCCGACCCCAGGGGTCGGAGACGGCAACGGCCTCGCCGCCGGCGCGCTCCACGTTCTCCTTCATGCGCCCACCGAAGACGCCGTTGACACAGACCACGACCTTGTCTCCCGGCTCGACCAGGTTGACGAAGCAGGTCTCCATCCCCGCCGATCCGGGAGCCGAGACCGGCATGGTGAGACGGTTGTCGGTGCGGAAGGCGTAGCGCAGCAGCTCCTTGAGCTCATCCATCATGACGACGAACTGGGGGTCGAGATGACCGATGGTCGGGCGCGACATGGCCTCGAGAACCCGGGGGTGGACGTCGGCGGGGCCCGGACCCATGAGGGTGCGGACGGTCGGATGGAAGGAGCTGATGGTCATGATCTAGTCCGGTTGCTGCGGGGCGGGTCGATAGCCTTGCGGCCGGTTGACGAGCAATTTTCCAGTATACTTGGGGCCTCGCGCCGCTCTCAAGGGTGGCTGGCGCGAACCGCTCCGAGGACCAGCCGATCGCTCACCAGCGACCGGAGCCTTCGGGAAACACCCGCTCGCCGAAGGAGTCCACTGAGTAGCCCCAGACGCCGACGCCGCGCCGACTCGCGATCTTCTCCAAGGCGTAATACTCGAAGGGGGCGTATGGCAGGGCGAGTGCCCAGCCGCGCTCGATCAGGTAAGCCGCCAGGTCCTCGCCGGGGTCGAAGCTGGTGCGGTCCGCGTAACAGACCGCGTCCAGGCTGCCGTCGGGATTCTCATGCTGGACGAAGCAGCGGATGAAACCCTTGACCCGGAAGTCCAGCGCCAGGACCGCCCGCGAGTCGCAACGCACGGGGGTGGTCCACGCCCTGCACTGGCGCTCCGTCGGGGGGATGTAGATGCCGTGCAGGTGCACCACCCGCTCCTTGATCAGCAGGCTGCCATCACCGCGCACGATGGCGAGCCCCTCCAGCTCGCGGCCCGCCTGGGCGTCGATCGAGCAGAAAAACAGCAGCAGCGCGAGTATCCGGCCCTTCTTCATGCAACCCCCGACTTCGCTCTCTAGGGATGAGGTTCCGGGCCTGTGGCCCCACGTCAGGCCTCGATTCTAACAGGGATACCCGAGTCGTCCGGGCCCGGGTACGAGGCGGACATGCCGTCCGGGACATCGCGGGTGGCGCGTTCGCTCAGTACGAGCCATCATCGTCGTCCAGCCTCCCCGATCCCATCAGGAGAGACCTCCGCCCAGCCATGGCCGAAACCCGAATCAAATGTCCCAACTGCGGCTTCCAGATCCCCGTTTCCGAGGCCCTGAGCGCGCAGATTCGCGGAGAGCTGGAGTCGAGCCTCAAGGCCGATCAGGAGGCGCACTTGGCGCGCGCCGTCGCGGAGGCGGAGCGCCGCACACGCGGCGCCGTCGACATCGAGCTTGCCGATCTGAAGGCCCAGATCGCCGAGAGGGCGGAGAGGGCGAAGGAGGCGGAGGAGCGCGAGCTCGCACTGCGCAAGCTGGCCCGTGAGCTGGAGCAGAGACAGAAGGACCAGGCCGAGAGCATCCGGGCGGAACTGGAGCAGACCCTGCGTGCGGAGGAGGCGGTGCGCATCGAACGGGCCGCTGCCGCGGCCGACGCCCGCGCCCGCGAGCAGAGCGCCCTGGAGCTCAAACAGCTCCAGGCTGACCTCGCCGCCCAGCGGGATAAGGCGCGCCTGGCGCAGGAGGCGGAGCTTGCGCTGCGCCAGGAGAAATCGGCATTGGAAGAACGGTCGCGCGAGCTGGATCTGGAAGTCGCCCGCAAGCTCGACGCCGCCAAGACCGAGCTCGAGGCCACGATTCGCAAGTCCGCCGCGGAGCAACAGGACCTCAAGCTCAAGGAGAAGGAGAAGCAGATCGCCGACCTGCGCCGGGCCCTCGAGGACGCCAAGCGCAGGAGCGAGCTCGGCTCCCAGGAGCTGCAGGGCGAGGTCCTCGAGTTCGACATCCAGGCCGCCCTGGAGCGCCAGTTCCCCCAGGACCGAATAGAACCGGTGCTCAAGGGCGTGCGCGGTGCCGACATCCAGCAGCGGGTGCGCAACGAACGCCTCGAGGACTGCGGGCTGATCCTCTGGGAGACCAAGAACGCCAAGAATTGGTCCCCGGCCTGGGTCGACAAGCTGAAACAGGACCAGCGGGCGGCGGGTGGTGCCGCGGCGGTGTTGGTCTCGGTCGCCCTGCCGGACGGCATCGAGGGTTTCGGCCGCATCGACGGCGTCTGGATCGCGGGCCTGAAGACCTGGCCCGCGCTGGCGCTGGCCCTGCGCGAGCAGCTCATCCAGGTCGCGTACGCGCGCGCCGCCTCGGAGGGCAAGAGCGAGAAGATGGAGCTCCTCTACCAGTACCTGGCCGGCGACGAGTTCCGCCAGCGGGTTGAGGCCATCGTCGAGGCCTTCGAGGCCATGCACAACCAGATCCAGCGCGAGCGCCGCGCCATGGAAAAGCAGTGGGCCGAGCGCGAGAAACAGATCCAGAGGGTCATCGGCAGCACGTCCGGCATGTACGGAGCGCTGCAGGGCATCGTCGGCGGGGGGCTGGCGGCGATCCCAGCCTTGGAGCTGGATGGCGGGGATCTCCTGCCGAGCCCGCGCGACTGACGGCACCTGCAGGCCGAGAGGCGCCGGTTTGGAAGAAGGCCGACCGAGTCAGCGCTTCGCGGCACAGGGATGTGACGCGCTTTTCAAGCGCATAAGCGGTTTAGAATGAAGCCATCCAAGAACCACGCTTCTTGGGTGGCGTGCTGATCTTGGACAGGATGCCCAATGATCAGCGTCTTAGTGCGCTTCCAGGCGGCCAAGCTCGCTGAGGATGTCGAGCACCAGCTGCTCGGTGGCCGCATCCGCCCCCTTGCACAGCCGCTCCGGATCGCGTTCCCCGTTGATCAGCGGTCGGATGACCCCCGAAAGGCGGGCCATGCTGCCGCCGACCTTGTTCATCTGCTCGGCCATGTTGCCGATCAGCATCAGGGCCTGCGGGTTGCCGGTGGCCGCGGCGTGGATCATGTGCGCGAGCCCAGGGGCGGCCAGGGTCGGGTCGGCCTTGGCTTGTGGATCCGGCAGCGTCGAGGGGTCCTGGATTCCGCGCAGGATGCCCTCGGCGATGACCTGGTCTTCCTCGTCCAGGCCCGCGAACAGGTCCGAGCCGCGCTCTCCCGCAGCGATCCGGCGGACCGCGGCCACCAGCGCGCCCCAGCCCTGCTGCGTGGCGCCCGCAAGCAGCGATTCGAGCCCCTGCCGCTGGTCGGGGTTGGCGCAGGCGCGTACTACGGCGCGGATGAAATCCCCGTGAACGATGCGGATCTGCTCGTGGCGATCGGGAATTGGGGTCATGACCGGCGCTCTCCCGTATTGAGCCTCGATGAACAAGCATGGACTGCGGAAGCGACGGACTCTGCCATCGCGCGATTGCAGCGGGTGAGCTTGGCCAGACAGGCTTGCCTGGCAGCGGATCCATTGGTACCGGGGGCCGGACTCGAACCGGCACGGTATCGCTACCGTCAGATTTTGAGTCTGATGCGTCTACCAGTTTCGCCACCCCGGCGGAAAGCTGGTCAGTATAGCCGCTGCGGCGCGCAGAGCAAGCGGCGGATGCTATGATCGCGCGCCATGCAGCTTTCCGACTTTCGCTTCGACCTGCCCGTCGAGTTGATCGCCCAACGGCCCCTGCCGCTGCGGGCGGCGAGCCGTCTCCTCAGCCTGGATGGGCCGAGCGGCTTGCTCCGCGATCTGGTCTTCACCGACCTCCCCGAACTGCTGCGCCCGGGCGATCTCCTGGTGTTCAACGACACCCGGGTGATGCGGGCGCGCCTCTACGGCCGCAAGGAGACGGGCGGTCGGGTCGAAATCCTGATCGAGCGCTTGCCGGCCCCGGCTCAGGCCCTGGCCCATCTGCGGGCGAGCAAGCCTCCCAGGACAGGTGGGCGCATCTTGCTGGAGGGCGGCGAGGTGCTGGAGGTCCGCGGGCGGGATGGCGAGTTGTTTCGTCTGCATGCGCCGGACGCGGATTTCCAGACACTGATGTCCCGCTACGGCCATATGCCCTTGCCACCCTATATCCAGCGACCGGACGACGAGTCTGACCTCGCCCGCTACCAGACCGTGTACGCTCGGCGTGAGGGAGCGGTGGCGGCTCCGACAGCGGGCCTGCACTTCGACACGGAAACGCTGCAGCAGCTCACGGACCGGGGTATCGGTTCCGCGCACGTGACCCTTCACGTCGGGGCGGGCACCTTTCAGCCGGTACGCACGGAGCGGCTCGACGACCATCCGATGCACGCGGAGTGGCTCGAGGTGGACCAGGCGACTTGCGAGCGCGTTCGCGCCGCTCGGTCGGCGGGAGGCCGGGTGATCGCGGTGGGCACCACGAGCGTACGCAGCTTGGAGACGGCCGCCGCGGATGGAGACCTCAAGCCCTATCGCGGGGACACCAGGCTGTTCATTCGTCCCGGATATCGCTTCCGGGCGATCGACGCCCTGGTCACCAACTTCCATCTGCCGGAGTCGACCCTGTTGATGCTGGTGTGCGCCTTCGCCGGCTACGAGCCGGTGATGGCCGCCTACCGGCACGCGGTGGCGCAGCGCTACCGTTTCTTCAGCTACGGTGATGCGATGTTCCTGACACGGCGGGACTGAGTGTCGTACAGCTGGGACCGCCGCTATCGGCTCGTCGGGGGAAAGGGACCGAGGAAGCCGGTGTAGGCCCGTTCCTCTCCGCTGCCGGGATCGAGCTTGTCCTGGTCCGACTCGCCGAAGGGGTGCTGCACCACGCTGATCAGATAGCCGAACCCGCCGATGTCGGGGTAGAAGTAAGGGGATGTGACCTCCGAGCCGTAGGGCGTGGTCAGGATGCGGGTGAGCGACCCGCGGTCGGGGTCGTAGGCCCAGAGCGCGTCGTTCTGGTGGCCCCCGCTCGTGTCCTCGCCGATGATCAGTATCCCCGGTCCGGGGATGAAGGTGAGGTTGTCCGGGTTGGCGATGCCCTCGAGGTCGCACTTGTTGGCGGCGAAGGGCCCGTCTGCCAGGTAGGCCGGCAGATCGCTGTTCTGATCCCACGCCCGGGTCATGCGTCCGGCCAGGGCGCTCACCATGTCGACGGCCACGTAGGGGCTATTGATCGGCGTGCCGGTCGTGTCCTCGACGCCACCAGCGAGTTGCATGGCGTAGACGGCGCCACACAGGTTGTAGGGCAGACGGATGTGGTTGGGTCCGCCGCGGTCGAAGGACGAGCTCGGCCTACCCCGGTCCAGGTGGTCTTCCATGCCGCGCGATACCTCGCTCATGGCGAGGAACAGCCTGCCGCCCGCCGGATCGTGGGCCAGGCCTTCCATCTTGCGCCACTCGGTCGTGGCCCCCTGGTAAGCGGCGTATCGGCGCGACTCTAGGCGCGAGGCGGCCTTGGCCATGCCGTCCCGCAGTCTGAGGCACTCGTGAAAGGGGCTGCCGTGGCCGGAGTTGATCGACCTGAAGCCGCGCGGGCAGCTGCCGCCGTAGGGCTCCTCGGCGTCGAAGATGTCGGCGAATTCGATCCCCTCGCGGATTTCGCGGCGAATCTCATCCGCGTCCGCATGGCCCAGGCCCACCCAGCGCAGGGCGCCGGCGCCGCCATCGCGCTCGCGGGGGTCAGGCGCGGAATCGGGGGAATCGCCCTGGGGTGGCGGGCGCTCCGGACGCGGGATCTGCTGGCCTTCCCTTTGTGTCCAGCGCGCTGCGTAGAGGTTGCCGGCGGAGAGATCGCCAGGGCGGTCGGCTACGAACATGAACAGCGCCACATTGGTGCCGTCGTCGGTGAGGTAGACAGTACGCCGGTCCGGCATCACGTAGGCAAGCTCCAGGGAACGGCGGCCCATGGCGTAGTGCTTGATCACCTCGGTGCCGCCCGCCTCGTCGAGCACTTTCACTTCCACGGCCCAGCCGTAGTCGTAGGGCATGGGCTCGCCAGGATCGCCTCCGAAATAGTCGGCCATCGAGGTCAGATCGGCGTCGGGCTCGCGGGCGTCCGGTTCGTACTCCTCGGACCCCAGGTGGCTGTTCCAGGGCGTGACGCTTCCGGCACAGTGCAGTCTTCCACCGCGCACGCCGGAGAGGTCGACGGGTTTCGTGGACAGGGCCTCGAGCAAGCCCGTCCGTTCGTCTTGCGCCAGCGCGGTCAAGTACATGGCCCCGGGCACGTCCTCGAACTGAGAGATCATGAAGATCTTGTTGCCCAGGGGAATCAGGGAAGCGAAGTCGTTGCGCTGGGAGATGCGGGTGGAGCCGTCTGGATTGCGCAGAGACCGCCCCGAGTGGTCGGTGAGCAGGCCGTATGTGCCGCCGCCGGCAAGGTCGCCGCTGCGCAGGATGGCGTGAAAACCGATGGTGTGCGACCGCCCATCCAGGGTGACATGGGGGGACGCGATGATTCGGCGTTTGTCGCCGTCCGTGGCGGGCGCCGCGATTGGCGCGAAGCGCAGGGCTTGCGATGCCGTGACGGGGGAAATCCAGGCACCGAGGGCGATCGAGCTTGCAAGGCCGAGGTTTGCGATGGTCCGCATTCCATCCTCCGGATAAAGGGGCCGAGGGCTCCAGCGGTCCCGCCAGAGACGCCCTATCGAACGGGCGAGGTGGCGTCAATGCGACCGATTTGAAGGGCAAAAAAAAGCGCGACGGGGGGCGTCGCGCTCAAGATTACCACCAAAGGAGGATGGAGGAGTGTACTGGACCGCCTTGCGGTGATTCAGTACATCATCAGTTTCTGATATACCGATCCGTTTGTCAACCCCCGGATGGGTTTCAAGCGTTCAGCACGCCGGCGAGGAGCGACGCCAACCTCACCTCGTTGGTCGTGTGGGGAATGCTGTCACTGCTCCAGACCTGCTGCACGCCCGCCGCGCGAAGCCGATCGATGGCGCCTTCCAGGAACAGCGCGTGGGTGACAAACGCGGAAAGCGACAGTGGCCGCTCCGCGCCCAATGCAAGCGCGGCGGCTTCCAGTGTATGGCCGGTGCTCGCGACGTCATCCACCAGGATCAGATGCCGCCCCCGGCAGCGCATCCCGGAGAAGCGCACGCGCACGCTGCGGTCCCCCAGCCGTTCCTTTACTCCAATCCCAAACTCCAACCCCAGCATCTGTGCAATCGCCTGCACCCACTGCCTGGACTCGGCGTCCGGACCGACGAGCACCGGCTCTCCCGCCAGGCCGGCCAGAAAGCCGGCGATCGCGGGAGCCGCGCTGAGGCAGGAGGATTGTCGCACCGGAACCGCCTCTTCGAGACTCCCGATCCGGTGCAGGTGCGGATCGACCGTTACCAGGGCATCGAACCAATCAGCGAGCAGACGTCCCACGATGCGCTGGCTGACGGCCTCACCGGCCCGGAAGGCCTTGTCCTGGCGCATGTAGCAAAGGTACGGGGCGACGAGGGTAAGGTGCTCGGCACCCAGGTCGCGGGCGGTGCGGGCGGCGAGCGCCAACTCGACCAGCTTGTCGTTGGGACGGTCGAGGCTGCGGCAGAACACCACCCGCGGCGGCAGATCCGCGGGCAAAGTCACGAGGCTCTCGTGGTCGGGAAACCGGTGGATCTCCGCCTGGGCGTACCCGAACCCCGCGGCCTCGGCCAATCCCCGTGCCTGGTCCCCGTATTCAGGAAAGCCGAGGACCAAAGCCTCGCCGACCGCCTCCTTCACGGCAGCACCTCGCCAATCGCGTAGCCGCTGTCCTGCCCCGCCATGGCCCTGGCGAAACGAAAATCCGCCGGAAACTGAGCGTAAATGGCGTAGAGCGTCTCCCCCTGTGCCACCGGGTCTCCCAGCTTCTTCTCGAGCTCAACCCCGGCACCCTTGTCCAGCGGCGCTCCCGCCAGCCGCGCGATGCGCGCGATCTGGAAGTTGTCGATGGCCGTCACCACGCCGTCCACCGGTGCCGGCACCTCGTGGCGCAGACCTCCCAGGGGCAGGGCGTCCGGATTGCGCCCCTGGGCGTCGATGATGGCCTCGAGCTTGGCCGCCGCCCGGCCCGAGTCCAGGATCTCGCGGGCCAGCTCGTAACCGGTTCCGCCGCGTACTGCCGGATCGAACTCGAGGATTTGCCCGGCCAGCAGCAGCGATTTCTCCCGCAGATCCGCGGGCGCTCCGGCCTCGTTGCGCAACACCTGGAGGACGTCCCGCGCCTCCAGCACGGGTCCAACGCCCCGCCCGATCGGCTGCCGGCCATCGGTGATCAAGACCTGTACGTGCATGCCGAGGCTGTCCCCGACATATTCGAACAGCTTGCGCAGACGCAAGGCCTCGCTCTGGTGCCGGACCTTCGCGGTGGGACCCATCGGGATGTCCACCAGCAGGTGCGTCGACCCGGCCGCCACCTTCTTGGCCAGGATGGATGCCACCAGCTGCCCCGGTGAATCCAGCGACAGCGGACGCTCGACCGAGATCAGGACATCGTCCGCCGGAGCCAGCCGCGCCGTGCCGCCCCAGGCCAGGCAGCCGCGCTCCCCCCGCACAATCTCCCGCAGCCGCTCGGGCGTGAGCTCTACGCGGGCCAGTACCTCCATGGTATCTGCCGTTCCGGCGGGGGAGGTGATGGCCCGGCTGGATGTCTTCGGTATGAGCAGGCCGTGCGCGGCGACGATCGGCGTAACGATCATGGTGGTGCGGTTGCCAGGGACACCGCCGATGCAGTGCTTGTCCGCCACCAGATCCTCACCCCAGCCCAGCCGCTCCCCGCTCTCTACCATGGCCCGGGTGAGGTGGAGAACCTCCTCGCGCTCCATGCCGGCCTGGGCACAGGCGACGATAAAGGCGGACATCTCGATCTTGGAGTAGCGATTGTTGACGATGTCCCTGGCGATGGCCAGGTACTCACCCTCGCCCAGCCGCTCACCCCGAATCTTGCGGTGCACGGCGCCCAGGGAGCCGGGGGGCTGGGCCTGGCTCACGGAGACGGGCGTTCCGGCCTCGACGCCCAGCTGGAGGAACGCCTGTTCCGAAAGACCCAACTCGTCCGGGGCCGTTATGGCAGCGTCGTCCACCACATTCAACACCGCCAGCACCGGCGCTGGGCCGCCTTCCACCAGAATCTCCACCTTGCTCAGGGCCTGGAAACCCTCGCTGCGGTAGTGACCACAGTCCCGGTGCAGGTACGCGACGTTCTCCCGGTAGGTGTCGATAGCGACCCGACGCAACTTCAGACTGTTGGACATCTTTGCGACCCATCTCATACCAGCGGCACGCCTCCCGCAAGGTGGCCGCCGATTGCTCCCATGACCGCAAGCATCGCCGATCGGCGCCCCCGGGACAATCCGGCGCCGCCCGTCTACGGGGCGAGCCTTTGCGTGGGATCACTTCGGTGCCCGCCTCCCGCGCTCGTTCGATGGACGAAGCGCAATAGGCCCCTTCGTGCAGCCGCGGGAGTAACCCGGTATCATCCCTGCGAGCAAAACAGCGCTAGATCGAGTTCCCGCGTGCGAGCGCGCGGCGATGCCCCAGGGAAGTCTTTGTGTCCAAGAAGCTAACGTTCGAACATCCCCTGAACGAACGGGTGCGGTCCTTTCTGCGGATCGAGCACCTGTTTCGCAAGATCGCCCACTTCCAGCCCCAGGAAGCCCCCTGGGCAACCCGCGCCGCCGTCGAGGGCCTGCTGGACGTGGTCGCCATCACCTCCAGGACGGACATCAAGTCAGAGCTCCTCAAGGAGCTGGATCGTAACTCCGCCACCCTGAACCGGATTCGGCGCCAGCCGGGGGTAGACCTGGCGACGCTCGGAACCATCCTCGAGGATCTGCAGCGTGCGGCCGCCGGGTTGCACGCCCTGAGCGGCCAGGTCGGCCAAACGGTGCGCGAGGACGAGTTCCTGAAGAGCGTGGCCCAACGCAGCTCGATCCCGGGCGGTACCTGCAGCTTCGACCTACCGCAATATCATCACTGGCTGACCCAGCCCGCGGAGGCCCGGCAACGGCAGCTCGGCGCGTGGATGAGGGGCCTGCAACCCGTCAGCGAGGCCATCGACCTGGTGCTCTCCCTGGCCCGATCCAGTGCGACCCCGCGGCAGGTCACGGCTACCGACGGTTTCTTCCAGGAGGCACTGGACGTCCAGGCGCCCGCGCAGCTGGTGCGGATCACGCTGAACGGCAGTCAGGCCCTCTACCCCGAGATCAGCGGCCACAAGAACCGTTTCAGCATCCGGTTCCTGAGCTGCGGTCAGGTGGAGCGCCCCACCCAATGCCGCGAGGATGTCCCCTTCATTCTGACCTGCTGCGTGTTCTGACCCTTCGCTCCCCGCATGAGTAAGACCGTGTCCTGCCCAACCTGTGGCAGACCCGTCCCCTGGTCACCCGACTCCAAGTGGCGTCCCTTCTGCAGCGAACGCTGCCGCCTCATCGATCTCGGCGAGTGGTTGGAGGAGCGCCATCGCGTCCCGGGTCCAACCGGCGAATCGGTCCCGTGGGACGAGAACGAGCACACGGACAACGGGCTCCACTGACCGGCCCCGGTCACTCGTCACGGCTGATCCGACCGTCCGGCCACAACCCGCGGATGGCGGCGACACCCTGCGCGCCGCACTCGAACGCCACATTCAGATCCGCTGGAGTGAGCCCGCCCAAGGCGTAGACCGGCAGCGCAGCGAGATCGGCCAAGGCGGCGAATCCGTGCCAACCGAGGGGAACGGCGTCCGGGTGGGTAAGGGTGGCCTTGACCGGGGACAGAAGAGCGTAATCCAGCCCAAGCCGGGCCGCCTGCTCCAGGTCGCGGGTATGATGGCAAGACGCGCCCACCCACCAACCCTCCCGCCTCGGGCGCTGATCCAGCCGGGTCAAGCGCGATGCGGTGAGGTGCAAGCCGTGGCATGGCAAGCCCCCCACCAGCACCGGGTCGCGGTTCAACAGGAGCCTGGCACCATGGCGCTCGCACAGAGAGAAGGTTCTCTCGGCAAGCCTCCCGAACTGGGCATCATCCAGTTCGTGAGCGCGAAGCTGGACGAGCCGCACGCCTGCCCCCAAGGCCTCGGCCAGGCGGGCGAGAAAGCCCCGGAGGTCCCGGGGATCAGGGCCCGTGATCAAATAGAGCGCTGGCAAACGAAGGGCGGAGATGATGGGCCGATCCGCCGCGGGGAAGAGTTCCGGGCGCATCGCCATCGGCAACACCCAGTCCAAGGGCTGGCCTTCCCGCCCCTGGGGCTCGCCTTCGTAAGCGCTCACCCGATGCACGTCCAACAGGACGTGGCGATCGCCGTAGTCGTGTCGGACGCGGATCAGCGGCCGTTGCCCGAGCACCCGGATGCCGAGCTCCTCGTAAAGCTCCCGCGCTAACCCCTGCCGTGGCGTCTCGCCGGGCTCCAGCTTGCCCCCCGGGAACTCCCACAGACCGCCCTGATGGACGTGATCCGGCCGCTTGGTGATCAGGACTCGTCCCTGTCCGTCCTCCACGGCGCCCGCGGCGACATGGATTCGCCTATTCGCACCTGCAGCGTCTTTGGCGCCCCGGAACGCCAACCTTCAGGTCCGATACTCGGCGTTGATGCGGACGTAGTCGTAGGACAGATCACAGGTCAGTACGCGCGCGGCCGCCGAGCCGCGAGCCAGCGCGACGCGAATGCTGACCTCGCTTCCGGCCATGGCCTCACGCCCCGCCTCCTCCGTGTAATCGGGGTCGCGCCCGCCGCCGCGCACGATGGCCGTCTCGCCGAGCCAGATGCGCACCGACTGGATATCCAGGTCCGCCAGCCCCGCGCGGCCGACGGCGGCCAAGATGCGCCCCCAGTTCGGATCGGAGGCGAACAGTGCTGTCTTCACCAAAGGCGAGTGAGCGATGGTGTAGGCCACCTGCCGCGCCTCTGATGCGTCCCTGGCCTCTTCCACCGCAACGGTCACCAGCTTGGTAGCACCCTCGGCATCGCGGACGATCGCGGTCGCCAGATCCCGACAAACCGCTTCCACCGCCCCGCAGAGAGCCGCGAAATCGGCCGATCCCGGATCCTGCAGGGGCTCGTTGCCCAGGCTCCCGGCTGCGGCGAGCACACAGGCGTCGTTGGTGGAGGTATCGCCATCGACCGTGATCGCGTTGAAGGACACGTCCATCGCCTCGCGCAGACAGCGCACCAGCAGTTCCTGGTCCACCGCCACATCGGTGGCGAGAAAGGCGAGCATCGTGGCCATGTCCGGACAGATCATGCCCGCGCCCTTGGCCATGCCCGAGACCACGGCCGTGCGCCCTGCCACCGCGAAACGGCGCGAGGCCAACTTGGGCACCGTGTCCGTGGTCATGATCGCGCGCGCCGCTTCTGGCCAGGCGGTCTCCCGCAGCCTCTCCAGGGCTCCGTCGAGGACGCCCGTCAGCCGGTCAACCGGCAGTGGCTCGCCAATAACGCCGGTGGAGAAGGGAAGCACCTCCTGGGTGCTGCAACCGGCGCGGTCGGCGAGGGCGGAGCAGCTCGCCTCGGCATCGGTAAGTCCGCGAGCACCCGTTCCGGCATTCGCGTTTCCCGAATTGATCAGGAAATAGCGCGGCATATGGGACCCGAGATGCCGCCGCGCGACCAGCACCGGCGCGGCGCAGAAGGCGTTGCGGGTGAATACGGCCGCGCAGCGTGCGCCCGCCGGCAGTTCGAGCAATGCCACGTCGTCCCGTCCCTGATAGCGGATTCCCGCCGCCGCCGTCGCAAGTCGCACCCCCGGCACTGGCTGGAAGGGAGTCAGGTGGTCGGTCATCTCGATCTCGGCCCTCGGCACCCGCTATCAACGTGCAGCCAAGCTAAGGGCCCTTGCCTCAGCTCGCTCGACCGCAACAATGCTTGTATTTCTTGCCCGAGCCACAGGGACAGGGCTCGTTGCGACCGACCTTGCGTTGCCCACGCACGTAAGGCTGGTGCTGCTCCCCGCCGCCGGGCGCCGCAGTCTCTGCAACCTCATCCTCGGCCGGGGCGCCGAAGCCCGCAAACTCCTCATGCTTGAACTCGAACTCCTGCTCCCGCGGCGGCGCCGGCCCCATTGGTGCCTGCTCCGCGGTCTGCAGCTGGAGACGCGAAAGAGTGGTCACCACTTCCTGCTTGATGCTCTCGAGCATCGCCGAGAACATCTCGAAGGCCTCGCGCTTATACTCCTGTTTCGGGTTCTTCTGGGCGTAGCCGCGCAGGTGGATGCCCTGGCGCAGATAGTCCATGGCCGCGAGGTGATCCTTCCACTGGGTATCCAGGGTCTGGAGCATGACCGCCTTTTCGATCTGGCGCATCACGTCCGAACCCACGACTTTCTCCTTGTCCGCGTACCCCGTCGCGACCTGCTCGGCAATCCGCTCACGCAGGCTCTCTTCGTGCAGCGCATCGTCCTCGTCCAGCCATTTCTGCAGCGTCCACTCGCCGCCGAAGCTTTCGGTCAGCGCGCGCTCGAGACCGGGAACGTCCCACTGCTCCTCCAGGCTGCCCGGGGGGATATGGCCATCGATCAAGCGGCCGAGCACGTCGCCCCGCATGACATCGACCGTATCCGAAACGTCGGTGGCGTCCATCAGCTCCCGGCGCTGCTGGTAGATGACCTTGCGCTGGTCGTTGGCAACGTCGTCGTACTCCAGCAGCTGCTTGCGGATGTCGAAGTTGCGGCCCTCGACCTTGCGCTGGGCGTTTTCAATCGCCTTGGTCACCCAGGGGTGCTCGATGGCCTCGCCCTTCTCCATGCCGAGCTTCTGCATCAGGGTGCCCACGCGCTCGGAGGCGAAGATGCGCATCAGGCTGTCTTCGAGCGACAGGTAGAAGC
>CAYNBI010000088.1:0-16328 GCA_964395315.1 uncultured Chromatiaceae bacterium | reverse complement strand
CGGTTGTGCGGAGCGTGCGTCCGAACCCGGGCCCTCCACTCAGTTCCAGCCCGGTGGACTCGCTCTGGATGCACGTGGGGCGCAAACCGGTTCTGGACTGGCGGCCGCCTCATAACGCACTGAGCCGCGAAGAGAAGATGGCGCGCCCGACAGGATTCGAACCTGTGACCTCTGCCTCCGGAGGGCAGCGCTCTATCCAGCTGAGCTACGGGCGCGGATAACGCGGAAGGAAGAGCGGGTCACCGCTCGCGGTTCCTTACGCGGGGCCGGAAGGATACCGCTATCTCGCGGCCGAGTCTACGCCGCGTCGGCTTCCTCCCTTCCAGCGCCCGTCTGGACATCCGGATGGATTTCGCCGCTCTCCCGCCGATATACTTCGCAGATTAGCGACTACTGATCTTGCGCGGCCGTACCCCGCAAGACTCCATTCAGCGTCAATACTCCGGAGGTAACCATGAGCAACAAGTACAGCACTGAGTTCGGGACGGCGGTTTCGGGCCTGATCGGGGCGGTTCTGCTGGTCGCCGCGGTTTATCTCCTTACGGCGGCGCGTTTCAGCACCACCGGCACCCCCGACGCGCCGGAGGAGGTCGCCGCTCGTATCAAGCCGATCGGTACCGTGACACTGGCAGGGGCCGGCGGAGCGCCGGCCGCCGCGGCTCAGCCCGCGGCCGCGCCCGCGGCTGCCGTGGACGAGGGCCCGGGAGCGGCGATTTACAATCAGGCATGCTTCGCCTGTCACGCGAGCGGCGCGGCAGGCGCCCCCAAGCTCGGCGACAAGGCCGCGTGGGAACCGCGGGTTGCCACCGGCATCGACGCCATGTTGCAGACTGCGATCAACGGCAAGGGTGCCATGCCGCCGCGCGGGACCTGCGCCACCTGCTCCGACGAGGACCTCAGGGCGGCGATCGAGTACATGGTCTCGAAGGTCCAGTAGCGGTTCCCGCACCAGGGCGGCGCTCACCGGGATGTGTTCGAGATCAGCCCGCCTGTAGCAGCCCTTTGAGGCTAGCCAGGTGGGCACTTCCCCGCGCCCGATTCTCCTCGGCGCCGGCCTCCCGCCTGGTATCCCAGCGGAGCTCGGATTCCGGAAGCTCATCCAGAAAACGGCTGTGCTCGCTTTCCACGAGTTCCCCGAAACGCTTGCGCCGGCGGGCGAGGGTGAAGGTGAGGGTCTCCTGCGCGCGGGTAATGCCGACGTAGGCGAGCCTGCGCTCTTCCTCGATGGTTTCTTCCTCGATGCTGGTGCGGTGGGGTAGAAGCTCCTCTTCCATGCCGACCAGAAAGACGTGGGGAAACTCCAGCCCCTTGGCCGCATGCAGGGTCATCAGGTGCACCCGTTCGCCGCCCTCCTCTTCGTCGCGTCGCTCCAGCAGATCCATCAGGGAGAGGTGGTTGACCATCTCTCCCAGGGTCTTCTCCTGCAGCTCCCCCTTGTTGAGGGCGTCGAGCCAGTTGAGCAGGTCGTATACGTTTTCCATGCGCCGTTCGGCCACCGCCAGGCTCGAGGCGTTGTCGCGCAGCCAACCCTCGTAGTCCATGGTCTCCACCAGTGCGCGCACGGCGGCGACCGGCTCGCCCTCGGCGCGCCGCGCGTGGGTCTCCATCCGGGACGCAAACGCCTTCAGGCGCTCCCGCTGCCGCTCCCCCAGATGCTCGGCGAGTCCCAGCTCGCCACAGGCGGTGAGGAGCCCTACGCCCCGCTCTCCAGCGTAACCCGCGAGCTTCTCCAGCGTTCCCGGCCCGATCTCCCGGCGCGGCGTGTTGACGACGCGCAGGAAGGCGGCGTCGTCATCCGGATTCGCCAGGAGGCGCAGATAGGCCATGATGTCCTTGACCTCGGCGCGCGCGAAGAACGAGGTCCCCCCGCTCAGGAAGTAGGGGATGCTGTGCTCGCGCAGGGCCTTCTCGAACAGCCGCGCCTGATGGTTGCCCCGGTAGAGGATGGCGAAGTCGCCGAAGCTCGCGCGCTCCGTGAAGTGCCGGTGCAGGATCTCCGAGACGACCCGCTCGGCCTCGCGGTTCTCGTCACTGCAAGTGAGGACGCGGGGCTCGTCTCCCGGTCCGTGATCGCTCCACAGGCGTTTCTCGAACACGTGCGGGTTATTGGCGATGAGCGCGTTTGCGAGGCCGAGAATGCGCCCGCTGGAGCGGTAATTCTGCTCGAGCATGATCACCTTGAGCTGCGGATAGTCCGTCTTGAGACGCACCAGGTTCTCCGGGCGGGCGCCCCGCCAAGCATAGATGGACTGATCGTCGTCGCCCACCACCGTGAAGGCCCCGCGGGGCCCCACCAGCAGGCGCACCAGCTCGTACTGCGCCCCGTTGGTGTCCTGGTACTCGTCCACCAGCAGATGACGGATCCGGTTCTGCCAGCGCTCCAGCAGATCGGGATGGGACCGAAGCAGGCGCACGGGGGCGATGATGAGGTCGTCGAAATCGACGGCGTTGTAGGCGCGCAGGCTGCGCTCGTAGGCGGCGTAGAGACGGGCGAGCCCGGCCTCGAAGTCGTCCTCCGCGGCGCTCAGGGCCGCCGCGGGCTCGATCAGATCGTTCTTCCAGCGCGAGATCCGGACCAGTACGCCGGCGGGGGTGTAGGCATCCTCGCGGTGCGTGTTTCGCAGGTGCTCTTTCACCACCGTCTCGGCGTCCTGTCCGTCGAACAGCGAGAAGCCGCTGCGATAGCCGGCGCGCTCGAGCTCGCGGCGCAGGATCTGGAGGCCCAGGGTGTGAAAGGTGGAGATGGCCAAACCCCGGCTGTCGCGCCCTCCGAGCTCGCGCCCCAGTCGTTCCCGCATCTCTCGCGCCGCCTTGTTGGTGAAGGTCACGGCGAAGATGTTGCGTGGCGACATGCCGCGGTCGCGGATCAGGTGTGCGACCTTGCGGGTGATGACACGGGTCTTGCCGGAGCCCGCGCCAGCGAGCACCAGGAGCGGGCCGCCCAGGTAGCGGACCGCCTCGCGCTGGCCGGCATTGAGATCGGTCGGCGGACGGCGTCCACCGCTCGGGCGTGACTCTGACATTGAACCTCGGCGGCGAAACCGGAAAGGGATCGGTGCGTAGCGACCGGCGCCGGTGTTACCCGGGACGGGCGGCGGGAACGGCATTATGGGCCAAGATGGGGAGACGAGAAACCCGCGAAATTCTCGTCCCGACGTACTACCATTAGCTGATTTTTAGCGACAAGATGGTCGAACAGCCTGATGAAACGCCTGTTGCTCACCGCCGCTCTCACGGCCCAAATGGGGATCGCGATCGGCCAGAACGCCCCGCCCCCAGTGCCCTACCCGGAGGCACCGGCCATCCCTTCTGCCAGCTACCAGGGGGAAACGGTGGAACCCGAGGTCACCATCCTCGAGACCGACAAGGGCATCATCTACGAGTACCGCGTCCGCGGTCAGCTCTACATGGTGCGGGTGCAGCCCCCGGTCGGGCCGCCCTACTTCCTCCTGGACACCAACGGGGACGGACAGCTGGATGTCCAGCAGGACCGCGTGTGGAACAACTCCATTCCCCAGTGGGTGCTGTTCAGCTGGTGACTCGGGTTGGGGTCCGCGCCTCGCGGTCCGCTCGACCGTGAGGCGACCACCGTCCGCCGGACGCTAGCGCGGAGAAGAATCCGACCATGAACGCCAAGCAGCCCGCGCCACCGGGCCGAGGCTCGCGCCTGCTCTCGCTCGCCGCCGGGTTGGAGGCACTCGTCTCTTGGAGCGGACGGCTCCTGGCCTGGCTTTCGCTATTGATGGTGATCATCACCTTCCTCGTGGTGGTGCTGCGCTACGCCTTCGATCTGGGCTGGATCGCGATGCAGGAGTCGGTGACCTACATGCACGCGAGCCTGTTCATGCTCGCTGCCGCCTACACGCTCCAGCAGGGCGGTCACGTGCGGGTGGACATTCTTTACCAGAGGCTGTCGCCACGCGGCCGCGCCTGGGTGGATCTGCTCGGCACCCTGCTGCTGCTAACCCCCGTCTGCATCTATCTCGTCTGGTCCGGATGGGACTATGTCGCCGGATCCTGGTCGGTGCAGGAGGGCTCTCGGGAGGCCGGCGGCATCCCGGCGGTCTACCTGCTGAAGAGCCTGATCCTGGCGCTGCCAGTGCTGTTGCTTCTGCAGGGCCTGGCATGGACGCTGCGCAACGGGTTGTTCCTCGCGGGGATCCACGGCGCCCTCCCCGCGCAGGGGGACGCGGGTGGCTGAGCTCATGCCGCTGCTGCTGTTCCTGGCGGTCGGCGCGGTGCTCCTCAGCGGTTACCCGGTGGCCTTCGCCCTCGGCGGCACCGCCCTCGCCTTCGCCTTCGCCGGGGAGTGGCTCGACCTGTTCGATCCGGCCTTCCTCGAGGCCCTGCCGAACCGGGTCTTCGGAGTGATGACCAACGAGACCCTGATCGCGGTGCCCCTGTTCGTGTTCATGGGGGTCATGCTGGAGCGCTCTCGCGTAGCGGAACGCCTTCTGGACACCATGGCCCTGCTGTTCGGCCCGCTGCGCGGGGGGCTTGGCATCTCGGTCACCGTCGTCGGCATGCTGCTCGCGGCCAGCACCGGGATCGTGGGCGCCACCGTCGTGACCATGGGGCTGCTCTCCCTGCCGACGATGATGCGGCGCAACTACGACCCGAGCATCGCCGCAGGCACCATCTGCGCCTCGGGCACCCTGGGCCAGATCATCCCGCCCTCCATCGTCCTGGTGCTGCTGGGCGACGTGCTCTCCGGCGCCTACCAGCAGGCCCAGCTCGATATGGGCATCTTCTCGCCGGAGACGGTCTCGGTGGGCGACCTCTTCGTCGGCGCCCTGTTGCCGGGGCTGGTGCTGGTCGCCCTCTACGTCCTGTATCTGCTCGGAATCGCGTGGCTGCGGCCGGAAGCGGTCCCGGCCATCCCGAGAGCCGAGCGTGCCGTAGCTGCCGGGGCGCTGTGGGGCCAGGTGCTGCGGGTGCTGGTTCCCCCGCTCACCCTGATCGTGGCGGTATTGGGCTCCATCCTCGGCGGTCTGGCGACACCGACGGAGGCCGCCTCGGTCGGCGCCGTCGGCGCCATGATCCTGGCCGCCGCCCGGGGGCAGCTCAACCACGATACCCTGCGCGAGGTGGTTCGCCAAACCACGGTGGTCACCAGCATGGTGTTCATGATCTTCATTGGCGCCGCCCTGTTCTCACTCGTGTTCCGCGGATTCCAGGGCGACGAGCTGGTCACCGAGCTGCTGACCGGGCTGCCCGGCGGAACCCTGAGTGCGGTGGCTCTGGTGATGCTGGTGATGTTCCTGCTCGGATTCATCCTCGACTTCATCGAGATCACCTTCGTCGTGGTGCCCATCGTGGGGCCGGTGCTGCTGGGTCTGGGGTTGGACCCGGTGTGGCTGGGGGTGATGATCGCGATCAACCTGCAGACCTCATTCCTCACGCCGCCCTTCGGCTTCTCCCTGTTTTACCTGCGCGGGGTGGCGCCGCCGGAGGTGACGACCATGCAGATCTACCGCGGCGTCGTGCCCTTCGTCGTCATCCAGCTACTCATGCTCGGGGCATTGGCCCTGTGGCCGGGGCTGGCGACCTGGCTGCCCGAAGCCATTTACGACTAGGGCGATGGACGCGCCTGGTTCGTTCCGTCGCCCGGAAGGCGCACGGACCGACCGCGCGAGCGGGCGAGGCTCTGGAGCAATTCGGGTCGCGGCTCGCGGAACATGACCCCGACGCCGCCCGCCTGATGATGCACGACGATGGCGGGCACCAGCCAGTCCGCGCCCTCGGAGTCGAGCTCCAGCTCCACCAGCGTGCCAGTGGGAAGCGTAAGGGACTGGACCTCGAGAAACATGCCCTCGGCGCACAGGTTGCGGCCACGGGCGCGGCAGAAGCGCCGCCTGCGGTAACGAATATGGACCGCGCAATCGATCCGGTGACGGAAGCTATATCTGCGTTCGACGCTCATATCCCTCAGTGCCTTCGTGTATTGGTCCACGACATGGTAGGGGAGTACCTTGACGGCGGAGTGCCGAATTCATGACGAACGCATGACGCAGACCCCAGTCTTCGACAGTCATTTGCACATCATCGACCCGCGTTTCCCGCTGGTCGCAAACGCCGGTTTTCTCCCCGCCGCGTTCACCGTCGAGGACTACCTGGAGCGGGCTCGCGGGCTCGACGTGGTGGGCGGCGCCGTGATCTCCGGCTCCTTCCAAGCCTTCGACCAGTCCTATCTGGAGGCCGCCCTGTCGCGACTCGGACCCGCCTTCGTCGGCGTGACCCAGTTGCCCGAGCAATCGTCGGAACGCGAGATCCTCAGCCTCGACGCCCTCGGCGTACGGGCATTGCGCCTCAATCTGCGACGCGGCGTATGCGCGGATGCGAGATCGATGGTACGCCTGGCCAGGCGCGCCTTTGATACCGCCGGCTGGCATGCGGAGCTTTATCTGGACAGCGCCGACCTGCCAGAGCTTGGCGAGCTGTTAAGAGGCTTGCCGCGCGTGTGTGTCGATCACCTGGGGCTGTCGCGCCGCGGGCTTCCGCACCTCTTGCGGCTGGTGGAAAGGGGCGCCTGGGTCAAGGCAACCGGCTTCGGCCGGCTTGATTTCCCCCCGGCCGAGGCGTTGGCCGCGATCGCCCGCGTCTGTCCCGACGCGCTCGTGTTCGGCACTGACCTACCTTGCACCCGCGCACCGCGGCCATTCGCCGCCGCCGACATCCAGATGATCGAGGATACGCTGGCCGAAGAGACGCTGGTCCGCAAGGTCCTGCGCGAGAATGCGGTTCGCCTCTATCGCCTCGCGGCGCTCGCCCCCGGACGTTGAGGAACCGGAGACAGTGAGGGAACACGCGGTGCGGGCACAGGAAGTGCCCGGGAAAAAAAGAAACCCCGAAGCCCGGGGGTCCTGGCTTCGGGGCAACTACTTTCCCGGCTGGGGCGGCCGGGAACCTGGGAGCCGCCGAGGGAGGGGGATGATTGGCGACTCCCCGCGTCACGTAACGCTCGAACAGTGAGAGTCCAAAGCCGGAAAAAAGTTCAACGCCTCTCGGAGGAGTCGCGCTGGAACCCACGGATAGGCGACTTTGGTTGGCGGGGACTTGGGCGGTCGCTTCAGAGGGACGGGCATTCCTTGTCGCGGCAGCGGTTGACCTCCACGGTAACGTGCCCGAGCTCCGGAACATGGGCGAGCAGCGCCTTGTAATGCTCCGGCTCGCGGGGATGATGGGTGACCAGCGAGACGATGGCGCCGAGATCGCGGGGTCCGAGGCGCCAGACATGGAGGTCGGTGACCTGGTTGTCAGCGTCCGCCTCGAGGGCCCGACGGATGCGCGAGAGGGTGTCCTCGGACGGGCTGCTGTCGAGCAGAACCCCGCTGGTCTCGCCCACCAGACCGTAGGCCCAGCGCGTGATCAGGGCCGCCCCCACCAGGCCCATGAAGGCGTCCATCCATACCCATCCGAGGAGCTTCCCGGCAACCAGGGCGACGATGGCGAGCAAGGAGGTCAGGGCATCGGCGAGCACGTGCAGATAGGCGGCGCGCAGATTGTGGTCGTGGTGCTGATGGGCCGCGTGAGCCGTGTGGTCGTGATGATGATGGTGACCGCCGTGGTGGTGGCCGGCATCGCCGCCATGAAGCACCCACGCGCTGACCAGGTTCACCACTAGCCCGATGACGGCGACCACGATCGCCTCGTCGAAACGAATGGTCTCCGGCGCGACCAGACGCCCGACCGACTCCAACCCCATCATGAGCGCGACGACCGCAAGAGCCACCGCGCTGGCGAAGCCGCCGAGGGCGGTGACCTTGCCCGTCCCGAAGCTGAATCTGGGGTTGTCGGCATGGCGGCGCGCGTAACGGTAGGCGAAGACGGCGATCGAGAGGGCCGCGACATGGGTGCCCATGTGCCAGCCGTCGGCCAGCAGGGCCATGGAACCGAACAGATAGCCGGCGGCGATCTCGACCACCATCATGCAGGCCGTCAGGATCACTACCAGCCGGGTCCGGCGCTCACCCTCCTGGGTGTCGAGGTTGAAGTCGTGACCGTGCCGCCAACGCTCCACCGGATGCAGATCCTTGTCCATCGTGGAGTCAGTGCGCCTCTTCCCAGTCGTCGCCGATGCCGACGTCCACCACCAGCGGGACCGCAAGCTCCGCCGCCGACTCCATGGCCGCCAGAATAGGCGCGGAGGCCTCCTCCACCGCCTCCTCGGCCACCTCGAACACCAGCTCGTCATGGACCTGCATGATCATCCTGACCGGCGGCGCCTCGGTCTGGATCCAACCGTCGACCGCGATCATCGCCCGCTTGATGATGTCCGCCGCGGTGCCCTGCATGGGCGCATTGATGGCGGTGCGCTCCGCCCCCGCCCGGCGACCCTGGTTACTGTGGTCGATGTCGGTCAGGTAGAGCCGCCGGCCGAACAGCGTCTCGACCCATTTGCGCTCGCGGGCCTGGGCGCGGGTGCGGTCCATGAAGTCCTTCACGCCGGGATAACGCTGGAAGTAGAGGTCCACGTATTCCTGGGCGGCACCGCGCTCGATGCCGAGCTGGCGGGCCAGCCCGAAAGCGGACATACCATAGATGAGTCCGAAGTTGATGGCCTTGGCGGAGCGGCGCTGATCGCCGGTGACCTCATCGGGCGCCACGCCCCAGACCTCCGCGGCGGTGGCGCGATGAATGTCCAGGCCGGCGGCGAACGCGGCCAGCAGACGCTCGTCGCCGGACAGGTGGGCCATGATGCGCAGCTCTATCTGGGAGTAGTCCGCGGCCAGCATGCGATAGCCCGTCTCCGGAACGAAGGCGCGCCGAATGCGCCGACCGTCCTCGCTGCGGATGGGAATGTTCTGCAGATTGGGCTCGGACGAGGACAGGCGTCCGGTGGCGGCGACCGCCTGGTGATAGGAGGTGTGCACCCGGCCCGTGACCGGGTTGACCATCTGCGGCAGCTTGTCGGTGTAGGTCGACCTGAGCTTGGCCAGCCCCCGGTGCTCGAGAATGATGCGCGGCAGGTCATGGCCCTGCTCGGCGAGCTGCTGGAGCACCGTCTCGGAGGTGGAGGCCGCGCCCTTCGGCGTCTTCGCCACCACCGGGAGCCCGAGCTCCTGGAAGAAGATCTCCCCGATCTGCTTCGGCGATCCCATGTTGAACTTGCGCCCGGCGTTCTCATAGGCCGCCTGCTCCAATCCGTGCATGCGCTCGGCCATGTCCTTGCTCTGGGCCGCCAGCTGGGCCGCGTCGATACGCACGCCGTTGCGCTCCATGCGTGAGAGCACGGGCACCAGGGGGATCTCGATCTCGCGATAGAGCCGCTCGAGGCGAGGCTCGCTTTCGAGCCTGGGCCAGAGGGCGCGGTGGAGCTGGAGCGTCACGTCGGCATCCTCGGCGGCGTAAGGCCCCGCCTGGTCCAGCGGGATCTGATCGAAGGTGAGCTGCTTCGCGCCCTTGCCGGCGATGTCCTCGAAATGAATGGTGTCGTGATCGAGGTATTTCTTCGCCAGGGAGTCCATGTCGTGGCGGGTCGCCGTGCTGTCGAGCACGTAGGATTCGAGCATGGTGTCGTGGGCGGCGCCCCGCATCCCGATGCCGTGGTTGACCAGCACGTTCATGTCGTACTTGAGGTTCTGCCCGAGCTTGGCGCGGTCCGGGTCCTCCAGCAGTGGCTTGAGGCGCGCCAGCACGCGCTCGCGGTCGAGCTGCTCGGGTGCCCCGGGGTAGCTATGCGCCAGGGGTACGTAGGCCGCCTGCCCGGGCTCGACGGCGAAGGAAACCCCCACCAGCTCGGCGCGCATGTAGTCGAGGCTCGTGGTCTCGGTGTCGAAGGCGAACAGCCTCGCCGCGATCAGGCGCTCCAGCCAGCGATCGAGGGCGTCCTCCGTGAGCACCAGATCATAGACGGCATCGCCGCCGGACGTTGTCGGGGCAGCGCTCGCGGCGTCGCTCTCGCCCTCCAGCGTCGCCAGCAGGCGCCTGGACTCGAAGCGCTGGTACCAGCCGCGCAGGGTATCGACGTCCGGCGCCGCGGGACGCAGATCAGCGGGCCCCAGGTCCAGCGCGACGTCGCGCTTGATCGTGGTGAGCTCGCGGGAAAGGGGAAGCCGATCGAGGCTGGCGCGCAGGTACTCCCCGATCTTGCCCTTGACGTCCCCGGCGTGCGCGACGACCCCGTCGAGGGAGCCGTACTCCTGGATCCACTTGGCCGCGGTCTTGGGTCCGCACTTGGGCACGCCGGGTATATTGTCGACACTGTCGCCGACCAGCGTCAGGTAGTCGACGATCCGCTCCGGCGGCACCCCGAACTTCTCGACCACGCCGTCGCGATCGAGCACCGTCTCGCTCATGGTGTTGATCAGGGTGATGCGCTCATCGACCAGCTGCGCCATGTCCTTGTCGCCGGTGGAGATGAGCGTCTGGACGCCGTCCTGCGCCGCTCGCACCGCCAGCGTACCGATCACGTCATCCGCCTCCACTTCCGGCACCTCGATCAGCGGCAGCCCCATGGCGCGAATGACCTCCTTGAGGGGCGCGAGCTGCTCGCGAAGGTCGTCGGGCATGGGCGGGCGGTTGGCCTTGTACTCGGGGAAGATGTCGTCGCGAAAGGTCTTGCCGGGGGCGTCGAAAACCACCGCCATGTAATCGGGTCGGTACTCGTCGACGAGCTTGCGCAGCATGGTGAGCACACCCAGCAGGGCGCCGGTGGCCTCGCCCTTGGAGTTGGTGAGCTTGGGCAGGGCGTGGTAGGCGCGAAACAGGTACGAGGAGCCGTCGACGAGGATGAGGGGATATCGCTTTTCCATGGGCGCTGGAGTCTCGAATGTGCTGCGCGGCAAGGGTACCGCTCGGACGGACGGCCTGCCTACAGCGCGGGATCAGGCCACGCGGACGGTGAGCGGCGCGATCTGTCGGTAGACCAGGGGCAGGGGTGGATGGCAGCTCAGGGTCAGGATGCGCGTGCCGGTCGGGTAAAACAGGTGGTAGGTCTGATAGAGATGAAGCTCCCCGCCACCGGAGAGCAGACCCATGGTCACGTCGAACGCCCGCCGATCCTCCTCGACGAAGCCAAGCACCGCATCGTCGATGCGCAGAGCCCCGCGGCTGAACTCCACGTCCGGCGCATCCTCGCCGCGACTGCCGAGAAAGCGGGGATAGAGGAAACGCTTGACCTCGGGTGTCAGAACCAAACCGATCTGGCCCTCACCGAACAGCCAATGCAGACCCCGCACCTCATCGCTTGCCCGGTCGTGGGAGCCGAAAGCGGTGGCCCAGCCTCGAAAGAAGGCCGAGTAGCGTTGGATGGTGCGTTCTGTCGGCATTCGATGGGTGACGAGTTTGAACTCGCCCAATACTACCTCAAGCAGCCGAGCGACGCTGCTCTCGTGATGAAGGCCCCGAGGGCTGCTGCCCACCCCGACCGCGAGCGGCACCCGGGACCGGTCGAGCCCCACTTCGTCCGGTTATGCGCGGGGCGGCATGCGCCGGTCTGGCTCAACCGGTGGCTCGGTTCGGTCGGATCTCCGCCATGGTGCCGACCAGCGTGGCTGGAAGCTTGGGCCAGGCGCTGATGAGGGAGACCAGGACCGCCGCGAGATAAGGCACCGACTGCACCAAGAGCACCCCCGACCAGACCCGCACGTCGAGCATGTCGGCGTCGTCTCTGAGCAGCACGAAGGCGGCCCCCATCCACAGGGCGGTCAGGAACAGGAGCTCCTCGCGCACCTCGGCGAACGCGCGGATCAAGGCGGGCGCCTGCGCCAGCTTGGGCGTGCGGAAGAACCCGAGTTTGTGGGTAACGAAACCGGTCCAGATGGCACGGGCGATGGTATGTGACAAGGCGAGTCCCGCGATCCCGGCAGCAAGGCTCTGGCGCCAGGTCGCGACCACGCGTCGCCGGTACAAGAACAGGCTCTTCGTCACCTTAAAGACGAAGAGCGCAAGCGGAATGATGGCGATCATGATCAGGGGCGGCGCGAAGTGGGCGGGAAAGGTCACCATCCCCACCGACCAGGCCAGGGCCGCGAAATTGAAGAACAGGTTCAACCCGTCCGCGAACCAGGGCAGCCATCCGGCGATGAAGTGGTATCGCTGGCCGCGCGTAAGGGCGCTCTTCTCCAGACCGAACAACGGCTTGAAGTGGCGGCGCAGAATGACCACGGCACCGTAAGCCCAGCGGAAGCGCTGCTTGCGGAAGTCGGTGAAGGTGTCCGGCATCAGCCCACGGCCGTAGGTGTTCGGAATGTAGAGAGCCTTGTGTCCCGCCTCGAACAGCCGCAGCCCGAGCTCCGCGTCCTCGGTGATGCTCCACTCGGCCCAGCCGTCGGCCGACTCCAGGGCCGAACGCCTGACCATGGTCATGGTGCCGTGCTGGATGATGGCGTTGCGCTCATTGCGCGTCACCATGCCGACGTGGAAGAAGCCGTGGTACTCCGCCATGCACATGGCCTTGAACGCGCTCTGGTCGCCGTCCCGGTAGTCCTGGGGGGCCTGCACGATCGCCACCTCCGGGTCGGAAAAGGCGGGAACCAGATCCCGTAGCCAATCCGGGCGGACCAGGTAGTCGGCGTCGATGACGGCCACCACCTCCGCATCGGGAGCCGTCTGGCGCAGGGCGTAATTGAGGGCACCGGCCTTGAAACCGGCGAGGGGGTCGACGTGGAAAAAGCGGAAGCGCGGGCCGAGTTTCCCGCAATGCTTCTCGACCGGCTGCCAGACCCCCGGGTCCTTGGTGTTGTTGTCCACCACCAGCACCTCGTAGTGCGGGTAATCCAGCGCGGCGAGGGCATCGAGGGTCTCGATCAGAAGCTGGGGCGGCTCGTTGTAGGCCGGCACGTGGATGGAGACGAAGGGCAGCTCTTCGTCAGGTACCTTGCGCAGCGGGAAGGGTCGCCGCCATTCGACCAGCCATAGGGACTCCGCCCACTCGTGTGCCTCCGAGACCAGGAGCAGCATGATGCCGATGCCGCCGAGCAGGAGTACGAGTCCCACGGCGACCGTGGGCAGGGTCATGTACTGGCGGGTGTACTCGTAGACGATCCAGACCGCGGCAGTCGCGATCAGGTAGGTCACCAGCGCCAGAAAACCCTTGCCGCCCGTACCCAGGGTAGAGCTGTCGCGAAAGACCAGGGTCAGGATGATGACGGCGAAGACGAAGGACAGCGCCGCCAGCTCACGCCACTGCGGTATCCGGACCACGGGTTCCGTGAAGGTGAACTTGGGCTCGCGCTCGGCGTCATAGACACCCCAGTAAGAACCGATCGCACCCTCGATCTTGCGTTTCCAGGGCTGATCGAACGCCTCCATGATGTAGTAGATGTAGCCGGAACGCTCCGCCACGTTAAGGAAGCGGCGCAGGAATTGTGTCTGGTTGTGCAGGGAGGCCTCGGCGCCCTTGCGCTTGCGCCCATAGCTCGGCCAGCCCACCTCGGAAATGACGATCGGCACTCCCGGATAAGTCTCCTGGAGCTGCTCGTAGCGCATGACCACGTAATCCACCGCCTCGTCGACCGGGATACCCTCCCAGTAGGGCAGGAGGTGCACCGCGATGAAATCGACCTGTTCGACGAGCTCGGGATGGGTGAGCCACACGTGCCAGGGCTCGGCGGTGCTGACGGGAGCCCAGACCTCGCGCTTGACGCGCTTGATGTAGTCAATGAGCTGGTCGACCGTGAGGTCCTTGCGCAGCAGGACCTCGTTGCCGACGATGACGCGGACGACGTTGTGAGGGGTCTCGCGATAGACCTCGACGAGCCGTTCGAGCTGGGCGTCGTTGATTTCCAGACGCTTGTCCAACCACCCGCCCAGGGTGACATTCAGCCCGTGCCCGGCGGCCAACTGCGGTATCTCGGAAAGGGTCTGGGTGACGCTGTAGGTGCGCACCGCGTGGACCTCGTCCTGCAGCAGAGCAAGGTCCTCGTCGATCTCCTCGATCGTCGGATAGGTGCTCTTGGTCGGATCGTCGTCGGCGCGCATGGGCTGGAAGGAGAACCCTTGGATGCGGGCCGGCCACGCCGGCTCCTCCGAGGGCAGATTCAGCAGGCCCCACAGCGCCACGGTAAGGAGCGCGATGATCAGCGTATAGATTATTGCGGCGCGATTCATAAGCCTTGGCTACCTAAAGATACCCGGCGGGCAATCCCGCCCACGTCGACAACAGTACGCGGGTCCGCTTCCGCCAATGATCGCCGCGATGCGCGTTCCAGCGCCTGGAACCACTGCCAGGTATTCGAAACGGGGACGAGATCGCGCTCCGGCACCAGTGTCGTGCGAAGGCTCTCGGACGGCGTCAGGGCGAAAACCTGGCCGAAGCCCTCGGCCGAAACCGGCCGGGGAGAATCCGGCATGCCCAAGATTACTGCCTCTTTGTCGAGATCATGGGAGAGGGAGATGATCTCGCCCAATCCGACCCCGCTGTCCGCTACCAGGATCAGCGGCCGTTGGGCGGCGTTCATGAGCCGGGCGACGGCACGATTCTGGGCGCTGAAATTCTTGCTCCACCAGGTCTCCGCACGCAAGATCAGGGATCCCGAATAGAGCGCGGCGCCGAGCAAGACCAAGAGACCCACCCGGGCGGAACGACGCCTGACGGCACCTGGGGCGTCCCAGGCGGCCACCAGCGCCCAAGCCACCGCAAGCTCGACCGCGACCAGGCCCGGCAAGACATATCGCGGATGGAGCGATCGGCTGCCGCCGAGGAGGAGATCGGGCAGCAGCACCACCAGTGCGAAAGCCGTGAACAGGAGCACGCAGAACAGCAGCGGCAAACGGGGGCCGTTGAGCGCGAACGACGAAAGCCACCAACCCAGGGGCAAGAGCCCGACGAGCAGCCAGTGACCCAAGGCGGGCACATCCGCGAAGCCGCGTACCAAGTGCATGCCCCAGGCCTCGAAAACCCTCGCGGGTCCGATATCTCGCGCCATCCACCCGGTAACCTGCTCGACCCGATGCGAACCATCGATCAGGACAAGGATCCAGGGCATGAAGAGAGCGGCGGCGATCAGCAAGGTCCGCCCCATCCGGCCCGCGAAGACCGCAAGCCGGTCTCCCTCGCCGCGCGTCAGTACCAGCCCGTAGAACAGATGCGCACCGATGACCAACACCGACAGGAGGTGCGCATAGAGACCAACGGCGATCAGGATACCGTACAGCAGCCAGTCGGCTCGGACGCCGCTGCGCAGCGCGCGCAGAAAAGCGGCGCTGGCCGCTGCCGCCAACCCGGCCCACAGGGCGTATTCCCTCGCCTCCTGCGCATACAGCAGATGCAGCGGCGAAAGCGCCACGAGGACGGCGGCCAACCAGGCGATCTTCCGATCAGGAAAGAGCTCGCGCCCGAGCCAAAAGACCGCTGGGATGAGCAGAATGGACAAGAGCGCAGAGGTTCCGCGCAGCGCCAGCAGCGGATCGCCGATCACATGGGCCGCGGCGCGGGCCGCGAGATAATACAGCGGGCTGTGCTCCGGATGGTCCGTTAGCGCTTGGAGCGTATCGCCCCAACCGCGCTCGGGGGCGGGCCGTTGGAAGGCCAACAGATCGCCCGGCGCGAGCGGCCGTCCGCTGAAGAGGTGACGCGCGACCTCGTTCTGGTCATGGCCGAACACCCTCATGGCCGTGAACACCTCGTCGTGCCATACGACCATGCGGTCGAGGTCGTAGAGGCGGCCGGCGGCGCCGAGCGCGACCAGCAACGCTGCGAGCAGCGTCACCTGGAGCGAGACGGCACTGGGTCGAGTGGTCATAGGCTGGAACGGCTGGATCTCTAGGCGTTGCGCCTGGGACCTAAGGCATAACAGAGGGCGCGAAAAACCTTGTAAGTGTGCATGACCGGAAACAAAAACGCGAGACGCCGACGCGCCTCCCGCGACCGGCACGAGCCGAGAACCGGATATCGAGAACAAGACCGCCGGCACCGGTTCACGCTTCGACGATTACTGATCTCGCGACCATGCCACGGGCACCGCTACCGGATAGCCAAATGATCTCACGGCCGTTTACCCGATCAACCGATCCGGATAGCATCTGCACCCCGGTCAGTGCATGGGGGCGGGCTGGAAGCGTCATAAGTTGAGGTTCACGATGACATTTGGTGGAAGACCCGGAACCGAAGGAGATCGCTCGCAGTCATCTCTCCGGCGAACGACCGAGTGGATCGTCGCCAACCGGTCAGTTTGGTTGCGTGGCCTGCTGATGCTGGCGCTCTTCTTCGTCTTCTGGCTAGTGAAGCTCGTCGTCGGCCTGATCGCGCTCTTCCAGTTCGGTTCCCTGCTTCTCACCGGGCAGACCAACGGCCAACTTCGCGTCTTCGGCGCGAGCCTGGCCCTCTACAGCCACGACATCGTGGCCTGCCTCACCTGCGCCAGCGAGCGCCTGCCATTCCCGTT
>CAYNBI010000087.1:0-16481 GCA_964395315.1 uncultured Chromatiaceae bacterium | reverse complement strand
ACGATCGAGCCCTACGACTCGGCCATTCTCATCCGGCCGTAATCGGGAGCCGCGCCGGTAAGGCCGGCGCGGGGCTGTCAGTTCGGATAGACAACGACAACCTGGAAAGCGGGGTATTTGTTCCCGCTTTTCTTTTCTGCGTCGCCGCTCGCGGGTCCCCAGTGTAGACTCGCTGCGCGCCTGAAGAAGAGGCTCGGCGGTTACCCTGTGGCGGAAACAGAACAGTGTTCTCACAAAAGCGGACAGTCCGAAGTGGGTCGTTGGACCGTCTACGGCTTAGCTGAAGCGAATGTCTGCAGTGAGGATACTGTGGAAGGTCGAGACCCGACCGTCAACGTCCGCAATGTGGCGTTAAGCGTACGCCGCACGACGCGAGCTTCACGCCGGGAGCCCCAGCGTGCGAGTCCGCGACCTGCCGCGGACTCGCACGGTGCCCGACTATTGCAAGAGCGGGTTCAGATTTGTGCCACCGTCGATGTTGTACTCGGCGCCGGTAATGAAGCTGGACTCATCAGAGGCGAGAAAGGCGACCAGGTTCGCAACCTCGTCCGGTTCTCCAAAGCGCTTCAGCGGTATACGCTGCCGCATCGCGGATGCGAACGCTTGGATAGCCTCATGGGGCATGCCTAGCTTGCCAAAGATCGCCGTATTGGTGGGGCCGGGATTGACCGAATTGACCCGTATCTTGCGCGCAGCCAGCTCATAGGCAGCGGTGCGGGTGAGAGAGATCAACGCGGCCTTGCTGGCGGCATAAATCGCCGTGTTCGGCATGGCTGTATAGGCGTTGATGGACGACAGGTTAATCACCGACGCACCCTCGCGCAGAATGGGTAGGAATTTCTGAAGCGTGAAGAAGGCGCCCTTGAAATTCACGTCCATGGTGGCGTCGAACTGCTCCTCGGTCAGGGCCTCGACGGGTGCGAAGGCAGCGACACCCGCGTTGATGAACAGGACATCCACCGCCCCGAACTCCCCCTTCGCCCGATCGATTAGCCGATCAATGTCGTTCAGGTTAGCCTGATCGGCTACGGCTCCTACCACACCCAGTGACGTCGCGGCCTCGTCGACCGCCTTGGGATTGCGTCCAGTGATCATGACCTTGGCGCCTAACGCTTTGAGTTTTCTCGCTGTTGCATAGCCGATCCCGCTGTTGCCACCCGTGACCACCGCCGTTTTCCCGTTCAAGTCGCTCATCGTGTTAACCCCTCAAGACTGTGAAGATTGCCATTAATATACCGACCGGTACAGAATATATTTTGTACCGAGTGGTATAGTATTCAAGTAGGGACCAACAGACTTTTTGAGGTAAGCCGATGGGTAGCGGACGGCAACGACAGTTTGATGAACGCGTCGCTCTGGACGCGGCCATGGAAGTGTTCTGGTCCAACGGCTACAGCAGCACGTCGCTCAGTGACCTCACTGATGCCATGGGAATCAACAAACCCAGCCTCTACGCCGCCTTCGGCAACAAGGAGGCGCTGTTCCTTCGTGCGCTGAACCGCTACATCGACAAGCACGGCAGCCCACACCTCGAAGCGCTGCGCACGGCGCACGGGAGTTTGCGTGCGCGCCTCAGCGCTTACCTGCGGTCGATTGCGCGGATGGTCTGCGACCCGTCGCTGCCGGGCGGGTGCCTCGTCGCGGAGATTACTTGTGAAGCGGGCGGTGACTGCCTGCCCGCTGGAGCGGTTGAGGCGGTCTCCAAGATCAATCAACGAACGCGCAGCACCCTGGTCGACTTCTTTCGCCAGGAGGTGTTGGCTGGCAATCTTGGCGATACAAGCTCTGCGGAGGTTCGGGCCGATTACCTATTGGCGCTACAGTTCGGCCTCGCGGTAATGGCTCGCGGCAACCCGAAGCGCGAGATCCTCGATAACGTGATCGATTTTGCTGTCACAACTTTCTAGGTGCCGAGACCGTTGGCCGGAATCTCTTTGCGCGGACAGAGACCTGAGATGCCCTCTGTCCTTTGCATCGCAGAGACCTGTCGTTGGATGGCTGACTGATCGCAACGGGTCGATTGCGGTCGTAGGGCAGGCGATCCCCTCGAAGTTGAGTGCGAAAAATCCTGATACTCAGGCGGGCATTCCGGCGACTTCTCTTTTGGGTCGTGAGCCCTCTATGGCTCCGCGGAAGCGGATGTCTGCAATGAGGATAAGTGAGACGGTCCGCGGTGGCGCAACTCGCCCTATCGTCCCCGGCCCATTTGCCGTTCCGGAGAAAAGTCCCAGGAAGGAAATGTTGTGGCGGTTCCCCATACGCTTCCGCGCAGCCCGTCCGGGGCCCCACCAGGGGTCGGGGGTTGGGGCGCCGGGGTGGGAGACAGGAAGACCGCAGCTCGCCCTGCGTGTCTTGTGTCTTTGGAGGGAAGTGCGCTCGCGTTCTGCCCGCGGGCAACGGGCGTCTCCGCCGCATGTCTTGTGCTAAGGCTGCCGCTCCCTCGTTGGATTCCAACGAAGGGCATCCCGGCAGCTTTTTTGCCCCAATCGGTTGCCCCAACGAACCCTGATCGAACGCGAACTGCTTGTTTTTATTGGAGCCGATGCGCGGATTTGAACCGCGGACCTACTGATTACGAATCAGTTGCTCTACCAACTGAGCTACATCGGCTAGGGGACACGCAAGTATATTCAAACAGGCGAAATGGGACAAGGCGGGCGTTACGCTGATGTCGGCCTCGTCAGCGCAGCGCTTCCAGGGCATAGGGCGTAGGGTCGACGACGGGCTCACGTGTCAGTATAAGGTCCGCGGCCAGGCGCGCGGAGGCGGGACCGGTGACCAACCCATTGCGGAAATGACCGGCGTTGAAGTAGAGCCCCCGGATGCCCGGGTATGAGCCGATGTAGGGAATGCCGCTCGGCGAACCGGGGCGCAGGCCCGCCCAGTGGTTCTCGATGGGGGTGCGCCTGAGCAGGGGGAACATCTCGACCGCGATGCGATACAGTTCTTCCTTGGCCTCTGCGGTCGTCGTTTTCAGGAATCCCGTGTGCTCCAGGGTGCTGCCGATGAGGATGCGGCCATCCTTGCGCGGTATGACGTAGCGTTCCCGAAAGAGCACGATGTGGTTGACCTGCCCGGGATTGGCGAAGAACAGCATGATCTGCCCGCGTACCGGCTCGATTTCCGGCTTGGTGCCGAGCTGCTCGAGCAGCTTGGCGGTCCAGGCGCCGGTGCAGACCACGACCTTGTCGGCGTGGAGGGTCTCTTTGCGGGTGCGAGCTCCGGCGGCTCGCCCCTGATCCACCAACAGCTCCACGACTTCTTCGTGCTCGCGGACGCGCACCTCGCGCTCGATCGAGCGGCGCAGCGCTTTGGTGAGGCGCGGGTTGCGTACCTGGGCGATCTCGGGCAGCCACATCGCGGTCTTGGGCCGCAGGCCGAGGCCGGGCTCGTAGGTGTGGGCGGCGTCCGCGTCGATGATCTCGACCACCGCGCCGTGGGTTGCGGCCCACGAGAGTGCGTCCTCCTGCTCGTGCTCGTCGAGGATCAGCATGCCCGTGGTGATGTACTCGGGATCGATGCCGCTCTCATCCCGCAGCGTCTCGCACAGCCCGGGATAGGCGGCTTGGCTCCAGCGGGCCAAGGCGGTCACGGATTCGTCGTAGCGCCAGGGATAGAGGGGGGAGATGATTCCGCCGCCGGCCCACGAGGACTCTCGCCCGGTCTCGCCCATTTCTACCAGGGTCACATCGGCCCCGGACGACGCCAGCTCACGGGCCGTGAGCAGGCCGATGACGCCGCCGCCGATGACGAGGATGTCGCTCATTGCTGGAATCGCCGCCTACCGTCGTTGCTTTGCCTCATGCGTCGCGCAAGGGTAAGGCGCGCGACTGCTCGAAGCCCAAGAATAGCACAGGGGATTTGCCAAAATGGTGGTGCGGAGAGCCCGTTGCGAGCGTCCGCGAAGGCTCTGCACTCGGGTGGGAGAGGGGAAGGCACGGTCGCTCCCTCGCCGCCTCAGCCAGGGAGCGGCGACTTCCCCGCCAGTTCCTTCGGCAGCGCGAACACCACCTGCTCGCGAATCCCCGACTGCTCCTCGACCTCTCCGGCCCCCCAGTCCCGGAGGCGCTGAATCACCCGCTCGACCAGGACCTCCGGTGCCGATGCGCCGGCGGTCAGGCCGACGCGGGGTCCGGCCTCCAGCCATTCGCGCCGGATATCCTCGGGGCCGTCGATCAGGTAAGCGGTCGTGCCCTGCTTCTCGGCTATCTCGCGCAGACGGTTGGAGTTGGAGCTGTTCGGCGAGCCGACGACCAGGACCAGATCGCAGTGCGCGGCGAGGTCCTTCACGGCGTCCTGGCGATTCTGCGTGGCGTAGCAGATGTCGCTCTTCCGCGGTCCCTGGATGGCGGGATAGCGCGCCGCAAGCGCCGCGACGATCGCCGCCGTGTCATCCACGGAGAGGGTGGTTTGGGTCACGTAGGCGACCCGGTCTGGATTGAGCACGTTCAGACCGGCCACGTCGCCAACGCATTCGACCAGGTGGATGCGCCCGGCGCTCTCCCGGCACTGTCCCATGGTCCCCTCGACCTCGGGGTGCCCGCGGTGCCCGATCAGGATCACCTCGAAGGCATTCTTGCAGTAACGGGCCACCTCCAGGTGGACCTTGGTGACCAGGGGGCAGGTGGCATCGAAGACCCGGAGCCCGCGGGCCTCGGCCTCCTCGCGCACCTGCTGGGCGACCCCGTGGGCGCTGAAGATCACGGTGCTGCCCTGCGGCACCTGGGCGAGGTGATCGACGAAGACGGCGCCGCGCTGCTTTAGGCTCTCGACGACGAATCGGTTGTGGACCACCTCGTGGCGCACATAGATCGGAGCGCCGAAGCGTTCGAGCGCGCGCTCCACGATCTCGATGGCGCGGTCGACGCCGGCGCAGAAGCCGCGCGGGTTGGCAAGCAGGATATTCATGTCTGAAGAGGATAGGCGAAGTTCCGGCGCCGTGAACAGGGGGTGAATGCTAGGGGTTTCTCCCAACGGCCGGCGGAGCGGTGACCGCGAGGATCTCGACCCGAATCTGCAGGGACCGCCCCGAGAGCGGGTGGTTAAAGTCCACCTGTACGAGGTCAGGATTGGCGCTGAGGACGGTCCCGGCGATCTCCTGTCCGCCCGGCGTATCGAAGGCCACCACCTGACCTGGGGACGGCTCGAGGCCGTCAGGGAACGCGGTGCGCTCCATCCACTGGATCTTCTCATCGACGCGTCTGCCGTACAGCTCCTCGCCGTCGACAAGGAAGCGCTCACTGGCATCCGGCCCGAGTCCGAGCAGGAGCCGCTCCAGGCCGTCCGCCAGGGTGCCGTCGCCGAGGGTGATCTCCAACGGCTCTTGGCCGAAGGTCGACAGGACGCATGTGCCGTCGCCGAGCCTGATCTCCAGGTGCATTCGTACGCGGCTGCCGTGCTGGATGCCGGTGCCTTCTCCCGTGCTCCTGGGTGGGTCCTTTCGGCAGGGCCTCGACGCCTCGTGTCCGCCTGCCAGCGACCGCGATCCGACCCCCGCGGCTGCCGTCGCTCGCGCGCCGCTGCCGCTGCCGGCAATCGGACGCCCCCGGCAGGTGTGTGCGGGCTCATGGGGGCGTCTCGGGCTCCCAGTAGGTCTCGCTGCCGCCGTCCCGCCGCGCGAACACGCGCGCCAGCACGAACAGCAGATCGGAAAGCCGGTTGAGATAGCGCAGCGTCTCCCGGTTGACGGGTTCGTGCGCGCCGAGCGTGACCAGACGTCGCTCGGTGCGGCGGCAAACGGCGCGCGCGAGATGACAGAAGGCGGCTGCTGGATTGCCGCCCGGCAGGATGAATTCCTTCAGCGGCGGTAGCTCGTCGTTGTGTCTGTCGAGGACCTGCTCCAGCCAGTCGACGTCCGCCGACCTGATCCGCTGTCTGGATGGCAGGGCGAGCTCGGCACCGAGCTCGAACAGCTGATGCTGGATCCGGATCAGTTCGGCCTGCTGCCCTGGGTCCGCATGGGCGATGATGAGCCCGATCAGGCAGTTGAGCTCGTCCAGAGCTCCCAATGCCTCGATCCGCCGTTCGTCCTTCGGCAGCCGGGTGCCGTCGGCGAGGCAGGTGCTGCCGTCATCGCCGGTGCGGGTGTAGATTCGGGTCAGGCGATCAGGCATGGGGGTTTTGGAGACTGGGTGATCTCACCATTATATGACAGATAAAACAAGTTATTGCAGCATCTTTTTATCAAAGTGGTTCATTACACCGCAAGGCGGAAGTCCGTTGCCGGCGCCACAATATCCGGCAAGCCGGTTTGATCCCTTTGCGAAGGTCAGGGGCGCTGCGAGCCTGGCGGAAACCGGCGTCCGGCCGGGAAGCCAGCCCTGCAAAGTCGCTACATCAACTCTTGGGTGATGAAGAGATAGCCCACGGCGATGGCAACCACAGCGACGGCGACGTAGGGGATCAGTACACAAACGCCTGGAAGGTCGTTGCATAGCTTGCTGTATCTGCAGAGCTTGCAATTCTTCACTACGCCACCTCCGTCAAATCGTTACTGCTGAAGAAAGAGGGTCGGAAGGTCCCGTCCGCTATGCGCGGCCGGTGCAGGCATAAGCATCCTACCGATTACTAAATTATGATCAAGCGTTGACATTTCTAGACTGGAATGAATAAGACGTCTTCAGAACGGAAAGGTCACCGGTCCCGCGCCGGTTTCCCGGGGCCGAGAGATTACGTTAACCTGCCATCAGTTTGAAACCGTTCGATCAAGCGGCCAGGATCCATGCCAGTACCGCCACCCGCGCTCGAGGCCACGAGCGACAGGTTCTTGCAAATCGTCTTAGGAAACTATTTTAAGATACCGTTGTTAAATGAGTTTGTCTCCGCATTGGCAGGGCCTTCCCGACGCCAGACGGACATGCTCCTGGGTCTCGCCCGCGAGTACGCGGGGCGTTTTCCGCTGGTCACGGCGAACACCGACAGGGAAGCGGACATCGCCCGGGAATTCGGGGTGAAAAGCCTGCAGTGGTGCAAGCTGTTCTGACACGGCAAGCCGGTGGAGCACGTTCACCGCATGCCGGCCGACGCGGACTATTGGGCGCTCATCGAGCGCCATCCGGTGCCGCTGGCCGATTGGGTGCGGGCGGCTGCGCTCCAGACCTGGCATGGCGGCGACAGAGAGAAGGCAATCCGGGTCCTCGCCGAGACCGCGTTGGCCGCTGTTCATCCCGTGGCTGACGACTATTCGGCGGCTCTCGACCAGTTCGCCGATCTCGTGGGGCGCGATCCAGGTGATCTGAACGGACTGCCGCGCCGCGCCATCATGAGCGTACTGGATACCTTGGATCCGGACGACGAGCGCGTCCGGCGTTATCGCCAGCATCTATTCGACCACTGAGGTCCCATCGTGACAGATCATCGCGATATGCCCCGCGTCGGGTTCGTCAGCCTGGGCTGCCCCAAGGCAACGGTCGATTCCGAGCGCATCCTGACCCAGCTGCGCGCGGAGGGTTACGCGATCTCTCCGAGCTACGACGACGCCGATCTGGTCATCGTCAACACCTGCGGCTTCATCGACGCGGCGGTGGATGAGTCGTTGGAGGCCATTGGCGAGGCGGTGACCGAGCACGGGCGGGTGATCGTTACCGGCTGCCTGGGCGCCCGCGCCGACCTGGTGCGCGACGCACATCCCCAGGTGTTGGCGGTGACCGGACCCCATGCCTACGCGGAGGTCATGGCGGCGGTGCATGCGGAGCTGCCGGCGCCACACGACCCCTACGTCAGCCTGGTGCCGCCGCAGGGGGTGAAGCTCACGCCTCGTCACTACGCCTATCTCAAGATCTCCGAGGGCTGCAACCACCGCTGCAGCTTCTGCATCATCCCCAGCCTGCGCGGCGATCTGGCGAGCCGACCGATTGGCGACGTGATGAGCGAGGCCCAGCGTCTGGTCGCGGCCGGGGTGCGCGAGCTGCTGGTGGTCTCGCAGGACACCAGCGCCTTCGGGCTGGATCTCCGCTACCGCACGGATTTCTGGGAAGGCCGGCCGCTAAGGACAGACATCGAGACCCTAGTGCGGTCCATGGGCGAGCTTCAGGCGTGGGTCCGGCTGCACTATGTCTATCCCTATCCGCACGTGGATGCCCTGATTCCGCTGATGGCCGAGGGGCGCATTCTGCCCTATCTCGACATGCCCCTGCAGCATGCCAGTCCCGCGATCCTCAAGGCCATGCGCCGGCCCGCGGCGGGGGAGAAGGTGCTCGAGCGCTTGCGCAGGTGGCGCGAGGTCTGTCCAGAGCTCGTGATGCGAAGCACCTTCATCGTCGGCTTTCCCGGCGAGACCGAGGACGACTTCGAGGTACTGCTCGACTTCCTGCGCTCGGCGCGGCTCGACCGGGTCGGCTGCTTCGCCTACTCACCCGTGTCCGGTGCGGCCGCCAATGCATTGCCCGATCCGGTTCCGGAGGCGGTGCGGGAGGAGCGCCTGGGGCGGTTCATGGAGGTTCAGGCCGAGATCAGCCGCGAGAAGCTTGCCGCCCGCATCGGTCAGTGCCTGACCGTGCTGGTGGACGAGGTGGAGGAAGATCGGGTGATGGCTCGCAGCTATGCCGACGCGCCGGAGATCGACGGCAACGTCATCGTACCCGGCGCCTGGGACCTGGAGGCGGGGGATTTCATCGCGGTGGAGGTCACGGGGGCCGGTGACCATGACCTGTGGGCGACGCCCGTGGATACCGAGGATTGAGCCTGCCGCGGGCGGTGATGGGCGACAAAAAAGCCTGCCGACGGGCAGGCTTTTTTTCTATCGGCCAATGCCCTCAGAAGGCGGCGCCCGGCTGCTTGCCGAGCTTCTTCAGGATGAGGGCGAGGGGACAGAAGCCGGTGAAGGCTGACTGGAACAGATTCGCGCCGACGAAGGCGGTGAACCACAGCCAATTCGGGTTGTGGTAGTGCGCGAGCGCGAGGGAGAGCAGGATGAACAGGCCGGCAGCGGCGAGCACGATGCGGTCGATGGACATGTCCGACATCCTCTTGTTGGATATGAAAAAAGCGGCTGGGCTAAAGCCCTCCATATTAAGTAAAGCTAATATTCCTTTCAAGGCGCTTTTCAACGGGATGCGCGAGGTTTTCCGCAGCAGAGCCGCGCCCACGCCGCCCGCTACTGGTTGACACACTGAAACATGACGGACATGCGCGCTTTGGTCGGGGCCCTGCATCGCGTCGATGCCTATCCGCATCCCGTCGCCCGGGTGGAGCACATCGAGACCCACATCTCCCACGTCCTGCTCGCGGGCGAGTTCGCCTACAAGCTCAAGAAGCCCTTGGATCTTGGCTTCCTGGACTTCTCCACCCTTGCACGGCGGAAACACTGCTGCGAAGAGGAGATCCGGCTCAATGCCCGCCTGGCGCCCGGGATCTACCTGGGCGTCGTCGCGATCACCGGCACGCCCGGGATGCCTCGCATCGGCGGCCGGGGGAAGGCCATCGAGTATGCGGTCAAGATGCGGCGTTTCGATCAGGATTGCCTGCTTACCCGGCGTCCGGTCACGCCCGAGCTCGCGGACCGCATCGCCGAGCGCGTGGCCGCGTTCCACGGATCCATCCCGGCCGCCCCGGCCGATAGCGCCTTCGGGGAGCCGGATGCCGTGCTGCGGCCAATGGCAGAGAACTTCGCGCAGATCCGCGCTCGCCTGCAGGATGCGGATGCGCTGGCTCGGATCGGGTGGCTGGAGACCTGGACCCGCCGGCGGCACTCGGAGCTGCGACCCCTGATCACGAGTCGCAAGCAGGCCGGCCGTGTCCGTGAGTGTCATGGCGACATGCACCGGGGCAACATCGCCCTGGTGGATGGCGAGCTGGTGATCTTCGACGGAATCGAGTTCAATCCGGGGCTGCGCTGGATCGATACGGTCAGCGAGCTCGCATTCCTGGTGATGGACCTGGAGGAGGCCGGTGAGATCAATCCCGCGCGGCGTCTGCTCAACCGCTACCTGGAGATCGGCGGGGACTACGCCGGTCTGCGCCTGCTCGATTTCTACAAGGTCTACCGGGCCATGGTGCGGGCCAAGGTCACTGCGATCCGGCTCGGTCAGCCCGACGTGGAGTCCGAGGAAGCAGCCCGGGACCGCGAGGAGCTAGAGCGCTATGTCGCCTTGGCAGAGGGCTTCACGCGCGGGAGACCGCGGTGGCTCTATCTCACCCACGGCGTTTCCGGCAGCGGCAAGAGCGTACTGGCCAGGCAGCTGCGCGAGCGCCTGCCCCTGATCCATATCCGCTCGGACCTGGAGCGCAAGCGCCTGTTCGGGCTTGGGGCGGGCGAGCGTTCCGGCTCTGGTCAGGACGCGGGGATCTATTCCGCGGCGGCGAGTGAGCGTACCTACCAGCGCCTGCGCGAGCTCGCGGAGATGATCCTCGAGGCCGGCTACAGCCCGCTGGTAGACGCCACCTTCCTGCAGGCGCCGCACAGGCGCGCGTTTATCCACCTGGCGGAGCAGGCGGGCTGCCCCTTCACCATTCTCGATTGCACGGCGCCGCCCTCGATGCTGCGGGAACGGGTAGCGAAACGAGAGACCGAGGGCCACGACCCGTCCGAGGCGGACCTTTCGGTGTTGGCGGCCCAGCTTGCATCCCGGGAACCGCTGAGCGAGACCGAGCGCGGATCCGCATTGACGGTGGACACCAGCCGACCGGAGGCCTTGGATCTGCTCCTCGAACAACTCCCGGGCGTTTGAGGCGGCAACGGCTTCCTAGCCGTGGTCAGAACGCGATCAGGAACACGCCGGCGAGCATCATGCCCCCCGCGAACAGGTGCATCCCAAATCGGCGCTCATGGAAGAGCAGGGCGCCGTAGAGGATCCCGAACAGCAGGCTGGTACGTTTGACGGCGATCATGTAGACCACCTCCACCCGTTGCAGCGCCAGGAAATGGGTATAGACCATCGCCGCGTTGAACAGGGTCACGGCTACCACCGCCCACGGCCGGCGCCAGATTGCTTGCAGGATGCGCGGCCGGGGCAGGGCGAACAGAGCGAAGCTCGCCGCGCCCAGGAGCAGGAAGTAGAAGGCGCCGAAGTGTTTGGCGTCCATATACCGCATCGCCCCCTTGCCCATTACGGACGTCAGGCTGTAGAGGGAGGCGACGGCGAGCATCATGCGCGAGCCGGGCTCGTAGACGATAGCCCGCAAGGGCGCTCCCCAGCTTCGCCAATCGCGAAGATGCGCCTGCTCCACGTTGAGCAGCCAGGCCCCCGCCACCACGAGCAGCACGCCGGCGCCGCCCTCGATGCTGATTCGCTCACCGAGCAGGAGATAACCGGTGAGGATCACGAAGACGGGCGTGAAGGCCAGATAGGGCAGGGTCAGCGAGAGGGGATGATCGCGGATGGCGCGCATGTAGAGCAGCATGGCCGCGATCTCCAGCGGCACGAGGGCCGCGATCCATCGCCAGAACGCGGGCGGCAGGTCCGCTACGGTGTGGAGATCCCCGAGCAATGGGATCATCAGAATGCCCGTGAGCCCGAGCCGGATCAGACTCAGCTCCCAGACCGAGTAGTCCTTGAGCCAGGCCTTGGTGGCGGCGTCGGCCGTGGCCAGGCTGAGGGCGCACAGGAGCGTGAGAGACAGCCAATCCATACGCGTTTTCGGACCCCGGCGGAGGGCTTGGAGCGGGATGCAGGGTTGCCGGGGTGCGGCGCGGCGGATCAGGCGCGGGCTGGCGCGGGTGCGGCCCGCCGCAGCAGGCCGGCATCGGCGCCGGGCAGGTGCGCTTGCTCGCTGATGGTCCGCCGCCAGCGCCGAGCCCCCGGCTGGCCCTGAAACAGCCCCAGGACGTGCCGGGTCATGGCGTTCAGCGGCACCCCGGCGCGGAGCTCGCGCTCCAGATAAGCAACGAACGCCTCGATGACCTGATGACGGGTGGGTGCGGATTTGTCGTCACCGAAGATCTCGCGGTCCGCACCTGCCAACATCCACGGGTTATGGTAGGCCTCGCGGCCGATCATGACGCCGTCGAGCGTCCCGAGGAAGCTCCGCGCCTGCTGCAGGGTCGAGATCCCGCCGTTAACGACGATCGGCAGACGCGGAAAGTCGCCCTTGAGTCGTTCGGCGACCTCGTAGCGCAGGGGCGGAACCTCCCGGTTCTCCTTCGGGCTCAACCCTTGCAGCCATGCCTTGCGCGCGTGCAGGATCAAGGTGTCGCAGCCCGCCGAGGCGACGGCGTCGGTAAAGGCGCACAGGTCCTCGTAGCTGTCCTGATGGTCGATGCCGATGCGGGACTTGACCGTGACGGGGATGTCGACCGCGTCCTTCATCGCCCCTACGCACTCTGCCACGAGCCCGGGCTCGGCCATCAGGCAGGCGCCGAAGCGACCTGATTGCACCCGGTCAGACGGGCAGCCGACGTTCATGTTGATCTCGTCGTAGCCGCGGTCCGCCCCTAGACGGGCGCAGGCGGCCATTGCCGCCGGCTCGCTGCCGCCGATCTGCAGGGCCAGCGGATGCTCGGCCGGGTCAAAGCGCAGCAGGCGTTCCCGGTCGCCGTGAATGAGGGCCGCGGTGGTGACCATCTCGGTGTACAGCAAGACGCGCCCGGAGATGAGCCGCAGGAAGTAGCGGCAGTGGCGATCCGTCCAGTCCATCATGGGGGCAACGGCGAGCCTTCGGTCCAGCAAGAGAGCGGCCTCCGTAAACCTGTCATCAGGTGCGTCAGGGTCGAGATGTCGTCCCGCACGTGGTTGGCGGGTATTCTACGCGAGTGGGCGCGGCGCAGTTGCCGTGGGTGCAGGCAGGAACGGGCGATGAGCTCCGTGCGGAGTTCTCACATGGTGAAGACCTGTCGCCGGGGCGACCCCGGTGCCGGGCGGAGGCCCGCGCCACGGCAGTGACCCTGCCGTTTTTTCTCCGGCTCAGTCCCGTCAAACCAGAGATCATGGGGCAGCGCCGGCGCCGATCGGCATACTTCGGGATCACCGGGCTGGTCCGGTCTATCTCATCAGCAGCTTACCAAGGACGCGGAAAACCATGAGCGGCATCCTCAAGATCCTGGGCATTGTTTTTTTTGCCGCTGTGGTCCTGCACGGCTGCGACCAGGCGCAAAAACCGATCCGGCTCGGGACCAATGTCTGGCCGGGCTATGAACCCCTTTATCTCGCCCAGAGCCTCGGGCTTCTCGACGCGGAGCGAGTACGGCTCGTCGGTTACCCGTCGGCCACCGAGGTCATCGAGGCGTTCCGCAACGGGTCCCTGGAGGCGGCGTCTCTCACCCTGGACGAGGCCCTCACCCTGCTGGACAAGGCGGTACCGATCAAGATCATCCTGGTCCACGACGTGTCGGACGGTGCGGACGTCATCATAGCCCGCCCCGGCATCGAGACTGTCGTGGACCTGCGAGGCCGCGCGGTCGGGGTCGAGAGCACGGCCTTGGGCGCCTATGTGATCTCCCGCGCCCTGGCGATCAACCGCGTGGAACTTGCCGATGTCCGCATCAAGCATCTCGACGTCAATCAACACGAGGATGCGTATCGCAAGGGCGACATCGACGCGGCGGTGACGTTCGAGCCCTTCAGGACCAGGCTTCTCGCCATGGGCGCGCACGAGATCTTCAGCAGTCGCGAGCTGCCGGGCGAAATCGTCGATGTCCTGGTCGTGCGCCAGAAGGTCTACGACAAACGTATGGCCGATCTCAGGCACATCACCCAGGGCTGGTTCGGCGCCCTTGCGTTCCTGGCGCAGGAGCCCTCGGAGGCGGCGGCGGAGATGGCCAAGCGGCTGCGCATCAGCGCGGACGAAGTGCTCGCGAGCCTGCAGGTCATTCGCTTTCCGGACCTGGAAGAGAATGTCGCGCTGCTGTCGGGGCGGCATGCCGAGTTGCTTTCCACTCTCGGGAACCTGAGCCGAGCCATGACGGACAAGGGGTTGATCCGGCATGATGTGAGCGGCGACGAGATCCTGACACCCGATGCGCTTCCTTAGCGGCTTCATGGGTGGTCTGGCGGTCAAGCTACGTCGGCTTGGGGTTTTTATCCCGGCGCTCACACTCGGCGTGTTCGTCCTCACCGCTCTGGTCGCCACCTTCGTCGCCCAGGAGAGCGCGCAGACGCAGACTTATCGCACGGTGGCTCAGCTCGCTCGCGATCGCATCCTGTTCGTGCGCGGCGCGGGGCGCGAATTCCTCCGGATGGGCAAGCCAAGCCGGCTGCAGAACCTGATCTCTAGCTTCGCGTCGGACGCCGACCTGGTTCACATCGTCCTCGTCGACAGCGATGACGAGGTGTTGGCCTCGAACGATCTCGGCGACGTGGGACGGGTGTGGCAATCACTCGGCTATGGCTTTGACCAATCCATCGTGGAGCAGGTGCGCCGACTCGAGGACACGAAGACCGTTGAAAGACCGCAGGAAGGGTACCTGGACGTTTACGCGGGCCTCTGCGGTATCGACAGTGCCGCGAGCCTGCGCCCGTCGACGTGTGGCTTCATCGGCTACCGCGTCGATCTGCGGCCCCATCTCGTCGCGACCTTCAACGCCTTGCGGCATCAGTCGGCGTACTACATCGCCGGAATGGCGCTCGTCGTCCTCGTCAGTCTGGTTCTGCTGCGCGTGTTCGTGAGCCGGCGCACCCGGGCCATGACGTCGGTGCTCCAGTGCTTCGGCGAGGGACAGCGGGCGGTGCGTATACCCGTCGCCCGCAGGGACGAGATTGGTGACCTCGCCGGCTCGATCAACGAGCTCCTCGACCGCGTGGTCGAGGACGAGGATGCCGTCCGCGAGGCCCACGCCAGGCTCGATGCCCTCATCAACAACGTGGTCGACAGCGTAATCGTCATCAACGACAAGGGCTTCATCGAGGATGCCAACCCCGCGACCCACAAGATATTCGGATACGCACCCCGGGATATCGTGGGGCAGAAGGTCAACCTCCTGATGCCCTCACCAATGCGGGAGCTTCATGACGCATACCTCGAGCACTACCACCGCACCGGGGAGACGAAGATCATCGGGATCGGGCGTCAGGTGGAGGCGCAGCACAAGTCCGGCCGCCGTTTCCCGGTCGAGCTGACCGTCACCGAGATACACGTCCGGCAGCAACGGCTGTACACCGGCATCCTGCGCGATATCAGCGAGCAGGTGGCGATGCGCAAAGAAATGAAGCAGGCGTACGAGGACCTGAAGCGAGCCAACATCGAGCTCGAAAAGCAGGCCCGTACCGATAAGCTGACCGGACTCTACAATCGGCGCCACTTTGACATCGCCTGCATGGCGGAGACCCTGCGCGCGACGCGCGAGCTCTACCCCCTGTCCCTGATGTTGATCGACGTGGATTACTTCAAGAAATTCAACGACCACTACGGCCATCCCGAGGGCGACCGGTGCCTGCGAGAGGTCGCGCAGGTCCTGCGGGACGTGTTCAGGCGCGCCGACGACATGGTCGCGCGCTACGGCGGGGAAGAGTTCGCGGTGATTCTCGCCAACCGCAACCAGGCGGCGGCGGCGGAGAGAGCGCATGCGCTGCTGCGAAGCGTGCGTGACAGGTCGATTCCGCACGCGGGATCCCAGATCGCCGACCATCTGACCTGCAGTATCGGGATCGTCACCTATACGCCGACGCCGCATATCCCCGTCGATCCGGCCGACCTGGTCAAGGTCGCCGACGAGATGCTTTACCTCGCCAAGGCGCAGGGGCGCAACCAGGCGCAACATCGCCTGTATGCGTTGGAAGCCGCCGACATGGCGCCGCGAGCCTCGAGCCTTAAAGAGTCTTGATGAAGACCTTGGAGTTGCGCCGAGAATTGTAGAGGACCTACCAGAGAGGCTCGCGCCGTTCGAGCGGGACTGGGCGGCATGGCTTGCGCTGGACACGCCAGTCGCCTTGCAGTTCCGAACCAAGCAGGAGGCGGGCAAAGCCACGATGGGGTCTTGGGGAATGCGCACAACGCCGAGATACGCAGGAGGTTCCCGATGAATGTCACGGCCGAAGGCGCGAACCTCGGAGCCCCGCCGGTTACTGACCATCCAGCGGCGCGAGGCGGCCGACCGGACGGCCCCAGTCTAGTGGCCGCCGGTTGTCGTGGCCGGCACGTAGATGTAGGTCGGCGGGACCCCAGCGCCCTCTACCTTGATCGCGCTACTCTCGAAGAAGCTTCCGATCACTACGGTTTGTCCCGCCGGGTATTCCCCGATGGAGAAGCCCGTACCGGTTAGCTTGTACGTGCCATCTCCAGGCGGCATCTTGAAGAACACACGGCATGGGTTCGAAGTACAAGAGCCCGTATCACCGGGACTGAGGGTGATTTCTCCCCAGTCCGTAACGTGATTCCCGGTACTCGCACATCCTGCAACCATCGATACCGCGATGGTCAGCAGGGTCAAGGCGCGCGTGGAGCTGTAGTTCCCGACAATTTGCATTTTCGTGTTCGGTCTTTCGGACCAGTGGTTCCCGGCGAACCCGCACTGCAACACAGGTCGTATGCACCGGGCAAGCCCACGGCGACTTCCCAAGTGCTGTTGAGGCACCGCACACCGTGGCACCAGTGCGCGCAGCCATGCGGCG
>CAYNBI010000086.1:0-17009 GCA_964395315.1 uncultured Chromatiaceae bacterium | reverse complement strand
TTCAATTTTATCCCTCATGCCCTTTTGGTAGGAGCGATAAAATCAGCGTCTCCCTAGGAAATCGGCTCCAGGTGCAGATGTCTGTGCGGCGTGCCAATGGCGCCGTGGCTGTGTGTTCCATCGCTCGCTTTGACGGGCAGGAGATAGAGCTTGCCGTGCCGCACCCCAGCCTGGGCAATGACCGCATCCGCGAATCCGCGCACCCGATCCATGGCCCCCCGCAGCACGACGATCTCCAAGCAGTTGTCGTGATCCAGGTGCACGTGGAGTGTCGAGACGGCGAGGTCGTGGTGGGCGTGATGTGCCCGGGTCATGCGGGCTGCAAGCTCGCGCTCGTGGTGGTTGTAGACGTAGATCAGACTCGCCAGGCAATCTCCTGAAGGACTCTTTTCCAGGCGCTCTGCGTCGAGCCGTTCGCGGATGAGATCGCGCACCGCCTCCGAGCGGTTTGCGTAACCGCGCTCTTCCCGAAACTTCTCGAACGCCTCGGTGAGCTCGTCGTCGAGTGTAATCGTGATTCTCTGCATTGCCTCCTCCGGAGTCACTGAAAGACGGGTAGCGTTCCGAGCGCGGTTGCTCGGCCCAGTTTCACGATGATAGTATGATGAAAAAAAGATTCGTCATACTTCTTGGCCGCATATGCTCGGATACCTGCGTCGCCTCGCCGCCGTCCTCGCCTTGCTCCTCGGGGCGTCGGCGGCCATCGCCCATGACTACTGGCTTGAACCGGACGGCCGGGATTACCTGCTCTACCGCGGCCACCGCTACTCGCAGCATCAGGGTGAGGCGGTCGTGCCGTACGAACCCTCGATCGTCAACACGGCAATCTGCGTCGATGCGAGCGGGGGCAAGAACCGGGTCCCGGCATCGCGCAGCTACCCGGTGCGGATCCCCGGGCCTTGCGCTGCGGTGCTGGTTGAGGCGGACTCGGGCTACTGGACCCAAACCCTCACCGGCACCAAGAACCAGCCCCGCGACGAGGTGTTCGGGGCTCTGCGAAGCTGGCGCGCCGTAGAGGGTGTCAAGCGCATCGAGTCCTGGAAGCCGAAGATGGAGCGCCCGATTTCCGATGGGCTCGAGCTGATCAGCACCACGGATCCGTTCGCGCTTCGGCCCGGTGACAAGCTGCGCCTTCTGGTGACGTGGAAAGGCCAGCCGCGCGAGGGGGTCACCGTCGCCTACCACGGCGATCCACGCGGCGTGAGCGGCAGCGACGGACGGATCAATATCCGACTGCGCCATGGCGGGACCCAAGTCATCACCGCCAGCGTAGACGAGCCTTCGGACGATCCCAAGTCCGACAAGCTGGTGCGCTCGACCGCACTTATGTTCGATCTTCCATGAGGAGCGAGATCTGATGTGCGAAACCCGTCTCGATCGGGCGCTGCGGGCACCGTTGCTCTTGGTCTTGGCGACCTGCTTGGCGCCGGTCGCCGCGCACCACGGCGTGGCCGGCCTGGGGGCCGCGGGTCTGCAGGGACCCGGCGCGCCGATCGAGGCCGCCACCTCCGCGACCCTGCCCGTCGACACCGCCCTGGTCTACGCGAAGCTCGACCACGCCAAGTACAAGACCTTCGATTCCGATCCGGCCAATCCGGAGAGCGATTACGCCAACTATTGGATGACTGGCGTTGGCTATGGCTTCACCTCCTGGCTTTCGGGCTACGTCTTCCTCCCCTATCACAGCAAGGTGGACGAAGACGGCGGCTTCAATACCCACGGCTTCGCCGACGTGAGTCTGTTCGGTCAGCTTGGCTTTCGGTACGACGAGGGCTGGAGTCTGATCCCAGAGAGCGAGAGCCTGGATGATCTCGAGGACTGGCACTTCACGGTCTTTGGCGGTTTCACGCTGCCGACGGGCGACCCTGATCTGCGTGACCGCAACGGCGAGATCGATCCTGGCAAGTCGACCGGGTTCGGGCAGCCGGCCTATTCACTGGGCCTCACGGCGACCAAGATGCTCACCCCGCGGCTCACCTTCAATCAGGAGCTCTCCTATATCGGCTTTCAGGAGCACAAGTACGCCGACGGCAACCGCACCAAGTTCGGCCAAGAGATCCGCGCCAACAGTGCGCTCGTCTACCGGCTCTATACGAACATGGAACGCAAGCTGCGCCTCGACCTCGCGCTTGAGGGGCACTACCTGCACTTGGGTCGCGACCGCACCAATGGCGTGGACGAGCGCGCCACCGGCGGCGACATGATCTACGCCCTCCCGGGCATTCGGGCCTACTGGGACAACGTCAGTGTTGCCTTGGGCTACAAGACGGTGGTGTGGAAAAACCTTAACGAGCAGGACGAGCAACAGGGCGGCGAGGGAACCGAGGACTATCGCCTGATCCTCACATTCTCGGCGCTGTTTTGAACTCTGGGCGCGCCTCCTATACGGGGCCGGCAGCGATGCGACACGCCAAAGAGTCCTTCTGCCGGGTCATCGCCAGGCTGTTTGCCGCGCCCCTTGCCTTTTGGCCGGTCTGGGCGGCGGCGCATATCGAGGCAGGGAGCACCGGCGACGGCGGCTTCGTTTCCGGGCTTCAGCATCCGGTCTCGGGTCTCGATCACGTCGTTGCCATGGTAGCGGTGGGTCTGTGGGGCGCTCAATTGGGCGCGCCGGCGATCTGGGTCCTGCCCGTCGCCTTCCCCCTCATCATGGCGTTCGGGGGTGTGCTCGGGGTCATCGGCGTTCCGGTCCCGAAAGTCGAGGTCGGTATCGCTCTGTCCGGTGTTGTCCTGGGACTCATGGTCGCCTTCGCGGTCCGCACACCCCTGTGGTTAGCGATGATCATCGTGGCCGCGTTCGCCATCTTTCACGGTCACGCTCACGGGAGTGCACTGCCCGCCTTTGGGATCCCGATCCTGTACGCCAGTGGATTCGTTATCGCCACGGGCCTTCTGCACCTGTGCGGGATCGTGATTGGCGCAACAAACCGGTGGCAAGGGGGCGAGGCACTCATTCGCGGCGGTGGTGTCCTGATTGCCCTGACCGGTGCCTACTTTCTCTACCTCCAGCTCGGGCTCACGTGATCGGGCGCGGCATCACCCGCGCGGCTCTCGGGTCGGGACTTAGTCTGTGGGCACCGCTAGGCTTTCCCCATGAGGCTGCTTTCCATGTTCCGGCTTCTCTCGCCGGAGCGGTAAATTACCTATCCGGTGTCGAGTATGTGCTCGGCGCGATCGCGATGGGCCTGCTTGCTGGCCAGCGCGGACGCAATGTCATTGCCGTGAGCATCGCAGTCCTTGCCATGGGTCTGGTCGGAGGTGCTATTGCCTCTGCTTATACAGTGAAGGTTCCGTACGTCGACGCCACCAACCTCGCCGCCGCAGCTGGCGTCGGGCTGCTGGTGGCGCTGCGCTTGCCTGTGGGCCTGACTGCCGTGGCAGGGATCGGATTGCTGCTCGGGCTCGCGCAGGGATATTCAAACGGTCTCGCGATACGCATCGATACCGCCGAGGTGTTGTTCATCGCAGGCATCGTTGGCGCCTGTCTATTGATCCTCGCGCTTGCCTCGGCGCTTGCGCTGGCGGCCCGCGTATCCTGGCACGCCATCGCTGTGCGCGCAGCGGGCAGCTGGATTGCCGCCATCGCTCTCATCGTCTTGGCGCTGGAGATTTCTCTTAAAGGAATGCCGAGTTAAGTAGGCGTAGAGGTTCGCCGATCCGCTTCGCGCCCTTGATGGCGGGTTGAAGGGCCTTGCGATCCGGTCATTGCGGCCGCTGTCTGGCGGGCGTGTCGCCCACGGCAGCTTTCGGAATGAGAGTTGGAGTGACCGTACCCCTGAAGCCGAGCCACGTTTGATGTGGGACGTTGAGCATGTCAGGCCAGTTCCTGGGCGACCACGACGGGCTGACCCCTTGCGACGGTGTCGATTCGCTGCCGTTTGGCGGCCGCGACCGTTGCGGCGCATCACATCAGCGTCAGCACGGCGACCTTGCGCTTCGGCGATCCCTCCGATGTTCTGAGCACCACGACCTCCACGCGATCCCCGGCAGATTTGCCCACCATGGCGGCGCGCACATCCTCCAGACCAGCGACGGGCTCACCGGCGAGAGACGAGATACGGTCGCCCTCCTCCAGTCCGGCGCGCTGCGCCGCTCCCTTCGGCGCGACCCGGTGCACGCGCACGCCGGCATCGTCCGCGGCCAGGGCCATGCCCAGACTGCCGGGCGGATCCAGGTCCAGGTCGCGGGACAGGAGGACGAAGTCCGGCATGACCCCGGGCAAGGGCTCGTAGGGCCGGGTCACGACCACCGCGTCGGAGACCGGGCGATATTGGCGCAACCTCTGGGGAATGGCGGAGTCGTGCAGGACATGGGCCGCGCCGACCAGCACCACCAGGGTGCGATCCGGGTTCTTCTCCAGGTATTCCGCGGCACGACGGGCCATGTACTCGTCCCACACGGACTGCACTTCCATGAAGCGCCGAAAACGCTCTTCGGGCAGATCGCCGTGGAGGCGAAAGGCGTCGCGCATGCGGCGCTCGTAATCGGCATCGGCCGGCGCGATCCGAGCCGGCAGGCGTCTCCGGTAGGCAGGATCGAGCCCCTCGATGCCGTCCTTCGACACCGCCTCCACCATCTCGCTGGGCGCATTCAGCGCGACCACGGGTATGCCGCTTTCCCGCGCGTACTCCAGAATCTCCCGGTAGAGCCGAAAATCGAACCGCCAGCGTTTGAAGTACTCGGTCTTGCGCAGCATCTCCCGCTCGCCGATCCTGCCGGCGAGATAGGCGTCGACGTAGGGCTGAAAGGGCTCTTGAAAGTATTCGACGCCGATGGCGAGCTTGAGACCTCGCTCGTCGAGGCCGCGAATGACCGCGAGCTGATTCAGGTGGTGGTCGTAGCGATCGTGGATCTCGCCCACGTAGACCACCCGTTTGGCGGCAACTGCATCCAGCAGCCGGGACAGCTCTCCCGCGTCCGCGGGGTCCACCACGACCTTGCCCGTAGTCTGATCCGCTTCGCCCGGCCGCAGCGAGCGCCCGGGCCCGGAGGTACATGCCACCAGGCCGGAAAGGCCGACGAGCGCGCCGAGGATGCACAGGCGCTTCAAGGGGCGTTCGAATATTCGCATGACGTTTGCCGTTCGTGAGTTGAGGAGACACCGATCATTGGACGTCTTGGCCAAGATCAGCACGCCGCCCAAGAAGCGTGGTACTTGAATGGCTTCATTTTCAAACACTTTCGCGCTTGAAAATGGCGTCACGTCCCTGTGCCGCGGCGAACGCTGAATTGATCACGCTTCCTTGATGCCCGACCGGGTCCTTGGCTGGCCGAAGCGCATGTTCCTTCGAGATCAGCGCCAGCGCAAACTCGAACCCATCCGGGAAAAGTTGAGGCCGATCAAGGATTCCTGCGCCAAGGGCTGCTTTCCTCCTAGCGGGCGGGGTCCTTCGCCGGACCGGCAGCCCGCAGAACCGAGAACCATAACCCGCCATCGAGGAGCACCACCATGGCCCGCTCTCTACGGCTCGCCGCGCTCGCGGCAGCACTTTTCCTTGCCGCGGCCGCCGAGGCTGCAGGTGTCCGGTCCGCGAGCATGCTCGCAAACACCTGCGCCGGATGCCACGGCACCAACGGCGCCAGCGCCGGCGTCTACATGCCCATCATCGGCGGCTTGGACCGCGGCTACCTGACCTCCGTGTTGAGCGACTACAAGCTCGGGCTGCGCGACTCTACCATCATGGGCCGCATCATGAAGGGCTACAGCGACGAGGAGATCTGGGCCATCGCCGGCTGGTTCGCCAACCAACCCTGGGTCTCCAACGACGCCGTCGCCGACGGCACGCTGCTGGCCATGGGCAAGGAGATCCACGAGACCAAGTGCGAGACCTGCCACGAGGACGGCGGCCGGGTCCAGGACGAGGAGAACCCGCGCCTCGCGGGTCAATGGGTCGGCTATACCCACTATGCCTTGGAGCAGTGCCGGGAAATCGGCAAGCGTTGCCAGCCCCGCAAGATGGGGGAACGGGTCATGAAGCTCAACGACGAGGAGCTGCGGGCCCTCGCGCAATACTATGCAAGCGAGAAATAGGGGCATGGCAATGTCAAGCATCACGCGCAGAGACTTTCTGAAGACATCCGCCGCGACCGCTGCCCTCGCCGGGCTCGGCCTTCCCGCCCTGCTCCGCGCCGCGCCGCCCAAGGCGCGGGTGGTGGTGGTCGGTGGCGGCTACGGCGGCGCCATCGTCGCCAAGTACATCCTGATGGCCGACCCCGAGATCCGCGTCACCCTGATCGAGAAGGACCCGGTGTACGTTTCCTGTCCGCTGAGCAACGAGGTGCTGGGCGGCGAGCGCGACCTCGACAGCCTTACCTTCAACTACCGCGGGCTGACCCGCCGCGGCGTGGCCGTGGTGCAGGACGAGGTCACCGAGATCGACGCCGCGGCCAAGTTCGTCCGCGGCAAGAGCGGAAGCCGCTACAACTACGACAAGCTTGTGGTCTCGCCCGGCGTCGACTTCCGTTGGGACAAGATCTCCGGCATGAGCGCGGAGGCGGCGGAGGAGATGCCGCACGCCTGGAAGGCGGGTCCGCAGACGCTGAAGCTTCGCAGGCAACTCGAGGCGATGCCAGATGGCGGGGTCTGCTACATCGTCGCCCCGCCCAACCCCTTCCGCTGCCCCCCGGGGCCCTACGAGCGCGCGGCCCAGGTGGCGCACTACTTCAGCCACCACAAGCCGAAATCGAAGATCATCATCCTCGACGCCAAGGACGCCTTCTCCAAGCAGGGGCTGTTCACCGCCGGCTGGAAGCAGTACTACGGGGACATGATCGAGTGGGTATCGGGTGCCAACGGCGGCATCATCGAAGCCGTCGATCCCAAGACCCGGACCCTGGTCGGGCAGGTGGAAGAGTTCCAGGGCGACGTAATCAATCTGATCCCGCACCAGCAGGCGGGCGCCATCGCCCAGAGCGCCGGCCTCGCCGATGATTCCGGCTGGTGCCCGGTCAACCAGCAGACCTTCGAGTCCAGCATCCACAAGGACGTGCACGTGATCGGCGATGCCTGCGTCGCCGGGGCCATGCCCAAGTCAGGCTACGCGGCCAACTCCCAGGGCAAGGTGTGCGCAGCCGCCATCGTCGCTGCCGTCAACGGGCAGGAACCGCCGGAGCCTTCGTATGTCAATACCTGCTACAGCATCATCGCACCGGATTACGGCATTTCCGTGGCAGGCGTCTACGAGCTGAAGGACGGGGCAATCGTGAGCATCGAGGGAGCCGGCGGCCTCTCCCCCGCTAATGCGGACGCCAAGACCCGATCCATCGAGGTCCAGTTCGCACTCGGCTGGTTCCGTAACATCACGGCGGACATGTTCACCTGACGCGACGGCTCAGCGGGGACCTCGGCCGGCGGCGCCCTCGGGCGCCGCTTTTCGTTGGGCGCCGGAGCCTCGCTGGAACCCCGGCCCAGCCGGGTCCCAATGCATCCCGATCTCCGATCAGGACGAGTTCTGCGGACCCGCGCGGCCTGTTACATTATCATTAACGTTTCATGATCTAGCTCCCACGTGTCGCGCATCCGGGCGCTTCCCGAGCAGGCTGGATTGCCCCGCGCGAGGCCATCAACGAGCAGCCTCCAGCGCCCTACGAGTAGCCGATTCGCATCACCCTTGAAAAAGCCGTTTCTTTTCGTCCTCTCCGCCGTCCCCTTCTTCCTGCCTGTCCTGTGGCGTCTGCTGGAGCAGGGATTCGACCAGCCAATCGGCCTGCTGTCCGATTGCGGCATCGGCCTGCTGGCTTGGTTGATCTTCCTGCTCTCCCCCCGCTGGATGCGGGTGGGGTTCGTGGCGCTCTGGGCGTTGTTTCAGATCGCCGCCCTCGAGCTGCTCGCGGCCATGCAGCGCTTTCCAACCTGGCAGGACGTGCAGTATCTGCTCGACGCGGAGTTTGTGAAGAACACCACCGCCGGTTTCAATATCCTGTCTCCCGCCAAGGCGGGGTCCATGCTGGCCGCCGCCCTGCTCTGCATCCTTTTCCCGGTGGCGCGGCCCAATTGGCGGCCAATGCGCTACGGCATCGCGTTCGGCTGCCTGCTCCTGGCCGGCCATGTGCTCTTGAGCCGGGAAACCGCTGACACCGGTATCGCGGCGCGTTATAACCCGCTGCACTGGTTCGCCTGGGATGCCGTCGCCATGGTGCTGCGTCCGGCGCCGATCATCCTCTCCGAGTCGGATCTCCCGGAAGGGCTGCGCCGCGCCGACCTCACCGGGACGCCGTTGCTCGACAAGGGGCGGGCGCGCAACGTGCTGATCGTGATCATGGAGGGCATACCCGGGCTGTACTATCCGGAAATCCGCGAGGCGATGGGGGTCGAGTCCGAGCCGCTGGTCATGGAGGGCCTGGTCGCCAACACCGGCAGCGCCATGCTGATCCCGGATTTCGTCGCCCACAGCGCCCAGACCATCCGCGGCCTTTACGCGATCCTCTGTGGCGATTTCAGCAAACTGTCGTCGAAGACCCCCAAGGCCTTCGAGCTGTCCAAGGGCTCGGAACGCGCCGAGGCCTGCCTTCCCGCCCAGCTGGCAAGGAACGGCTGGAGCACCCACTACCTGCAGGGGGCCGCCCTGGCCTTCATGGGCAAGGACCGGGTCATGCCCATCGTCGGCTTCGAGCATGTCCACGGCTCCGAGTGGTTCACCGCGCCGGACCCCTACCCCTTCGAGTGGGGGGCGAGCGATCCGGCGTTCTTCCAGGGCGCTCGCAAGTACGTCGCCGACCTGCAGTCCGCCGGCGAGCCCTGGATGCTGACCCTGCTCACGGTCGGGACCCATCAGCCCTACGCCGACGCATCAGAATCGGCGACCGCCCGCTATCCGAACCGGCGCATGGCGGCGGTAGCCATGCTGGACGCGGCGGTGGCCGAGTTTCTTGCGGGAATCGCCGCCGACGGGGTGCTGGACGACACCCTGGTCATCGTGACGTCCGACGAATCCCACGGCTCGCCGCTCGCGGACTGGATGAGCAGCTGGGGCACGGGCATCGTGATGGCCCCGGAGCATGACCAGCTGCCGCGGCTCAAGCGGGGAACCTTCGGCCTGGTCGATACGACGGCATCGGTGCTCGACTACCTCGGTCTCGCCGTGCCGCCCACGACCGTCGGCCGCAGTTTCTTCCGCGACTATGCCGGGCCCCGTGACATGGTCTCCTACACCTCCGGCAAGCTGCGCTGGCACACCGGCGACAACCTGCGCTACGAATGCAGCGCGGATTCCAGCCGCTGTCGAGTGGGAAACGCCGACAGCATACTGGGGTTCCCGCCGGTACCCCTTGGACAGGATGAGACGGAAAGCAGCCCCGTCTTCTTCGCGCGGGCATCGGTCCTCGACGACAAGCTCATCGCGGATGGCCGGCCGCAGTTGATGCGGTTCGCAACCGGCGAGACACGCCGCCTCCCGGACAAGGTCGTCAACGAGTGGTCGGAGAACCTCGTCGGTGCGCAGTACCTCGATTTTCCGGAAAGGTCCAAGGTTCATGTCTCCATGCGCATCAAGGCCGTCGAGGCCGGCGCGGAGGGCATTCAGTTGCAGCTCAATCTCCGCCAGTACGAGTACCTGGTGACCGATATCGCCTATCCCCCCTTCCCCGTGCTTCACGCCGGAGAGGTCGCGGAGATCGCGTTCGATTTCGAGAATCCCCGACCCCGCCAGGCCTTTTCCTTCCACCTCTTCGGGGAAGGCAGACAGGCGGCAGTTCAAGTCGAGGAGTTCAACGTGACGGTGGACCGACGTGGCAGCTGATGTAACCCCCGCTCATCCAGGCTTAGATCGCAGGCCGTGGAGAAACCTCGTGCGCCTCCTCGCCATAATCGCCGCGCTCGGCCCGGCGAGCGGCATCGCAGGCGCCCCTGGGCCCGAGCCGGACGGCAAGGCCGCGCGCATCGCCGCGACCACGCCGGAGCCGCCGAGGTTCGTCGTCCGCGGGACATCCCTGGTGGACCGAGTCGCCGGCAATGAGGTCTTTCTCCGCGGCATCGGCTATTCACCCTATCTGCCCGGCGAGACGCCGCTGTACGGTGCCGCCCCGGGCGACGGCGGCCGCTACCCGGGGCACTTCGCCCGCTTCGACGAGCTCGGCGTCAATTACCTCCACGTCTTTCCCCTGCTGATGCCGGCGGGATTCTTCGCGGAGCTCGACAAGACCGACCTGCTCTACGGCCAGGACATCTGGGTGCACGGCTACGAGGAGGACTTTCTCGACGAGGGCTTCCTGGCACGCACCCTCACCCAGATCAAGGCCGTCATCGACCACACCTACGCGGTGGGCCGACCCGACCGCCTCGTCCTCTTCTCCGTCGGCGACGAGCTCCAGGCCGAATCCGTGGCCCGCACCGACGCCCGTCACCCACAGGTGCGTGACTACCAGGGCAAGCATGTGGCCGTGACTGGCCGCACCCCGACGGAGGTCGCCCTCGCGCGCCTGATCGATGGCGCCATGGACTATGAGTTGACACGCTATGGGCAGCGGCATCTCTATTGCCACACGAGCTGGACCCATATCGGCCCGGTCGCGGACCGTCCCGACCTGGAGGTGCCGAGGGACAGCGTCCTGAACCCCGATATGGGGGATCTGGCCTGCCTCAACGTCTACACCTACGCCCGCGGGGTGACCTCCTCCCCGCCGGGCTCACGGACCAAGACCAGCTATCAGGGCTACCTCGAGGACCTCGCGAGCATGACCGCCAAGCCGATCCTGATCACGCAGGTCGGTCTCTCGACCTCCCCCATCGCTCCGAAGCCGTGGGTGCCCGGTTTCGGCGGACACCGGATCGAGGACGTCCCCGCGGTATTTCGGTCGGTCTGGCAAGACGTGAGGACCGCCCGCGGCAAGGAGGTATTCGCCGGGCTCGTGTTCTTCGAGCTGCATGACGAATGGTGGAAGAGCGGCGAGTATCCGGAAGACAGCACCCGCCATGAGGAGAACGATCCAGAGGAGTGGTTCGGCCTCTACGAGGTGGGAGAAAACAACCGCCTGCTTCCGAAAGGCGAGCTTGCGGACACGGTGCGCGCGCTCTTCGCAGAGCCCTGAGGACCGGCACCGTGAAACACCAGCGCGTGTGGGCGTCGGTCATCGGCGACACTCCCCCCGCGGGTGCCGCATACCGGCCCCGCGGGGGTCAACTGCGAGACCAGGTGGCTCGGTCCCGCTGCGCAAACGCTGCGCGTTTGCCTGTCTCGGCACCCTGTTCCCGTGACCAGCGTCACGCCCTGGGGATGCAAAGCAGGACGTCGCGCATTCCGGCCTGCAACTTGCTTCGCAGGTAGCGAGCTCGCGCCCCACGGGATTTGGGCGCGTGATCGCGGGATCTGCAACATGCACGGGAGCCGGATCATGCAGGACTTCACCGACCTCGATAGTTTGATCGCATACGAAGACATGCAGCGCGCGGGATACCCAGTGGAGGCCGAGGACGCCCTCGCGGCCTGGGACCATGGAGCCGCCTACCAGCCGGCATGGTACATGGACCTGCCGGAGAACATCCGGCACGAGATCGAGACCGTGAACGCGAGACTGCAACACTGAAGGTCATGCGGCGCATTCGAGCTGACACGCGTCCGGGTCACGGACCCGCGAGCACCCGGGGTCGCAGCTCGCGCTGTTTTCACCGACTACCGAACGTCACTCCCGTCACAAGGCAAGCCCGCGACCCCGCGATTGACCGATGCACATCCTGATCGTCGACGATTCGGCCGCGCTGCGCAGGCTCATCCGCCACTTCCTGCTCAAAGGGGGCTTCACCGAGGTCTCGGAGACCGGATCGGCCGAGGAGACTTACGAGTTCCTGGGGCTCCAGAGTCCCAATGGCGCCCGGGGGGCCTCCGTCGACTTGATCCTGATGGACATCTACCTGCCGGGTAACAGCGGCATCGATGCCTGCAGACGCATCAAGTCGGACCCGCGCTTCCGCGACGTGCCGATCGCCATGATCACCGCGAGCTCGGATATGGAGCTGCTGGAGCAATCCTTCGAAGCGGGCGCCAGCGAATTCATCACCAAGCCGATACACCCGGTGGAGCTGCTCTCCCGCCTCAGGTCCATCGGCCGGTTGAAGCGGGAGATGGAGCGGCGCAAAGAGAGGGAACAGGAGCTCCTGAAGGTCAAGCTCGAGCTGGAGATCGCCAATCGCTCCCTGGAGCGGCTGTCCTGCCTGGATGGCCTCACCGGAATCGCCAACCGGCGCCACTTCGACGCGACCCTCAAGCGGGAATGGGACCGGGCGCAACGACACCGGAATCCCCTGTCGCTGGCGCTGGTGGACATCGACCATTTCAAGAAGTTCAACGACTCCTACGGCCATCTGCGCGGCGACGCATGTCTGTCGGCGGTCGCCCGTACGCTGGAGGCAACGGCGAAACGCGGCTCGGACCTGGTCGCCCGGTACGGGGGTGAAGAGTTCGCAGTCGTTTTGCCGGATCTCGACTACGATCGAGCGTTGGAGATGGGGCGGTTGCTGAACCAGGCGATCACGATCCTGCAGATGGAACACAGCGCATCGGATGTGTCGCCGGTCGTAACCGTCAGCGTCGGGGTTGCCACCGCAATCCCGTCAACAGATCAGGGGCCGCGACTCCTCGTCGACCAGGCGGACAGGGCCCTCTACCGGTCCAAGCGCGCCGGTCGAAACCGCATCACCCACGCGCGGGATCTCGCGGACGTGCCCGCGGACAGCGGGCGATGAGCGTCGACAATTGACCTTCGCCGTCAAAGGAGGCAACGACCATGTGGATCCCCGCCCCAGTCTACGAGATCCTGCCCTACGCCTACATTGGTGTGGGCGTGTTGGGCATTCTGGCCGTCGGCGACTTGCTCGCCTGGTTCCTGGGCGGGGTGCTCGCTACGGTTGGCGTCTTGGTCGTGATTTGCCGTCGCTCGCACCGCGAGCCGGTCATCGGCAGCAGAATCAGGTGACCGGCGGTCGGCGCGGGAAGCCAGCGGACGCGGCGTCCCACCCACCCCGCGTCCATCGACAGCGATCCGCGCGCCCACATCTCCCGCTCGCTTTCCAACCGCGGGCGATGCTCTGACGTCCGCGTCTCCGCCGCGCGGGAACCAGTGTCGCCACTGCCTGTCTCTACGGTCTTGTAAGGCCGCGCGTGGCATCGCGTGCTAGGCTCTGATAGCAACCGCGGGCGAAAACGGCCCGCTCCCTGCCGTTAACTCCGCCAGAAAGGGGTCTTCCGTGCTCTATACCCGGCGACGCGGTAGCGCTCCAATCCTCATCAGCTTGTCCCTGGCCCTGACCGTGGCGACCCAGTCGGCGCGGTCCGCTGGCGAGACGCCGCCTGCGATTCCATCCGACGCGGTGGTGCGGGACGAGGTGAGGTCCATGCGCGACAGCCTCGCCCCGCTCATCGTCGCCGCGCAACAAAGATTTGGTATCCCGGGAATCAGCCTTACCCTGGTGCTGGGCGACGAAGTGCTGTGGTCCGAGGGTTTCGGCCATGCCGACCTGGATACCTCCGAACCTGCGGGTCCGCGTACCGTCTACCGCGCGGGCTCCCTGGCGAAGCCCTTCACCGCGATCGCGGTCATGCAATTGAGCGAGGCGGGCGAGATCGACATCGACCAGCCGTTGAACGGCTATCTGCCGGATTTCTCCATTCGCAGCAGATTCGACACCGCCGGGGAGCCGATCACCGTGCGCAGTGCCCTGTGCCATCACTCGGGCCTGCCGACGGATCTGAACAAGGGCATGTGGACCAGCCAGCCCTTCACCGAGGTCGCCGCACAACTCCGCGAGGAGTACACGGCCTTTCCGCCCAACCTCGTGTTCTCCTATTCCAACGTCGGCTACACCCTGCTCGGGCACATGGTCGAGGCCGTCTCCGAGATGCGCTACGGCGACTACATGGCGCAACGGGTCTTCCGTCCACTCGGCATGCGACGGAGCTGGATGGGCAATCCGACGGCCAGGGTGCCTGAAGTTGCCCGCGGCTACAGAAACGGTAGACCGATTCGGCTGCTGCCGATCAGGGACACGCCGGCTCTCGGTCTTTACACCTCGGCCGAAGACCTGGGCCGTTTCATGGGGTCGATTCTCGGTCCCCAACGGACAGGCTCGCCGCGGATGCTGCAGCCGGAATCCCTCGAGGAGCTGTTCGAGCCCCAGAACCTGGACGTGCCGCTGGATCTCGACATCCTGAACGGCCTCGGCTGGTTCCTGGAGGACGACACCATCCCCGGCGGCGGTAAGGTGCTCCGCCACGGCGGGACCACCCTCGCCTTCGGCAGCGAGGTGATCATGCTTCCGGACCACGGACTGGGCGTGGCGGTGCTGGCCAACGCGGACGGCGCGCGGGGCATCGTGTCCAGGCTGGCGGAGGAGATCCTGGCGAGGGTGTTGAAGGCCACGCCGGAGCCTCTTCCGGCCGGACTCTTTCTCGCAGACCTGGAACGAACGGCGACCGAGCACCGACCCGCCGAGACGGCGGGCAACTATGCCACGGATTTCGGTCTGATCTCCATCCGCCCCACGGACGCCAAGCTCTGCGCCTGCATCGTCGGGGAAACGGTCGATCTCATTCCGTATCCGAACGGCTGGTTCGGTCTCGGACCCGGCGCGGTCGGGTCGCTTCCGCCCTCCTTCAAGCCCCTGGCCGAGATGCGCTTTCAGACGCGGGAGATCGACGGACGCGAAGTGGTTTTGGCCCAGAAGGGCGAGAAGCAGATCGTGCTGGGCGAGAAGGTGCCCGAGACGCCCATCCCCGACGCCTGGCTCCGACGCGTGGGTAGCTATGAGCTCTTGAACCCCGATCCCGGCTACCCTCTGACCGAGCCGACCTTGAAGCTCCGAGAGGGCCAGCTGTGCATGAGCTACAAGATGCCCATGCTCTCCGGCAAGACCATTCAGGTCCCGCTGAGACCCGTGTCGGACACCGAGGCGATTATCCTCGGCCTGGGCCGAACCCGGGGCGAGACCCTGCGGGCAATCACCGTCGACGGGGAAGAAAGGCTGCGGTACTCGGGCTTCGTCGGCCGCAGGATCACGGGCTCGGACGGGCAGTAGCGGCGGCGGCCAAGCGGCAAGGTTGACGGCCAATTCTGGTGGAGCTGGGGCTGGCTCTCGACTCGCTAGCCTCGACCGCTCGCCCAGTAAGGCGTCGGCTGCCCTGCGGCTGTTATGATTGTTTCTTGGTCAAGCCTTTCCAAGCGCCGTAACCGGTATGTGGCGACGCGCAGGCTACCGCGCGCGGGTCGTCGCCGGGTGTCGGGAGCGGCATCATCGCCGAAATGGCCGAAGCACGCGACTACGCCCGCACCTGATGGACACCTCCGACCTGGTTCGCATAGACGAGGCCCACGCCTGGCATCCGTACACATCCACGATCGACCGGGACCCGGTCTACCCGGTCCATTCCGCCGAAGGCTGCCTGATCCGGTTGATGGACGGACGAGTCCTCGTGGACGGCATGTCCTCCTGGTGGTGCGCCATCCACGGCTACAATCATCCGGCGCTGAATCGGGCGGTTCAGGACCAGCTCGGGCGCATGTCACACGTCATGTTCGGCGGACTGACCCACGAGCCGGCGGTGCGGCTGGTTCAAAACCTGGTCTCACTGGCCCCGGAACCCTTGCAGCACGTCTTCCTGTGCGATTCCGGATCGGTGTCCGTCGAGGTCGCCATCAAGATGGCGATCCAGTACTGGCACTCGAAAGGGGAGCCGAGCCGGCACCGGCTGCTCACCATCCGCTCCGGCTACCACGGGGACACGTTCGGGGCGATGTCGGTGTGCGATCCGGTCACCGGCATGCACCACCTGTTCGCGGGCATTCTCCCCACGCAGCTGTTCGCCCCCGCCCCCGCCTGCCGCTTCGGCGAGCCTTGCCGGGACGAGGACATCGCGGACTTCGAACACCTGATTTCCGCGCATCGCAACGAGCTCGCCGCGGTCATCCTGGAACCCATCGTCCAGGGCGCTGGCGGCATGCGTTTCTACTCCCCGGCGTATCTCAGCCGGGTGCGGGAGCTATGCGATCGCCATCGGGTGCTGCTCATCGCCGATGAGATCGCGACCGGATTCGGCCGCAGCGGTCGTCTGTTCGCCTGTGAGCACGCAGGCGTGGCGCCGGACATCATGACGGTCGGCAAGGCGCTGACGGGGGGCTACATGACGCTTGCCGCCACCCTGGCCAGCAGTGAGGTGGCCCACACCATCTCCGCGGGAGATCCCGGGGTATTCATGCACGGCCCCACCTTCATGGCCAACCCGCTGGCGTGCGCGGTTGCCAATGCCAGCATCGAGCTGCTCCTGGCTACGGACTGGCAGGCGAATATCCGCCGCATACAAGCGGCCCTGGAGGCCGGGCTTGCGCCTTGCGCCGACCTGCCGGGTGTGGCGGACGTCCGCGTTCTCGGGGCAATCGGCGTGGTCGAGATGCGGCGGCCCGTCCGCATGCGCGAGATCCAGCACCGCTTCGTCGAGCGCGGCGTCTGGGTTCGGCCCTTCGGCCGCCTGATCTACCTGATGCCACCCTACATCATCTCCGATTCTCGGCTCGCAACCCTGTGCAGTGCGACGTCGGAGATCATCCGGGACGGGGGCGTTCTTCAGGAACCATAATCCGCACCATACACTGACTAAAGCGGCGCTTTCCGCGACACCTGGATGTGTCGCCACCCAAGAACCGTGCCTCTCGGGTGGCGTGCCGATTCTGGCCAGGATGGCCAATCATCGGCGTCTCGTTAGAGGTAGCTGTCGTCGACCAGCTGCTGTATGGGTGCGGCGGCATCGGGGCCATGGGCCTGGTGGAGCTCGACCATTGCCCGGGCTACCCGTTCCCAATGCTGACGCCCGAACTCCGATATCGCTGCCAGCGGCTCGGTGTCTCCGTGGGCGCGCCACTCGCTGTAGGCCCGCTCCAGGCCGGGGAAGATCTCCTTGCGCATGTGGGTCAGATTACCGACGTAGAAATGCAGGGAGGCGGCATCCCCCTCCTCGGCCAGGGCGGGCAGGGTCACCAGGCAGTCGGCGAGGTGGTCGCGGACCGCCCGTGCCATGATCTCGGCAGGA